>JBLHIC010000026.1:0-26622 GCA_047614245.1 Flavobacteriaceae bacterium
CCCGTCTCTTATAGATCCGGGTAAACCTTCTTTAAGACCCAATCTAACGATTGGGTCTTTTTTTTTGGAGTGAACTCAAATGGTTATCTAATAATCGTACCCGAATGCCTCATAAGATTGCTTCGCCCAAAAAGGCTCGCAAAGTCGTTACTCCAATTAAGCTTGTGAGTACGACTTTGCGAGGAGGCCATCGGCCGACGTGGCAATCTCATGACGCTAACTAGAACATGATTCGGTACTTAATAATCGTAAGAGTCGTTTTTTTTGCCTTAAACTCATATAAAATTCACTATAGATATTAATTGGAGTATACGAAGCTCCTTGATTTGCACCTTATGTATCTACAGATTTTTAAGTTTTTACCGATGTCTCCATAAAACTGCTTTTTTTAAGGCTACTAGGAGGAGATACTCATAAAAGTGATATGGTAACTATAACCAAAAAAGATGTATTCTAAAAGGCATCCCTTATTCGTTTTGATTATTAATTCCCATATAATGATTCAGAAACGCAACCCAAACTAAATACTCAGAACCCAAGAAAAAGGAGTGCTTCTCGATTACTAAATTCAAATTTACTGGCGTAATTTGAAGTTCACTCGAAGTGACTGTGATGGATGTTAGGTGAAATTATTGAGAGGACTTTAGGGGTGTTTTTTGGGTTAATAGAGATAGAGTTTAAAAGAAAGATGAAAGAGAAAGAAGAATTAAAAATTTAAATTTTTTTGGGTTTCTCTCTTTAGATCAAATGCTATACTGAAATGATGTTTAAAACGCAACAGTGATTGTAGTGGCATCCTTTTTTATGTTCTTGATACAATCCGCTTCGAGTGATTTACTCTAACTGACATAAAAAAGATATAGCGAAAAGCACGGTCTTTTTGAAGGGATGAAAAAAGGAGTTGCCATAATACTTTAAAATATGGACTTCAGAATCAGTTTAATTCCATTGAACATTAAATAAATTGTAACTCCCATTGCTATAATTCCTAGGGTGAGAAATATATAAAGAGGAATAGTTTCTTTATTTAGGAACGCAAAAGTAAGTATGTAGGTGGTAAGAACTATAAATGGTACGCCTAATGCTAAACGTTTAAGTCCTTTTAATAATAGCTTTGTGTCGGTGTGTTGTTTACCCATTTTTATATGCGTTTATAGCAATTCTGACATTCCCGTGTTTCTTTAGTAAAAAGGCTGCTTCGTCTTCTAGAATCTCTAGTTCCTGCATAACCATTCGGGTTCCTCTGTCAACCAATTTATTGTTGCTCAGTTGCATATCGACCATTTTATTTCCTTTTACACGACCCAATTGGATCATGGCCGCAGTAGAAATCATATTGAGAACTAGTTTCTGAGCGGTGCCGGCTTTCATTCTAGAGCTACCTGTAATAAACTCTGGACCAACAACTACCACAATAGGATCATTGGCTACTTTGTGTAAAGGACTTCCTTCGTTACAGGTAATACATCCGGTAGAAATACTATTCTCATTGCATTTTTGTAAGGCACCAATGACATAAGGGGTAGTGCCCGAGGCTGCAATTCCGATTACGATATCTTTAGGTGAAATATTGTGTTCTAATAAATCATTCCAACCTTGATCGGACGAATCTTCGGCAAATTCAACAGCCTTGCGAATTGCTTTATCACCACCTGCCATTATACCTATTACCAACCCATGTTCAACACCAAAAGTAGGAGGGCACTCACTCGCATCAATAACTCCTAGTCGCCCACTCGTACCGGCTCCTATATAAAATAATCGTCCACCTTGTTTAAGCTTTTCAGATACTTTTTCGGTTAGTCTTATTATTTGAGGGAGGGACTTTTCAACTGCAAGAGGAACTGTTTTGTCTTCAGAATTAATATTTTGAAGCAACTCAGAGACACTCAAGTTTTCTAAATTGTCATAATCTGAATCTGACTCTGTAGTTTTTGTAAAGCTCATAAGTCAAATTTACGATTTTAGAAGTAAAATTTCACTCATAATTGATAATTTGAAATTTCGATTCTAGGATCTATTATAAGAACCTAATACCGCTTTGATCAGGTACAAAATTACATAATCAAATTGGTATAAATCTATAATCAGAGTTCTTGAACCGTATAAGTTAAGGTAGAAACTTCAGACATTCTGAAATACCCCAAGGGGAAATTATCGATATTTGTTTCGTTTATCATATTACCTCTTACCGTTGCCGGTTGCGTTTCAAATGGTCCGCCACCTCTATCAGAGCCCTGTTGAAGTAATACAAACATAAAATTATAGAACTGTTCATTCACCCCGTATAGGTTGAAGATTACTTCGTCACCGGCTTCTAGGTCATCGACTCGATAGAATCCAAAAATTGGATTACCATCAAAAAATTCGTCAAAGAAGGTGTCCAACACAACGCCACGCTCCGAAGTCCCTTCGAAGAAATAGTGATTGCCAATCCCAAGCGGATCGGTAAAGAATGCCTTTAAAACAATATCCTCACCAGAAAACCCACCATCGTTATTTTGTTCCACAAATTCCAAACTACTAACGGCGTTTAGTTGTTCTGTAGCCGAATAGGTTTCCCCCTTGTAGTTAATTTCTAAGGTATAGTTCATCCCACTTATGGGAACAAGTGAACTTTTATAAATACCACCTTCCGTATAATTAAAGGAATAAACCATACCATTATCGGCAGTAATCACTACAGATGCATCGTCCACTTCTGGTATTAGATTGTTAAAAAAGGGTGCGGTTAATGTCAACTTTACCCTGGAGTTTGAAGTCCCATCTACGAATAGATTAATACTTGCGTCTACCACTAGTCTTGGTTCACTTGCATTCAAATCTATCTCCACTACTTCTTCACAAGAAGTAAATAAGACGAAGATAAAAAGTAATACTATAACCTTCTTCATAATTTAAAATTTAAAGTTATACGTAACGGCCGGTATAATTCCAAAAATTGACAATCGAACTGCTTCATTCTGATTAGTGTCTGAATTTTCTCTAAATGAAATTGATGCGGCATTTTTCCGATTGTAAGCGTTGTAAATACTAAAAATCCATTCACCTTTCCATCGTTTTTTTGTCTCTGGTTTTGGTGTCCATGTTGCAGATAGATCTAAATGATGATATGCATCGAGTCGACTCGCGTTTCGTGCTTCATATACTGGCACCACAAGATTATTGAATTCATATTGTCCTGTGGGGAAGGTTGTAGGTCGCCCAGTTTGAAAGACCATATTTGCACCAAAGGACCATTTCTTGGTTAATTCATATTGAGCAGTTATTGAGATATCATGGGTTCTGTCCCATATCGAATTATACCATGCTCCATTGTTAATTCCTGTTTCAAACTCTGTTCTTCCGGGAGTTCGTTGCTCACTTTTTGAAAGTGTATAGGCAATCCAACCTTGCAGTCTTCCCTGTGTTTTTCTAGCTAGAATTTCTAAACCATATGCCCTTGCTTCTCCTTTGAGGATGATTTGTTCTACCGCATTGTTTGCGATTAAGTCGGCATCATCGACGTAATCAATTCTGTTTTGTACCTCCTTGTAATAAGTCTCAATTTCAATAGAGAAATCATCAAATTCCTTAAAATATCCGATCGCGACTTGATCTGCTAATTGTGGTTCAATGTATTTTCCACTTGGCGCATAAATATCAAAAGGAGTAGGAGAAGTAGAATTTGAAAGCAAATGTATATATTGTGACATTCTGTTATAACTTGCCTTGACAGACGAAGACTCATTCAATTGATAAGCCATAGCGAATCGAGGTTCGAGATTAGCGAATGACTTGATTGTACTACTTCGACTAATAGTCTCCGTACCGATTGGGTCGGCTTTTTGATACACATTAAGTTCAGTATCGTAAAGTATCGCATTGTCATTGGCATAAACGTTCAACTCTTGTCCAAGACGATTGAAGGTTGATACGCGCAATCCTGCCTTAATAGCTAGTTTGTCGCTGAGTTCAATTTCGGCATCAAGGTATACCGCATTTTCAAAGGCGTATTTGTCCGTTAATTTAAACGCGTTAATACCAGAGTTTTCACTGGTCGGATTCACGTCTCCAGGATTAAATTTGTAATAGATACTGTTTAAACCATAGTGCAATTCAATATTCTCTGAAAGGTAATGTGTTAAATCATATTTGAGGTTAAAATTTTGAATTCCGCTGTCAAATTGAAAATCTACAAATTTAAGTTCTAGGCCGTAATAATAGTCTGAATAGATCAACGAAAGATTAGAGAATAATTTTTCAGAAAACAAATGATTCCAGCGTATGTTCAGGGTTGTGTTTCCAAAAGTATTCGAAAAGGTGTCGCTGATACTAAAGACATCTCTTCCGAAGTAACCAGATAGGAAGAGTTTATTATTTTGATTGACGTTGTAGCTTAGCTTTGTATTTAAATCGTAAAAATAAGCTATGTTGTCATTGTCAAATAAGGGTAAGAAAAGATGAGCATAGCTAGATCTTCCCGCTACTAAAAATGAGGCCTTCTCTGAAATAATTGGTCCTTCTAGCAACAATCTACTTGCTACCAAGCCGATACCTCCGGTAGCGCTATATTTTTTATTATTCCCATCTTTTTGATAGATGTCAAGTACCGAGGAAATTCTGCCACCATAGCGAGCAGGGATGCCACCTTTGTACAAGGTAATGTCCTTTATAGCATCTGGATTAAAAACTGAGAAGAAACCAAATAGATGAGATGAATTGTATAGAGTAGCCTCGTCTAATAGAATTAAGTTTTGATCTGCTGATCCACCTCTTACATTAAATCCGCTGGCGCCTTCCCCCGCATTTGTCACTCCAGGTAATAATGTAATAGCCTTTAATACATCGGCTTCCCCTAGCAATGCAGGTATCTTTTTTATTGTCGCCGATGTTAGAGTATTTACACTCATCTGTGGCTTTCGAATATTTAGCTTCTCAAAATCAGCTTTCACGATCACCTCATCTAACTCTTCAGTACTTGTTAGGAGCGCGATGTTGTTTATTAAGTTTTCAGAGAGTGAGATTGTATTTTTTATTGAAGAATACCCTAGACTACTGTAGTAGACATCATAGTCTCCTTTTGGAAGTGTGATAGCATAATATCCGTACTCATTAGTAATGGCTCCAGCTTGAATCTCTGGAATTATAACATTAACCCCCATAAGGGTTTCACCAGATTCTTCTTCAGCAATGGTGCCACTAAGTGTAAACTTTTCTTGAGAAAATACAAAATGATTTCCTAAGAAAAAGAGCAATAATAAAAGCTTTTTCAAATCTAATTTTTCACAAAAATAAGTAAAAGAAAAAGCTTCCAATTTTTTTGAAGGCTTTTTAACAAATATTTAGTTTATTCTTTTTAAAATATCATTAAACGTTTTACTTGGTCTCATTTGTTCCACAACTAAGTGCTCAGTCGGCAGGTAATAACCTCCAATTTCAACTTTATGATCTTGTGCGGCTAATAATTCATTGAGAATATTCTCTTTATTCTCCATAAGTTCTTTATACACTGGAGTGAATAGGTTTTTAAATGAAGCGTCTTTGTTCTGATTTATTAATGCCTCCGCCCAATAGAGCGCTAAGTAAAAATGGCTTCCACGATTGTCCAATTCATTTACCCTTCGAGAAGGCCCTTGATTATTTTCTAATAGTTTTTCTGTTGCCTCGTCTAGTGTTTCAGAGAGCAATAAAGCGCTAGGATTGTTAAACTTATCTCCTAAAAATTCAAGTGAAACGGCAATAGCCAAGAATTCTCCAAGAGAATCCCATCGCAGATGTCCTTCTTCCACAAATTGCTGAACGTGTTTTGGCGCTGAACCTCCGGCACCTGTTTCAAACAGACCGCCGCCATTCATTAATGGAACGATTGACAGCATTTTTGCGCTTGTTCCTACCTCCAAAATTGGAAAAAGATCGGTTAAATAATCACGTAATACGTTACCAGTAACTGAGATAGTTTCTTTTCCATCCTTCACACGCTCCAAAGTATAGTCAGTGGCTTTTATTGGAGAAAGAATTTTTATATCAAGCCCTTCAACATCGTGATTTGGCAGATATCTCTTTACTTTTTTAATTATTTCAAGATCGTGAGCACGATTCTCGTCTAACCAAAATACTGCAGGGCTTCCGGTAGCGCGGGCTCTACTAACGGCTAGTTTTATCCAATCTTGAACCGGTAAATCTTTTACTTGGCACATTCTCCAAATATCACCAGTTTCAACGGTGTGTTCTATCAGCGTATTTCCTTCGTCGTCGATTACACTTACGACGCCATTAGCAGAGATTTCAAAAGTCTTGTCGTGAGATCCATACTCTTCAGCTTTTTGAGCCATTAAGCCAACATTAGGGACTGTTCCCATGGTAGTAGGGTCAAAAGCACCGTGTTTTTTACAGAAATCAATTGTCGCTTCATAAATCCCAGCATAGCTACTGTCGGGTATAACTGCTTTAGTATCCTTGCTTTTACCATCGGGACCCCACATTTGACCTGAATTCCGAATCATTGCCGGCATTGAAGCATCAATAATTACATCACTCGGAACATGCAAATTGGTAATACCTTTATCGCTATTTACCATTGCTAATGCCGGATTTTCATCATATATTCTCTTGATATCGGCCTTTATAGCGTTCCTTTTTTCTTCGGAAAGCTCTTCGATTTTACTTTCTAAATCTCCAAAACCATTTCTTACATCCACGCCGATTTCATCAAAGTCGGATTTATATTTTTCAAAAAGTTCTTTAAAGAAAACCGTAACAGCGTGTCCGAAAATGATTGGATCACTCACTTTCATCATCGTTGCCTTCATATGCAATGAAAAAAGAACATCTTTTTGTTTAGCATCCTGAATCTGTGCTTTTAAAAATTCTAGTAATGCTTTTTTATTTAAAACTGTCGCGTCGATAATTTCACCGTCTTGAACTGCTAAATCCTTCTTTAGCATTGTTTGGCTGCCATCTGTCTTAGTAAGAACAATGGATATTTTTTTAGCTCCTTGGACTGTAACTGACTTCTCATTATGCATAAAATCACCATGAGACATTGTAGAAACATGTGTTTTTGAGTCAGCAGTCCAAGCTCCCATACTGTGCGGGTTTTTCTTGGCGTAATTCTTAACTGCTTTCGGTGCGCGACGGTCACTATTACCTTCACGAAGTACTGGATTTACGGCGCTACCTTTAACCTTGTTATATTTGGCTTTTACCTCTTTGTCTTGATCACTTTTAGGATCTTCTGGATAATCAGGTAGGTTATAACCTTTGGATTGCAATTCAGTAATGGCCTCTACAAGTTGAGGAACTGAAGCACTAATATTTGGAAGTTTGATTATGTTAGCTTCAGGCGATTTTGCTAGTTCTCCGAGTTCGCTCAAAGAATCATTTACGCGTTGATCTTCCGCTAGATACTCAGGGAAATGGGCCAAAATTCTTGCAGCTAAAGATATATCCCGCGTCTCAATTGATATTTGAGATGGTCTTGTGAAGGCTTTAATAATGGGTAAAAGGGAACGAGTGGCAAGAGCCGGCGCCTCATCAGTTTGAGTATAAATAATTTTTGCTGCTTTGGTCATAAATATTTTTTAAGGAAATTCAAAGATAGCGATTTGAATAATTTTTGAAAGGAGTGGAGTGGTATATTTTACTCGGAAAGTCTTGAAAACAATAAAAGCCATATCATCGTATTTCTACTCTGATATGGCTTCTTGATGAAACAAATCGTTACCAACTAATTTTCACATTCAAGGCAAGTTTATTATAAGCTTGCAGCTGTGACTTATTTCAACGAGACTTTTATTTTTTGAATTGTTAACTAAAAGCCAACTTGTCTAAAAATAAAATCTCAAACTTCTCTTAATCTCGACCTGTTCGGCAACTAGTTTCGTTCAAGTCTCAAACAACTAAAAAAAGCATATAAAGTACGTTTCTCTATACTAGCAAAACGACTGTTATATCATTTCGATATTGTAAATATAACACAAGAGTGTTAAAAATAATTATTTATAAGTGTTTATATATTAACTTGTTATGAACTGTAGTTTTTAACAATTGTTCATAAAAAAGCCTTCAAGAAAACTTGAAGGCTTTAAACTAATTTTGTGGATTAGACTAGTATCTTTTCTCTTTGATTCTAGCTTTTTTCCCTGTAAGACCTCTAAAGTAGTAGATACGTTTTCTACGTACATTACCTTTCTTATTGATCTCTATTTTTTGAAGTGCTGGTAAATTCACTGGGAAAATACGTTCAACACCTACAGTTCCTGACATCTTTCTAATAGTAAAAGTTTGAGTAAGCCCGGTTCCTTTAACCTGAATCACTACTCCTTTAAAGAACTGTGTTCTTGTTTTTTCACCTTCACGGATTTCATAGTATACGGTAATCGTATCACCTGCTCCGAATTGAGGAAAATCTTTTGTCGCAACAAATTCGTCTTGAACAAATTTAATTAACTCTTCCATTTTTATTTTCTAATAAAGTTTTATTAAAACAACATTCACGTTTTTCGCCAGAGGTTGAATTAAGTGGATGCGAAATTAAGTATTCTATCTTGAAAACAATGAGTTTTATTCGAATATTTTAAACAAAGGTCTTCAGCTTTATTTTCACCTTGTAAATGCTCTTCAAATTGGTGTTATCTATGTTTATTAACACTAGCCGGTTTCTTCAAAGTGGTTATTATTATCTTTTGTTTACCTATATCTTCGGAGCTAGGAAATAATCTTAAAATATTTTTTGGCAAAGGTATGTTCTTTGAAATTTGTTTATTGGTCACCGGATGTATGAAAGTGAGTCCAGAAGCATGCAGATATAGGCCGTTTCCACTGCCAATTAGCCCTTCCTTTCCATATTTCCTGTCTCCCAAAATTGGAGCGCCAACAGATGCCAAATGAATTCTTAATTGGTGCTTTCTCCCGGTAAACGGAGTGAGTTCTAAAAGATTAAGGGATTCGTATTTTCGTGATTCGATTCTTTTTAAAACCTTAAAGCATGTTTTAGCGTTTTTGTTTTCGATATGATCTTCGATGATTCCATCATCATTCATAATACCAATAGTAATTGCGTGGTATGTTTTCTGAATAGACTTTTCTTCAAACATTTTGTTCAAAGCTATGAGTGCGCGCGATGTTTTTCCAATAACTAAAAGGCCACTTGTAGAGTAGTCCAATCGATGCACTGGTTCTGGTCTAAATAAGGCATCTTCTTGTGTGCTTTTAGCAAGATTGTGTTCCAATGCATTTTCCAAAGTATATTTTCTATTCCCGCTTACAACAATTCCGGCTGGTTTGTATACAATAGCGAGGTAATCATCTTCAAAAATGACTTCTAATTTTAGCTCTATTGAGGGTTTATTATTTCGAAGTGGATTCTGAAACAACTCAATAATTTCACCACCCGAAATATAGTCAGCTGTTATAGCAATTTTACCGTTCAAGGTAACTAGTCCGGTTTTGATTGCACTTTTAAATCCTTTCCGAGACAGAATTGTTTTGAAGGTTCCTGCCGCTACATCCGAAAGACGAATTCGACCGCCCATCGAAGGAACGGAATAAGTTTCTATTTTTTTAAGAGTACTTCGAGTCACAAGGATATTAGTTGTTTTTTATTCTTCCAATAAATCTGGACGAAGCTCTTCGGTTCTTTTATGTGCTTCTGCTTCTCGCCAAGCTTCAATTTTTGAGGTATGACCGCTTAATAGAATATCAGGAACTTTCCAGCCTTTGTATTCTGAAGGCCTTGTGTAGATAGGCGGCGCTAGTAAATCATCCTGAAAGGAATCTGTTAGGGCGCTAGTTTCATTACCTAATACCCCGGGAATAAGTCGGATTACAGCATCGCAAACAATTGCTGCGGCCAACTCACCACCACTAAGAACAAAATCACCAATGGATATTTCTCTTGTAATAAAATGATCTCGTACGCGCTGATCTACACCTTTATAATGACCACAAAGTATAATAATGTTTTCTTTCAATGATATTTGATTTGCAATCCCTTGATTCAATGTTTCCCCATCGGGAGTCATATAGATAACCTCGTCATAATCCCGTTCGGATTTAAGTTTGGATATACATTTATCTATAGGTTCTATCATCATCACCATGCCTGCGCCACCTCCAAATTGGTAGTCATCAATTTGATTATAGCTGTTAGTGGCAAACTCTCTTAAATTATGCATATGTATTGAAACAAGTCCCTTGTCAATCGCGCGTTTCAATATAGACGCTTCAAAAGGGCTTCGAAGTAATTCAGGTAGTACGGTAATTATATCTATTCGCATATGGTTTAGCGTAATTCTTTCTTAATTTTATATCGTTCTATAGACTCTTTCGCCCGTGTTAGAACATTTTTATCTAAGGTGCTCATCGCACATTTTTTATAATGTTTAATGGCAATATCTAAATTAGATTGTTGCTCGAACATTATTGCATACTCATTATACATAGTAGATAAGGTTATTCCTGGAATAGTAACAGCCTTGTCTAAGAGCACTTTTAAATCATGATATTTCCGAAGGGTTGACAGTAATACTTCATACTTACCATTTTTTATTTCGAGGTTTGCTTGATTCAGCATTTCCTCTAGTTTGGTAAGATGATCCATGTCTTTTGTCTTAAAATGTAAAAATAATGTAATTAAAGTAAATTATACCTCCCAAGTATAATGATTCACATCGCTGTCTTTTTTAAATACTAGACGTAAATACAAATTTTGAGCAGGATTGTCAATAGCAGTTTCTAACGTGAGTCCCTTCGTACCTCGCGAAATAGCAAAGTGTTTTGCCTTTTCCATTAGTGCTTCGCCTGCACCTTTTTTTCTTGCTTCGGAAGTGACAAAGAGATCATTTAATATATAGGTAGACGTCATCGACACCGAGGAAAAGCTTGGATATAATTGCATAAAGCCTAATCAAGTTCCATCTGAAGCAATAGCAATAAAAATTACCGAATCACTATTTCGAAATCGGTCTTTTAAAAAATCTCTGGCCCCAGCCAAATTTCAAGTTTGCTTGTGAAAAACTCGATATGGATAGAATAACTGAGAAAGTTGAGATAAATGATTTCTGGTAGCACGAATTAATTTTATATGTATGAGTTTAAACATTTAAAATGTATAAATATTATAATAGAGACACCTTAAATATAAAATTTTGGTAAGCTTTTCATATCTTTAGAAATCAACCATAAAATAGTAAAGATGAAACGTCGTTCATTTGTTAAGAAATCTGCAGCCGTCGGAGCTGCTTTCTCAATTGTACCTAGCTTTGTTTTAGGAGGTATTCATATTCCGCCTAGTGACACCCTTTATGTTGGAGCCATTGGTGTTGGGGGTCGAGGTGGAGGCGTCATTAATGGACTTCATGAGACCGGAAAGGTAAAATTTGTAGCTTTTTGTGATGTCGATGATGTAAGAGCTGCCGGCACTTATTCGGCACATCCCAATGTTAAAAGATACAAGGATTTCAGAAAAATATACGACAACGACTTAAAGGATATAGATGCAATAGCAGTTGCTACGCCAGATCACACTCACGCAGCTATTTCTCTGCCATTTATGAATGCGAAAAAGCATACGTATTGCGAAAAGCCACTAACTCACAATATTTATGAGGCTAGGCTTATGGCGACAGTCGCAGCGGAAAAGGGTATTGTAACTCAGATGGGAAATCAGGGTGCCTCAGGGGATGGTATACGATTAGCACAAGAATGGATTAATGCCGGTGTTATCGGTAAGGTTCATCGGGTAGATTGTTGGACTAACCGTCCAGTTTGGCCTCAAGGTTTTAGAAGTATTACGCAAAGGGAACCTATTCCCGGGACGTTGGATTGGGACCTATGGTTGGGGCCTGCATCAATGCGTGATTTCAATTCGAACTATTTGCCTTTTAAATGGCGAGGGTTTTGGGACTTTGGAACTGGTGCAATGGGGGATATGGGGTGTCATATTATGGAAACTCCGTTTAAGACATTAGGCCTACATTTTCCTTATGAAGCTGAAGCGAGTTGTACAACCGTTTGGTCCGGAGACTTTGTAGAAGCCGATTATAAAGGAACCTGCCCACCCTCATCAATAGTGCGATTAAAATTCGACACTGAGAAACATGGAGATGTCTCACTTAATTGGTACGATGGCGGTATTATGCCAGACCTTCCAGTAGAACTAAAAGATGGTGAGAGTCCAGGGGCTCAAGGGGGAGGAAGTATTTTCCATGGAAGTGATGGGATTATGGTAACTGATACCTATTCGGGTAACCCAAGATTATTGCCAGCTGAGCGAATGAAAGATTTCAAGCCACCTGCACAGACGATAAAAAGAGTAGAAACTACGCACCAAGGCGAATGGGTAGATGCTTGTATAAACGGAGGAATTACTTCATCGCCATTTTCATATGGGGGTCCTTTAACAGAAGCTGTATTAATGGGGAATCTAGCCCTAAAGGCATATCAGCAAAAAATACTAAAAGAAGGTAAAAAGTTGGGTGATTGGGATCCTTTCAATTATCCAGGACGCCGAACTATAAAATGGGATGGTGATGCGATGAAAGTAACCAATTATGATATGGCAAATCAATGGGTAAAACGAGCTTATCGTAAGGGATGGGAGATTTAATACGATCTTTGAATGTTAAATTGGTATAAGTATCAAGTCATTATATGTCAATAAATAAAAAAGCCCGTTGGTTCGACAACGGGCTTTTTAGATTGTTTTTGAAAAAGACTAATAGTAAGTATATCTTCTTACTTTAGCAATATGTTTAGCCAATCGAATAACTTGATGACTATACCCATATTCGTTATCATACCATATGTATAACACAACGTTTTTTCCATCCTTTGCTACAATTGTAGCATTACTGTCATAAATTGAAGGAGCAGAAGACCCAACGATGTCGCTAGATACTAGTTCATTATTCAAAGAATACCTTATCTGTTCTACTAGATCACCTTCTAAGGCATATTTTTTTATAGCTGAATTAATTGCATCAATCGAAGTTTCAGTCTCTAACTCAAGTTTTAAAATTGCCAATGAACCATTAGGGACCGGTACTCGAATTGCATTTGAAGTCAATTTACCTTCAAATGATGGTAATGCCTTTGTTACTGCATTTCCAGCACCCGTTTCAGTAATTACCATATTAAGGGCTGCTGCTCTACCACGTCTGTACTTACTATGCATGTTATCAACCAAATTTTGATCGTTAGTATACGCGTGTATAGTTTCCAAATGTCCTTGAACTACCCCAAATGTATCTTCAATAGCCTTCAAAACAGGTGTTATCGCATTCGTTGTGCAGGATGCTGCTGAGAATATGTCAACTGTATCCGGATTGTGTTCTTTGTGATTTACACCGTGTACAATATTAGGCACTCCTTTGCCTGGAGCAGTAAGCAATACTTTTGAAGCTCCCTTGGGCACAAGGTGGCGGCTTAAGGCTTCTTTATCTCTAAATGCTCCTGTATTATCAATTATTAGTGCGTCATCAATACCGTAGGCAGTATAATCTATTTCTTCCGGACTATTTGCTGAAATCATATGGACAGTCGTACCATTTATTATCAAAGTATTGTTTTCAGCATCTGCGCGGACAGTTCCAGGGAAATCACCGTGAACGGAGTCATGTTGTAATAGGGAAGCTCTTTTTTCTAGTGCCGTTGCGTCATTTTTTCCACGAGTTACAATGGCACGTAAACGCATTTGATTTCCTTTACCAGTTCTGGTCATTAACTCTCTCGCGACTAAACGACCAATTCTTCCGAAGCCATACAATACAACATCTTTCGGTGTGATGGTCTCCGTTTCTTTTGCATCTTTTAGTTTGTCAGAAACAAATGCGAGTGCATTTGAATACTTATTATCCTCCAAGTGATATTCGTAGGTTAGTTTACCAATGTCCAATTTTGCGGGAGGAAGGTCAAGTGTTTGGATAGCCTGAGCAATTTCAACTGAGTCAAATATTGAAATTGGCTTTTTAACAAATTCAGCCGCATATTCGTGAATATTCAGAATTTCACTTACGTTACGATCAATAATTTGATTGCGGAATATTATCAACTCGATTGATTTATCATACCAAAGATCACTAATAATACTAATGAACTCTACAGTAGCCTTACGGCGATCGGTTTGAAAAGACAGTTCTTTTTCATAAACTTCATCGAAACTCATAATAGTGGTGTTTTAAGGGTTGTGAATTTTGTGCAAAAGTAGTTATTTCAATCGTTTTCGTAAGTAATTTTTATAAAAATAAAATACCCCTCTAAACCAATCAAGACTAGAGGGGTAATCCTTTCAGAAAGTATCTGAACTTATCTGAAAATAAATGTGTTTAATTCGCCATTTTGCTTCTTAAAAGTCATTTTAATTGGCGACTTAAAATCTCTGTTTGCCATTATATCTTTTACATCATCAATGCTTGAGACTTTTTTATCATTAATTTTTGTTATCAAGACCCCAATTAGCTTATATTGAGCTATGTCTCTAGTTAAAGCCTTTGTGACTATAACACCATTTGCAACATCTCTGTCTCTCAAATCTGTCGTACTGGCATTTTTCACTTCTAAACCAAGTGAATCTATTTCATAGGTTTCGAGTTTCACTAAAGTTACTGGAATTGTTTTTTCGCTACCATTGCGCACTACAGTGACTTGAACAACTTCTCCTGGACGTTTCGATCCTAAATAACCAGTCAAATCGGAAAATTTTGTCACGCTTAAACCATCAATCTGATTTATAATATCGCGTTCTTGAATACCACCTTTATCCGCACCGGTGCCCTTTTCAATTCCGGCAACATAAACTCCTTGTGTCTCTTCAACTCCGTATTCCATGGCAGATTTTGAATTTAAATTACCGCCTCTAATTCCGAGAATACCTTGCTGTACGTCTCCAAATTCCATTATATCTTCTATTACTTTTCTAGCATTATTCGAAGGTACCGCGAACGAGTATCCTACATAAGAACCTGTTTCCGAGGAAATGGCCGTATTAATACCAATCAATTCTCCATTAATATTTACTAATGCTCCTCCACTATTACCTCTGTTTACTGCGGCATCTGTCTGTATGAATGATTGGGGGTTACCGTCAAATTCATTGAGGTCCCGAGCTTTAGCACTTACTATTCCTGCAGTTACGGTTGAGGTCAGATTAAATGGATTACCAACAGCCAATACCCATTCGCCAATCTTTATGTCATTTGAATCACCGAATGGGACAAACGGTAATTTTTCGTCACTCTCAATTTTAATTAAAGCAATATCGGTCTTTGGGTCGGTTCCTATTAATGCAGCTTGATAAATTTTATTATTGTTTAAAGTTACTTCCAATTGAGTCGCTTTATCAATTACGTGATTGTTTGTTATTATATATCCGTCTGGTGAGATAATAACACCACTTCCAGATCCTACAGTTTCACGCGTTCGTCCTCCGCCACTAAAATATTCCATAACGTTTGTTGCTTGCTTGCTAAAGGTTGTGTTTTTTACATGTACAACGGCGTGAATTGTTTTTTCTGCAGCTCCCGTAAAATCGAAGTCCATCGGATTTGATGTAGAAGAAAAATTGGTTGGGATAAACGAAGAAGAATTTTCCTGTGAGGTAAATGTTGCTGTTTCTTCTTCAATAAAATATTTGTATCCTCCGAGGGTTGTTGCCCCTGCAAATAGAGCTACCAAAAATAAACGAACTAACTGTTTCATAACTAAAGTGTTTTTAGATTCATTCAATTCAACCATAATAAGGCGAGTATATTTTAATACCGTTTCTTTTTTAACACTCATTTAACAAAAAATTAGGCTTCAATTAAGTCTTTGAATTGACAAAATAAAAAGAGTTAAACTCCATTAGTCTTTTTATACCTTTGCCTCAATGAATAATTCATTTTATAAATATCAAGGTACCGGCAATGACTTCGTGATGATTGATAATCGTGTCGATTGTTTTCCAAAAAATGATTTTGAGTTTGTAAAGAAATTATGCGATAGAAGATTTGGTATAGGCGCAGATGGCCTGATATTATTAGAAGAACATCCTTCATTGGATTTTCGAATGGTATATTATAATGCCGATGGAAATCTTAGTTCGATGTGTGGTAATGGTGGAAGATGTATTGTTAAATTTGCAAAACAACTTGGTATTATTGGTGATTTTGCAAAATTTGAAGCGGTGGACGGACTTCATGAGGCCACAATAAAAGATGGTCTAGTACTGTTAAAAATGAATGATGTTAAAAACATCGTTATTTCAGAAAATTATACCTTTTTAAATACTGGCTCGCCTCATCATGTAGCGATTGTAGAAAATTTAAAGGATTTTGAGGTTAAAACGAATGGAGCTTTAATACGGCATTCCGTCTATGGAACGGACGGTGCGAATGTGAATTTTGTTGAGCAAATAGAAGACGGTATATTTTCAGTACGAACATATGAACGAGGAGTAGAAGACGAGACACTGTCTTGCGGGACAGGTGTGACTGCAGTTGCTTTGTCACTTTTTGAGACAAGGGTTGTGAATTCTAACAAGGTCACATTAAAAACTCTTGGAGGTGTTTTAACGGTTAGATTTGATCACTCGAATGGTGTCTATATTAATGTATCTTTAGAAGGTCCTGCATCATTCGTTTTTAAAGGTATTTGGTTATGATAACATTAAAATGGAAAGACATAGTACTGCGTGCTCTGGAGCCATCTGATTTAGATTTTCTATATAAATTGGAAAATGATGAATCTGTGTGGGAAATTAGTAATACAAGTACTCCGTTTTCCAGATATATTCTTAAGCAATATTTAGATAATTCGCATCAAGATATTTATTCGGCAAAGCAATTACGTTTAGTAATTACGTTAGCTTCAGATGAGAGTTCTATTGGGTTTGTTGATTTGTTCGATTTTGAGCCAAAACACCAGAGAGTCGGTTTAGGTATTGTCATTTTTGATGAAGCTGATAGGGGTAAAGGCTATGCTTCTCAGGCTATGGAAATGATTTGTAGCTATGCATTTACACATCTAAATATGCATCAGTTATATGCAAACATAACAGGAGATAATGAACGGAGCATTGAGTTATTCACCAAGGTGGGTTTCTTGCAGACCGGGATTAAAAAAGATTGGATTTATTCTGAAGGAAAATTTAAAGATGAACATTTATTTCAATTAACTAAAGATGTACTTTAAGAAAATTTTATGGGCGCTGGCCCTTATTGGATTATTAATAATGGGAGGTTTTGCCTATTATGTGTATTCCAGTGTTTTTACGACAAATACAGCATTTAATAATGAAGAAGCACATATTTATATTTCTACCGGTTCAAGATTTAGTGATGTTACAAAAGAATTAAAGCCATTACTCGATAATATTGTTGCATTCGAAGCGGTCGCAAATAGAAAAGGCTATCCCATTAATGTTAAACCGGGTCATTATATCCTTAAGAAGGGAATGAATAATAATGATATTGTTAATACAATTAGGAGTGAAAACACACCAATTTTCGTAAAGTTTAATAATCAGGAGCGGTTAGAGAATTTAGCTGGTCACTTATCGAATATTATTGAAGCGGACAGTCTCTCACTTTTGAAGGCATTTAAGGATTCAACATTTTTAGAGGAGGCAGGGCTAACTGAAGCAACGACTTTGGCTATATTCATACCTAATACATACGAAGTTTATTGGAATACCACAGCTGAAAACTTTCGTGACCGAATGCTTAAGGAATACAATGCTTTTTGGAATACTGAAAGATTAAAAAAAGCTTCGGCCATGGGCTTAAGCAAAGAGGAAGTTACTTCTCTTGCTGCCATTGTTCAAAAAGAAACCGCTAAAGTTGAAGAACGTCCAAGAGTTGCAGGAGTTTATCTGAATCGTTTAAAAAAGGGAATGCTCTTACAGGCCGATCCAACGGTTATCTATGCGAAAAAACTAACAGAAAATGATTTTGATCAAATAATAAAACGGGTATTATATGCGGATCTAGAAATAGATTCTCCATACAATACTTATAAGTATTCAGGTGTTCCTGCGGGACCAATTACAATGCCGGATATATCATCTATTGAAGGTGTTCTTAATTACGAAAAGCACAACTACATTTTCTTTGTTGCTGATGTTAATAATTTTGGCTACCATAAATTTTCCAAAACTTTTTCACAGCATATCCGAAATAAACAAGAATATGTACGTTGGGTTAATGCCAACGGCGTGAATCGCTAGAATTTCACTTATAACAATTTGATTGTGTATTGTCGTATTCCTAATTTGAGTTATTTTTAGTTCAGATGAGATAGAAAACCAGCGCATAGCGATATCTGCGGGTTTATTTTATATTGAAATATCTGTGCTGAGTTAAGTCGAAGTATGAGCTAAAAAGAGGCTAATTATATGCGACATTATATGGTTAGATTGGTATTTGGTATTATCTAGAAATTTCTCGGGATGATTATTAGCGGAGTATTCTGGTAGTTGTTCTAGTTGGTGTAGATTATAAGACATTATTGAAAATCAGTAGATCTTCATAAAAATCTGTTTGTTAATTGTATCAGGAGTTTCTCTCATTCACACCTATTTTTCTAAATATGATAAATGTCGCTTTTTATTATGAGTCACTTGATTAATTTTGTACAATATAATTGTAAAAAAATGTATTTATTGTATCGTGTGCTTTCTCTTTAACATTTATTAACAGTCTAAAGACCAGATTTGTAAAAAATACCTTATCTTTGCACGCTGAAAATAAAGTGTGAATTTTCTCACTTAAATTTTTAAAAATGAAGAAAAATATATTACATATCGCCTTAATTCTTATCATATCGGTTTTTGCGATGAGTACGTTGTCTTTCAAGAAAGTTGATTTGTCAACATATAAGACAGAAGGTATGGTTCTTAATTTCCGTGTACCTAACCAGAGTGACGCACTTCCTGCATTAGAGGAAGATGTAGTTTTTGATTTATTCTTAGGAAAAACGTATGTTGGTTTTAAAGAAGCTGTTGGTTTCAAGGAGTCTAGTGGCAGCTATACTGTAGTAAATAGATATGGATATATGGGTAAATACCAATTTTCAAAAAATACATTGAAGATGATTGGAATTTATAATGCTTCTACATTTATGAAAGATGCTAGCCTTCAAGAAAAAGCTTTTGGAGCATATACGTCAAGAAATAAATGGATATTGAGACGAGACATTAAACGTTTCGATGGAAGATATATTGGTGGTGTTAAGGTGACCGAATCTGGAATACTGGCAGCTGCTCACCTTGCAGGAGCTGGTAACGTAAAGAAATTTTTAAGAAGTTACGGAGCTGAAGGTTTTAAGGATGCTAATGGTACCTCAATTAGATATTATTTAAAGAAGTTTTCTGGCTATGATACTTCTAATATTGTTCCTAATAGAAAGGCAAAAGTATTATAAAATAAGAAAATTAGTTTTGAAGAATAAATAGGGTGGGTCTTTTGTGAAGATCCACCTTTATTTTTTTCCATTCATTAACAGTCGCCGTTCTAATAAATTCCGATGAAAGAGTAATATCACAGGCAATACAAAGCATTGTTTCGCCATGCAATGTTTTTAATAGACTTTCTAATAATTGATTGTTACGATATGGAGTCTCTATAAAAGATTGTGACTGGTCAAATTCTATCGATAACTTTTCAAGCCGCTTAATGGCCGATTTCCTTTCTCCTTTTTCAATAGGTAAATAACCATTAAAAGCAAAGTTTTGACCATTAAAACCACTAGCCATCATAGCCATTAATATTGAGGATGGTCCAACAAGAGGTATTACTTTAATTCCTATTCGATGCGCTTCCATCACTACATTGGCTCCTGGGTCAGCAATTCCAGGACAACCGGCATCTGAAATTACTCCTACATTATATCCTTCCAAGCAGGGCGATAACATTTGAGGAATGTCATCCTCGTTGGTGAATTTATTTATCTCCTGTATTACCAAACCAGCCTGGTTTTTCTTTGAATCAATACTCTTAATAAACCTTCGCGCATTCTTCTCGTGTTCAACAATAAAATGGTTGGTGTTCTCAACAGTCTTTTTCACTAGTAGAGGCAGAACTTCCAATGGTGGGGTGTCGCCCAAAGTACAAGGTATTAAATAAAGATTTCCTTTCTCTGGCCGCATGTTATTTTATAGCTAACGTTTTTATAGCAGAATCGTCAATGTTCAGAACACTTCCCTTCAGTTTATAAACCGACCCAGAATACCTTGTTAGATAGATTTCATTGTTAATGTCAATCCCAAAACTTGTCCATGAGCTTTCTATTATTCCATAATTAAGTAAATTATTATTTTCATCAATAGAGCCAATTGTACCATTACCGTCTGCAAAGAAATATAAACCAGCAATATCACTATATTTATTTCCTCTATAAACAAATCCGCTTTTTTCTAAAATAAATAGTCTCTCATCGCCAGCATTCTGAATATTTAAAGGCTCTTGAAAACCAATCGCAAATTCTTCAACACTTATCTGTTGAGATTTCGAAATTGTCGTTAAAACCATGAAAATAATAAGAAATAGGTTCTTTTTTAAAACCATTATTTTACAATTAATTTTTTAATATTGAAATTACCATTTACTGAAGTAATCTTAACTATATAAAACCCCTGACTTAATGAAGAAACATCAAGGTTAATAGAAGATGAAAGAAGGTTGTCTTCTTTCAGTAATAGGCTTCCTTTTATATCTACAATAGAAATTGATCTAATTTGGTCATTTTCAACTAGTATGTTTAAGTTTTCCGTAGCTGGATTCGGTGTCATTACTATTGACAACGGATTGTCGAATTCAGAAGTGCCAATAATAGCCGTGTCTATAACACGAAAGATACTTCCGCCAATATTTACGATGTACAATTCTTCGTTTACATCAACGCCAAAACTAACCCATGAGCCATTAAAGTCACCATGATCGGTTAAGTTTCCTAAAGCATCAACTGTACCAATTAGTCCACTACATACATCTGCAAAGAAATAGAGGCCTTCCATGGCTGGATAGATACTTCCTCGATACACATACCCTCCAGTAATTGAGCAATTTGAAGTGCTTGAGCTAGAAGAATATTCTGCTATAGGAAATTTAAGGTCTTGCATAGGTGGGCAGCCACCGGTATTAAATGGAGCAGATCCTTCATAACAACGCCAGCCGTAATTAAGGCCAGCTTCGGTGCTTCCCGCTCGGTCAATTTCTTCAACATTTTGTTGCCCAACATCACCAATCCATAAGTCTTGATTTAGACTATCGAATGAAAATCGCCATGGGTTCCTTAATCCATAAGCCCAAATTTCTTCTGCATCCACAGTGCTTCCAGCAAAGGGATTGTCGGTTGGAATACTATAATTTTGTACAGTTGATGTATTGTCTATGTCAATACGAAGTAATTTACCTAAAAGTATCGTTGTGTTTTGAGCTCTATTGCCAGGATCCCCACCGTTACCTCCGTCTCCAACAGCAATGTACAGATAGCCGTCTCCTCCAAAAGCAATTCCACCTCCATTATGATTGGAAAAGGGTTGATCGTATTCTATAATTGTTAACTCCGACCCTGAAAGAGTGCTATCTGGGTCTGAAGGATCTACTGAAAACCGAGATATTCTGGAATCTCCATTAGTTTTAGTGTAGTTAACATAATAATAACCGTTATTGGCATAGTCCGGGTGAAAAGCTAAACCTAGTAACCCTTGTTCGCTTCCAGATGAAACTTGCGAAGAAATATTTAAATAGAGATTTGGATTTATCGTTCCGTCAGATTGTAATATTTTAATTCTTCCACCTTGTTCTACTACAAATAGACGGTCATCACCGGCATTTTGTAAATCGACGGGAGATGAGAATCCATTTTTGAATAATTCAATCTCAATATCTTGGGCAGAAAGATTAGCGAAAAAAAGAAATAGAAGTGTAGATATAATAATTCTCATAGCAGGTTTTATTTGGTTTACTAAATTAGTGAAATCCAGTCAATAAAAATACTATATCTATAGTTTGGTAGAATATTAAGTTTGAAAATTGAATTGGAGATAGTCTTGAAAAAATTATATCAAGAATGAAACTCTTAGGATAGCGCGTAATCCTAATTTTAGCTAGATCATCAATTTGATTGCAATTTGTTCACAGGCCTCGTCTAGCATTTGATAAACATTGTCAAACCCCAAATCACCGCCATAATAAGGGTCTGGCACGTCTACTTTTTCATTTGGAAAGAGATGATCCAAGATGAGGCTAACTTTATCTCTATCAGCGTTGGTTGTAGCAAGGGATAAAACGTTCTCCATATTCGAAGAATCCATAACATATATATAGTCAAATTTGGCAAAGTCGTTGGTTGAAAATTGCCTTCCACGTTGTTGTGAAATATCTAAACTGTATTTCTTGGCGATTGCTATACTTCTTGGGTCCGGATGATTTCCTATGTGCCAGTGACCTGTTCCGGCTGAATCTACTTGAACTTTGCTGCTATCCACCTTAGATGCTAATAAACCTTCAGCCAATGGAGAACGGCAAATATTGCCTAAGCATACCATGAGTATTTTTGTCTGCATTCTTAAAAATAATAAATATTTCGGAATAAATTCAGAAGAATAATAAACTAGAGTGTTAATTTCTTATTGAGGTCCTCAACATACTTCCTGAACTGCTTGTCTGTAGTTGAAAGGTTGTCTACCGTTTTACAAGCGTGGAGAACAGTTGCGTGATCACGTTGTCCAATTTGTGAACCAATTGATGCTAAAGATGCTTTTGTAAGCTTTTTTGCAAAAAACATGGCCAACTGTCTAGCTTGTACAATATGTCGTTTTCGTGTTTTAGATTGTAAAGTGTCGACGTCCATTTGAAAATAATCACTTACTACTTTCTGAATGTAGTCTATTGACACTTCGCGTTTAGTGTGCTTCACATAGTTATCAACGATTTTTCTCGCTAGATCGATTGTGATTTCTCTTTTGTTAAAAGAGGAGTGTGCTATTAATGAAATAATAGCGCCTTCTAATTCCCTGATATTGGTCTTAATATTATTGGCTAAGAACTCTACTATTTCTTCTGGCATTTCCACACCGTCTCTATACAATTTATTTTTAATTATAGCGACACGGGTATCGTAATCGGGATGATTCAACTCGGCAGAAAGACCCCACTTAAATCGAGATAGCAAACGCTGCTCGATATCAATCATATCGACGGGTGCTTTATCACTTGTTAAAATAACTTGCTTGCCATTTTGGTGTAAGTGGTTGAAGATATGAAAGAATACATCTTGAGTTCCAGTTTTACCAGAAAGTAATTGGATGTCGTCCACGATTAATACATCAATGATTTGATAAAAATGTATAAAATCATTTCGATTGTTCTTTTTTACCGATTCAATATATTGCTGTGTAAATTTTTCAGCAGAAATATATAGAACTGTTTTTTCAGGGTATTTATCTTTAATTTCAACACCAATAGCATGACCAAGGTGAGTTTTACCTAGACCAACACCTCCAAATACTAATAATGGGTTGAAAGACGTGCCTCCAGGTTTATTTGCAACTGCCAAACCTGCAGATCTGGCTAAACGATTAGATTCTCCTTCGAGAAAGTTATCGAAATTATAGTTGGGGTTTAATTGAGATTCGATTTTTACATTTCGAATACCTGGAATTACAAACGGATTTTTAAGTTCAGGACTTTTGTTCTTCAATGGCACATCAACCTCCTGCGAGGATTGCGAATTACTTCTGTTTGAACTTGGAATTTTTTCAGTAAATGGCTGTTTGTTTCCATAGGTATTTTCCATTCTAATAATATAAACTAGTTTGGCTGAGGTCCCTAATTCTTTTGTAAGTGCCACTTTTAATAATTTGACGTAATGTTCTTCTAGCCATTCGTAAAAGAATTTACTAGGTACTTGAACATTAAGAGCGCTGTCTGTTAACTTAACCGCTTTGATAGGCTCGAACCATGTCTTGTAGGCCTGAGAAGTAATATTATCTTCAATAAAGGACAAACAATTGTTCCAAACTGATTCGGCAGTCTTGCTCATAGTTATTAATAGAGGTTTTTAATTAGTATTTTAGGGCGCTTTTTGGAAATAGAAAAAACGCTTTCGTTGTATTCTTTGAACATTACAAATATGTGAACAAAAAAGTGAAAAAAAAAATAGAATACGTGTTGAATTTGAGTTTTTTTTTCTCATACTGTGTTCAGTTCAAATCTACGAATAAGTTCCTTTATTAAACTATATAAATTGAAAAAAACAGAAACAACTCTTCGAGTCAGGTATGGAGAAACAGATCAAATGGGAGTAGTATACTATGGCAATTATGCACAGTATCTGGAACAAGGAAGGACGGAATGGCTGAGGGGCATGGGGTTTTCTTACAAATGGATGGAAGAGAACGGTATACATTTACCCGTAGTAAATTTGACGATTGATTATAAGCATCCTGCTCATTATGATGACTTAATAACCATTACAACAACTCTAAAGAAAATTCCTACTTTTAAAATCGAATTTTATTACGAAATCCACAATCAGGAGGGGCAACTTCTTGTAAATGCGTCCACTATCTTGGTCTTTATAAATAGTGCTACAAATAAGTTAAGAAAGGCGCCAGATTATCTGTTAGAGAGAATCAATTAATTTTAAACAGAAACAGTTTGAAAAGATGCTTGAAAAAGAAAAATTCCAAATAAAATGTTATGCCTTTTTGATAGAAACCTTGTAAGTATTTTGAAATAAATCAAAAATACGTTTGGCATCCTTTTTTCTCACGGCAAGTTTAAATTCACAATTCAGTTCCATTTTTTGATTCAATATGGATAGTTTTTCTTCTTTAATAATTCTCATGACAATATTCATTTCGGGATAATCAAACTTTATTAAAAAGTGTTCGTCAATAGTTTTTTGAACAATAGTGCTGGCCTCTAATGACATCCGTGCTGCCGTTTTATACGCTTGCATTAATCCACCAACACCTAGCTTCGTTCCGCCAAAGTAACGGACTACTACAATTAAAACATTAGTTACATCATATGACTGTAACTGGCCAAATATTGGCATACCTGCACTGTTTGAAGGTTCACCGTCGTCATTTACACGATAGCTTTCATAAGATTTCCCCAGTTGCCACGCATAACACCAATGTCGTGCGTTGTAATGCTCTTTCTTTAAATGATTTACACATTCCTTTACTTGATTCTCATTGGTCACAGGAAAGGCGTATCCTAAAAATTTACTCCCCTTCTCTTTAAATAATGAATCAGGTGAAGCTTTTATAATTGTTTTGTAGGTGTCTTTTTCCATTAAAAGCCTGAAAGTGTTACTAAAAAAATACTAATTATAGCCAGCAAAATACCTAACCAGTTCTTAGTAGATAATTTTTCCTTGAACAAAATAATTCCAAAAAGTGTTGATATCATTACAATTGCAACATTGTTAACTGTGAAGATTCCAGAGCTATCCAATAAATCGCTTCTAAGAGCTTTCACTAAAAAGAATATTGAAAAGTAATTGGGTATTCCTAAAGCAATTCCGCCTAAAACGTTTTTAAATTGAAATGAGAAATTCCCCTGAACTGCTTTAAAACTTAAAACAATTATCCCAATGAATGCTGCCGAACCAAATATGGTTGCCGAAAAAATGGGAACATCATTTTCGGCTACAAATGAATTTTCAAGAAATTTTAGACTAGTGTCTATAATTCCACTTCCAATAAATACAAGTAATGGAAAAATAAACCCCTTAGGGCTTACTGAGATGCCATCTCTGGATTTATTCGAGGCGAGATACACCGCTATTAAGGCGAGTAGAACCCCTATTATCTTATAAACTCCGAAGCTTTCTTTATAATAAACCAACCCGAAAATTATCGGAATAACAACGCTCATTTTTGTTGCTACGGAAACAACTGATAACCCACTACGTTGGGTCGTTATAGCCATCAAATTAAAAACGATAATGAATAGCGCCCCTAAGCCCAAGGTGTAATAAAACCATTCATAGGAAGGGATTTCAGTAAAGTCGATTGAACTTTCATAGGCAACGATTCCGCTAATACAAGCAACTATATAATTCACGACAATTGCGTGAAGGGTGTTGATTTGATATTTGCTAAAAAGTTTGAAGGTCACGAAAATGATGACAGAGGACAAGACACTTAGGGCTAAATAAATCACTTGGAATGGTTTTTAAATCGTTGCAGAGTATCTTCTTTTATTCTTTCTTCGGAAAACTGACTTCCCTGAAATTTTGGAGCAGCAATTCCATTTTCGAAATTTACATTTCCCTTGAAAATGAAAGCTTCATCCCAAAGTTCTTCATCTATAAAGGTCTGAAGCGTCTTCATTCCCCCCTCAACAATTAGAGATTGAATTTGATACCTATATAGCACATCACATATTTGAGAAGCTAGATCTTCTGAAAAATTTATTTTCTCAAAAAACAGGTTTTCCTTATGGTTTGTCTCTTTTTCGGTAATAATAATTGTTCTCACCTCTCTGTCCAAAACTGAAACTTCTTCGGGCAGTTTCAGTAGTCTGTCAATTACCACGCGCCATGGGTTTGTGCCAACCCAATCCCGAGCCGTTAAGGCTGGGTTATCTAATTTTACAGTGGTAGTGCCTACCAAAATTGCTTGCTCAGTTGTTCTTATCTTGTGTA
>JBLHIC010000027.1:0-26232 GCA_047614245.1 Flavobacteriaceae bacterium
ACTTCATAATAGTTAATGTAAGAATATCGTCCGGTAAATTCATAATTGCTTTTTAATAAATAACTTCCTTGAAAGTTAAATGCATCTCCTTCTAGAACAATATCGCCAGTTGCTGTTCCATCTTCTTCAACTGCAATCGGTGAATCAGCTTCTCTATTGGCATATTCTCCCATAAAAGCAAAGCCTTTATACTTGAACATTCCGTCAACGAAAATAGTTGTGATGTTGGTTTGATAAAAACCATTTACGATTGTCATATACGTTCCTGAATTACTTCTTGTTCGTACAGCATCCTTATTTAAATCGTAAGTAGCACCAACCATCAACTTTGGTTTTGGTTCGCGCTTAAGATCCCCCTGTTTATAGTCACCCTTTGATTTAAACAATCCAAATGGTAAGAGCTCGACTCTCCCTGTATATTGATGCCCACCAAGGTTATCTACGGTTACATTTCTTCCTTCCCCTTGGGATAAGGCAATTTTTTCTTTAATGACAAATTTTTCTCCTATGTTTATGTGATGTCTTAACTGGAACCCTATATCTCTATCTATATTGAATTTACTGTTTAAAATTGATCGATCAATTAGCTGAAGGTTGGCCGAAGATACCACTCGTTCGATATTTCCGGGAAGTTTAGTCTGCCCCGCCCAGAGTTCGAAATTTTCATAAAAATTCCACATAATAACGGCATCCAGTATGTACCTCGGGCTGTTACTATTGAATTCATTGGCTCCTGAAATATCTCGGTTGGATAACCCAAGTTCCAACTTGAACTTTATTTTTGGGCTATAAGCATAACCGTCAAATTTTAATCTGGCTCTACGTATTAAAAATTTTTGTGAGGGTTCACCGTAACGATTTCCATCGTGAAGCCAAGAAGTATTTGCCCTAAATTGAAACCTTGGAGCAAATTTTACACTAAATGAGCTGTCTTTAGATGTAAAATTAATAAGTCCCTTCCCAAATTTGGCGTCATTTATTTCTTGAGAATTTGCGTTAAAAAAAAAGCATAATATCGCTACTATAACAATGGAATGAAATTTCATGAAAATCGTATTAAGTTTTTGTCGCTGCAAAATAACTAAAACCAATGTTAACCTAATGTTTCCTAATTGTTATCTTTAGTGCATAAAAAAGCTGCCTTGTGAGAGGCAGCTAATGCACTTTGGAATCTAGTCGACAAAAACTAAACGATTTTGAAAAGTACGTTACAAAGAAAAGATACTAATATAGAGTTATTGTGAAGAGAATATTAAAAAATCATTAACAAGAACCCGAACTCCAATGTTAAATCTTTAAAGTTAAAATGTACAATATAAGGTAGTTAAGCAGCCAATGTAAATTTAACGTTAAGAAATAGTTTGATAATAGTTAAGACATGTGTATATTTGATTAATGAAATCCCAAAATTACTCTGTTATGAAGAAACTTATTTTAGTATTAGTAGTATTGTTCTCAGCAAATGTTATGGTTGCCCAGAGTTGTAAGACCAAAACAGTTAGTAAAAAAGGTGCTTATGTTTTGAATAATGGTCTTATTGAAGCAACATTATTTCATAAGAATGGCGTTGTAGCTCAAACTGGGTTTTACACAGAAGATAATAAATTACATGGAGAGTGGGTAAGTTATGATGTCAAAGGAAATAAAACTGCAGTCGCTAACTATAACGATGGTGATAAAGTTGGGACTTGGACTTTCTATCAGGGAGCCATTCAAAAAGAGGTTGCCTATCAGGATTCTAGAATATCAAATGTGAATACTTGGGAGAAAACTGATACACGAGTGGTTGCAAATTAATCTTAGGGTTATATATATTGATTCTAGAAATATAAAAAAGAGCGTCGATTTCGATGCTCTTTTTTATGGGATCAAATTTCAATTAGTATTTAAGGGATTTTATGGTTATTTTAACAAGGGGGCGTATCTTTAAATCAATTTTGCTGTTATATTTGTTAAAATTGAACCGCTTTTATGACAAAGTCTATATTGGCATTATGCTTTTTGTTTTCACTGGTATTCTCAATATTAGCGCCTTCGGTTTCGAATTTACTGAATCTGGAGTATGATGAAGTTGCACTGCTAGATATCGTTGAAGAAGAATCTCAAAAAGAAGTTGAGCCAAGTATAGATGATGATATTGTAATAATACAGGGATTGTCAAAAATTTCTAGCTACAGTTTAGAAGAGGATATCTGTATGTTTAATTTCTATGGAGACGATTCTTTCATTCATGCATCGAGCGTTCACCTTCCTCCTCCAAAATTTACTACTTAAACTTTAGACCAGTTTTAGAAGCGCCCATTATTTTCTATTGCGGCTTAATTAATTAAATTAATAAAAGATTTTCAATGAAGAATTTATTTGACTTTAAACATATAAAAGGAGACCTTTTTGGAGGTGTCACGGCTGGAATTGTTGCCCTACCTTTGGCTCTCGCTTTTGGAGTAAGTTCTGGATTGGGCCCAAGCGCTGGACTATATGGAGCTATTTTTGTCAGTTTTTTCGCGGCTCTTTTTGGCGGAACAAGCACACAGATATCTGGTCCGACAGCCCCAATGACCGCAGTTAGTATGGTTGTAATTGCCGGAATAATAGCTGTGAACGACGGTGACGTAAATAAGGCATTGCCAGCTATATTAACTGTGTTCTTGCTCGCCGGACTCATGCAAATTGGACTAGGACTAATTGGACTAGGGAAATATATTAAGTATATACCATATCCCGTTGTATCTGGATTTATGACCGCAATAGGAATCATTATTCTGGTAACTCAAATTCTACCAGCAGTTGGATATTACCCAAAAGAAGATGTGGAGTTTGTTGCTCAGTTTAAGCCGCAAGCCGAGGAAATGATTATGAATAATATTTTAAAAGATGAAGCAGGTGAGGGGATTTTAGTGCTAGAAGATTTCAAAGAAACAATAAAGAGAGCTGAGACTATTAGTCAGGCAGATATTTTAAAAGAGTCCCAAACTTTGGCTGCTTCTGAAGCCTCTGGAGTTATTGGAGCTATCAAAGTACTTCCAGGAGCTTTGCAGAACATTAATTGGTTGGAACTATTATTGGCATTAGGAACCATATTAATCATTTACGGATTTAAGCGAATTACCACCGCTGTCCCAAGTACCTTAATCGCTTTATTGGTTATGTCGGGCATTGCATATGGTTTCAAATTGAATTATCGACCCATTGAGGAAATACCTAGTGGATTGCCAATACCTAATTTGGAAATGTTTACTAGTTTCAGCCTTGGTAGCATAACCCCATATATATTTACCGCTTTAACGTTGGCTTTGCTTGGAGCTATAGACTCGCTTCTAACTTCGGTTGTGGCAGATAATATGACTAAGACGAAGCATAAACCAAACAGGGAATTAGTAGGGCAGGGTATTGGTAACGCTATAGCGGCGTTTTTTGGAGGAATCCCTGGCGCAGGTGCCACTATTAGAACTGTTGTCAATATTAAGTCTGGAGGTAAAACAAGATTGTCTGGAATGACAGCTGGGATTTTACTCCTAGTTATTTTATTATCCTTGGGTCCAGTTGCCTCTCAGATTCCAGCAGCGGTTCTTGCAGGAATTTTAATTACGGTGGGAATTGGAGTCATGGATTATAAGGGATTAAAGGCAATACCTTATATGCCTCGCCCGGAAGTCATTATTATGCTAGTAGTGCTAGTCTTGTCTTCTATTTGGAACCTTGTATATGCGGTTGGAATTGGATTAGTGATTGCCTCCCTAATGTTTATGAAGAAAATGGGGGATCTCACTGGAGAACGATCTGATGTGAAAAGTCTTCTGAAGGAGAAGGCTTGGGATGATGAAATTGATTTTCCTGAAAGCTTAAAGGGAGAGGTGTATATTAAGCACATTAAAGGACCCCTATTCTTTGGTTCAACAAGCGACTTTCAACTTCTCGCATCCCAGATCCCAGATAAGGCAGCTGCAGTAGTAATAAGGATGGGCAGAATGTCATATATAGATCAATCTGGTTTATATGCGATGGAAGATGTTTTGGTCGATCTAGCGAAGCGGGAAATAAAAGTAGTCTTTGTTGATGTCTTAAGACAACCAATGTATATGCTGGAAAGAATAGATATTATTCCAGATCTTGTCCCGAAAGAACAAATTTTTAAGAATTTTAAGGGCTGTATTCAATGGATAAAGGAAAATGTAAAGGAGGAAGTTAAACAATAGTAAAAAAAGCATGAAGGCACATACTAAAGAAACACAAGAATTAATGACACCTCAGTTGTCTTTAGAATCTTTAAAAGATGGCAATCTAAGGTTTCAAAACGGGACAGTCCTTGCTAGAAACTTAGTAGAGCAAATAAAAGATACTTCTAAGGGTCAATTTCCTTTTGCGACAGTATTGCACTGTATAGACTCGAGAGTTTCTGCCGAATTATTATTTGATCAGGGAATTGGAGATATATTTAGTGTTCGTATTGCGGGAAATTTCGTGAATGAAGATATACTTGGCAGTATGGAATTCGCCTGTAAATTAGCTGGAACAAAACTAATAGTTGTATTAGGACATACCAGTTGCGGGGCAGTGAAAGGAGCCTGCGATCACGCAAGATTAGGTAATTTAACAGCACTCATTAAGAAAATTGAACCCGCGGTTGAAGCGGTAAAAGAACCACAGGATGACGCGTTAAGAAATTCAAGTAATTTAGAGTTTGTAAACAATGTGGCTGCTAAGAATGTCCAAATGTCAATTCAAAATATTCGTAGAAACAGTCCGGTTTTGGCCGAAATGGAGAATAACGATGAGATTATAATCGTTGGTGCTATGTATGACGTTTCGAATGGGAACGCTTCTTTTTATATTTAGGTATTAAGCAAAATTAAAAATAAAAAAGGCCTCCGAAATTTAGAGGCCCTTTTTGGCTGTATTCAAAAAAATTACTGTGCAATAAATTGTAATAAGTTTATAATCCTGATGTCCATCCTGAGGCCCAAGACGGTGCTGCAGCTCCGTTTCCTGCCCCTGAGGTAGGCCCTACCACTACAAAGTTTTGGTTAGCTCCAGTATAATCTGTAATCACCCAACCACTTACTGGGTTTTCGAATTGCATAGGGCTTATTGATAGAGCTCCAGCTTCTATTCTTACTGCAGCTTCGGCGTCTGTGCTTTTTACTCTTACTCCAAGGTTCACACTATTTGTGTAGAAATTAGTAATAGTAAAGTTTCCACCACCTTCTTTAAAATATAAGGCACCCTCGGAAACAGGTCCTACAACTGAAATATTTGAAAGGGTTGTTGTTGTTACCGGAGTAGCATCACCATTGTCTCCATTGTTTGAGCCTTCAATACCTGCCTTTGCACCATTTTTAATGTACCAATTAGAACCATTTCCGTTCCAGCCGTCAGCAAAATCAATAGAATCATCTCCACTACCCACAGATACTAAATTATTTCCGGTTACTGTCCCGCCAAAAAATTCGATCCCGTCATCACCTCCATTCAGAGATTGTACATATTCGAAAGTTGTTCCAGAACCAACACCAAATAACGATACTCCGTTAAATTCTTTATCATTAGAGAATGTTGCTCCCGTATACTCAACTCTAAGATACCTTATTGATCCGGAATTGTCAGTTGCGTCTGTTCCACCATAGATAAGATCGGCAACTTCTGAAGTCACAGAAACACCTCTGTTTGTAGGTGCATCACCGCATATTACCAATCCACCCCAATCACCTGGGGCTGGAGAACTCGCTCCTGAAGTCATTACAACAGGGTTCGAGGCAGTCCCTTCTATAAAAAGTTTTCCTCCTTGGGCCACTGCAATATATGACGCAGTACCGCCTGTAGCTTTTATGGTTGTTCCAGCTGGAATAGTCAACGAACCTCCACTAAGAACTACCAATGAGTTTGTAAGTAAGTACTCAATGTTAGAATTTAACGTCACATTAGTTGTTATCTCTCCAGCAAGATTTTCTGTGCTAGCGGGTCCGCTATTGTCAAGGCCAACTGTCCAGCCTGCTGCCCAATCTGGAGAGGCTGCACCGTTCCCGGCTCCTGTCGCTATACCTTCAGTATAGAAACTCTGGTTGGCACCCATATAATCAGTGCTTTGAAGATCACTTGGTGCATCGGCGAATTGAATACCATTAATCGCAAGAGCTCCAGCTTCTATTCTAGTAGCAGCTTCAGCATCGGTGTTTTTTACTTTTATACCAAGATTGACAGTACTGGTGTAAAAATTACTAATAGTAAAGTTTCCACCACCCTCTTTATAGTATAAGGCACCTTCAGAAACTGGTCCAACAACAGTGATGTCACTAAGTGTTGCAGTTGTCGTGGGAGTTGCATTCCCGTTATCTCCATTGTTAGAACCTTCAATACCGGCTTTGGCACCTCCAGAAATATACCACTTTGACCCTGTACCGTTCCATCCGTCAGCAAAGTCGATTGAGTCATCACCACTGCCAACTGATACAAGATAGTTACCCGTCACCGTACCTCCAAAAAATTCAATACCATCATCACCGCCATTATATGATTGTACATATTCGAAAGTTGTTCCAGCACCTACACCAAATAGTGATACTCCGTTAAATTCTTTGTCATTAGAGAATGTGGCACCCGTATACTCTACTCTAAGGTATCTAATAGATCCCGAGTTGTCGTTGGTTTCTGCACCACCGTAAATAAGATCGGCAACTTCTGAAGTTACAGAAACTCCTCTGTTGGTTGGCGCTTTTCCACAAATAACAAGGCCTCCCCAGTCACCGGGAGCTGGAGACTCACTTGCAGATGTCATCAGTACCGGATTAGATGAATTTCCATTCACGAAAATTTGTCCTCCCTGCGCTACAGCAATATAGGCAGATGTTCCACCAGTAGCCTTAATAACTGTCCCTGGAGGAATAGTTAACGAGCCTCCGTCTAATACAACATAGGCACCGGTTAAATCGTATTCAATAGTTGCGTCAAGGGTCACATCGTTAGAAAATTCACCATTAAGTATATTTTCTAGACAAGGTTGACAAGCAGATCCACCGCAGTCAATTCCTGTTTCATTACCATTTTGAACTCCATCAGTACAAGATGCTGCACTCGCAGAATTGACGTCATCATCACTACTACAAGATACAACTGCCGCGAATGTAGCAAGGCTAAATAAGAAAGTAAAAAGTGTTTTTTTCATGATTTTTTTTTTTGATTGTTCGTTTTTTGATTAAAATTTATAGGCTAACGATAATTTAAGGTCATATCCTTTTTTATAAGATAGAATGGTTACGTCAGTTTTTTGAAATCCGTCATTTTCCGGATTAGTGTCTCCATCAACCGCTTCTTGAAATCTTTCAATCGAAGGGTTTAATAAATTCTTTGCAGCTAGTGCAAGAGTGATATTTTCTGTCAATTGAGCTTTTGCAATGAAATCTAGTGTCGCAACTCCTTTTTCAATTAAATTTCCTTTACCAATACTTCCTAAGGCGAAAATTCGGTCTGAAAAGTAATTGGCAGCTAAGGTGAGTTGGATGTTTCCATTCTCACTGAAATCCTTGAAATAGCTTATGTCGGCATTGGCTACTAAATTTGATGCTCCACTTATTTCAGTACTATTATAAGTAGGTATAAAACTTATTGGAAATCCGGCCTCAGTAGTTTCAGCAAGTACTTTGTCGCCGTCTAAGTCTTGATTCGTAATCATGTAGGCTGCGTTGAAACCAACGCTTAAGCTGTTTGTTAATATAGATTCTTCGCTATTTTTTTCATGCTCAAAAAGAGACTTTCTAACTTCTAGTTCAGCTCCAAACGCAGTAGCTTTTTCACCAGTATTTCCCCAAGTAATATCATTGGAAGCAGAAACTGCAGTAAAACTGTTAATAGGATTCTGAATGTATTTTCCGAAAGCTCCTAAAGAAATAATTTCACTTGATTCGGGGAAGAATTCCCATTTAACATCAAAGTTGTAATCTGTTGAAGCAATCAGTCCTGGATTTCCAAAATAATCTTGATTCACTTCCTGAAATAGAAATCGAGCTCGTTCTTTAAATTGAGGTAATGTGTAGGTCTTACTTACGGCTAATTTTAAATTTTGTTTCTCATTCAATTCATATTTCAGAGACAATGCAGGGAGCACTTCAAATGTGTCTAGTTCACTTCCGTCTTCGTTGGTGTCTAATGAAGTAGACCATTCAATGAATTGATTTATTTGTTCACCCCTAACACCTAAAAGAGCGGTAAATTTAGGTGAAAAAGCATATTCAAAATTTAGATAACCGGCGTGTATTTTTTGATCACCGCGATAATATTGCGGGTCTAATGCGTTCGGCGTTTCAGCAGTTCCTCTAAAAGTTCTTATCCTATATAAACCGTTATTGAGATTTTCTTGATTAAAATAAGCGTCTACATTATAGGGGTCAACATTTGGTTGTGTAACTCCTTGAGTGAAAATCTGAAAGTTGAACTGCGTTGCATTGAACTTTACATCTTTAATTCGCCCACTATATCCTAAGGTAATTTTACCCTTAAAATCATCATCTTCATTTTTACTAAATTTATAGGTAGTAGCTATGTTTGCCGCAACTTCTTCCTCCGTCAGTTTTGAGAAAAATCTATGATTGTCTGAAGCTGAAGAAACAAATTGGAAGGATTTAGGACCCTCTGGATCCATAGCGTCTAAGGGAACTAAAGTAACTTGCCTTCTATCAGGTTCTATGTTTTCTAGATAATTATAGGATCCTCCCCAATTAACTTCAAGCCTTTCGCCAAACTCGTGATCCCCTAATAGTTGATGTGTAACAAGTGTCGTTCTTTCATATGTAGCACGTTGAATAAACCCACCCCCTTCAGAGGCGTCATCATCCTTATCAATTACCCCATAAAACTCTTGCTGTTGCTGCCTTGAGGTGTTTAAGTAAAGGCCATTATAACTTAGTCTATGATTCTTATGCTTTATTCCTAAGTTTCCCATTAGGGTAGTGGCAGTGTTATATGAGTAGTTAAAAAAACTAAAATCAGCATTAGGTACCGCACTTACGTCCACTCCTCCTCTTGATACTCCCTCTCTAAAAGAGTAATTATTAGTAAAAGATCCAACTCCAAAAAGATTAACCCTTGTGTCTTCTCCGATGTCAAAAGATTCACCGCCCTTAAAAGAAAGCCCCGAATTAACTGGTGTCGTTGTTTTCCTTCTATCCCAACTTGTTTCGAAATTGTAGTTGTTTAATGGAAAAGCAGGAGCTTTTATGTTATAGAAACCACTATTGCTAGGGCCGTCGGTTAAGTAGAAATCTTTTTCACCTACCGTGACAGTATTTGCGCCAGTTTCGATTCCTATTTCGGCAAAACCTTTCCCTCTATAATTTTTGGAAACAATATTGATATTAGCACCGGCAAAGTCACCATAATTTTCAGGATTATAAGTCTTATCGATACTAATAGATTCCACGATATCTGTATCAAATATTCCAAGTTGAATATTCTTTTTAGATGGATCGTTAGATGGTATTGGTAGGTTATTTAGCGTCGTAACATTATATCGATCTCCCAGTCCTCTTACAAAGATGTTTCCAGAACCCTCTTGTTTAGAAATTCCAGTTACTTTGGTAACGGCAGTTGCCACGTCACTTACTCCTTTCCTAGACAATTCTTCGGCACCTATACTTTGTTTAATCGTAGTGGCTCGCTTTTGTTCTAAAAGCAACGATACCTCACTTTCCTTTCGAGTAGTGGTTTTGATAAAAACTTCATCAAGGGCCGCTGCACTTGCGCGCATAGGAACGTTTACGGTAGTTGCCTTTTTTGTTTCTACTAAAACATTATCAATTGTTATTGTCTCGTATCCCACGAAACTATAAACAATACTATATGTTCCAACAGGAAGGTTCTCTAAAGCATAGAGACCGTCAAAGTCTGAGGTTGTTCCTTTGGTGCTTCCGTCTATAAAAATATTGGCAAAGGGAAGAGGTTCATTGTTATAATCTTTATCTGTTAATGCTCCAACAATGGATCCTGTTCCTTGTGAAAAGCAGATTGTAGTTAAACCGAATAATAATAAAGTAAAATATTTTGTCATTTTTTGTCGTTAAATTCTTGTGGCAAAGATGCGGGCATTATGTAAAGTCGATGTTAATTAAAGATTATGTATTTATCATATCAAGGTTAGCTAAATGTTAAGGATTCTATACGTCAGTTTTTCTATTTTACTTTTTGAAAATAGTATCTTGCATTTCTAAAATGGCGCGAAAAATGATGCAATGGGAGCAGCTCCTTTCCTTACGAAGGCAGGGAGACATAAACAAAAGACTAAGAATAGAACAGGATGAAACGAGATTGGGTTTCGAGGTGGACTACGATCGTGTAATTTTCTCTTCGGCTTTTAGAAGTTTGCAAGATAAAACACAGGTAATTCCATTATCCAAGACCTCTTTTGTGCATACCCGATTGACCCATAGTCTAGAGGTTTCTGTTGTAGGGAGGTCCCTAGGTAGAATAGTAGGTAAGGCTATTTTAGAAAAACATCCATCACTTGAAAAAACACATGGATATCGTTTTAATGATTTTGGGGCAATTGTTGCGGCGGCGGCTTTGGCTCATGATATAGGTAATCCTCCTTTTGGTCATAGTGGCGAAAAAGCAATTGGAAATTATTTCGCAAATGGCAATGGCCGTAGATTCAAGGAACAATTGACCGACAAGGAATACCAAGATTTGGTTGATTACGAAGGAAATGCTAATGGTTTTAAGATAGTTTCTGAAACAAAAAATGGAGTAGAGGGTGGTCTTCGATTATCGTACGCTACCCTCGGCGCTTTCACGAAATACCCTAAAGAATCTCTCCCAAAAAGGCCTACCAAACATATAGCCGATAAGAAGTTTGGTGTTTTTCAATCTGAAAAAGAATTTTTTGAAAACGTAGCTTCAGAATTGGAGCTTCTGAAAAGAGGTAAGGATAATGAACTAAGTTATGTACGCCATCCTTTGGCATACCTAGTTGAAGCTGCCGATGATATTTGTTATACGATAATTGATTTTGAAGATGGTATTAATTTAGGCTTGATAGAAGAAGAATTTGCCTTGGAGTATCTAATTAAACTAGTTCAATCGAGTATTAATACTGAAAAGTACCACGGTTTGAATATGACTTCAGATCGATTGGCATACCTTCGGTCTTTGGCAATTAACACCCTAATTGCTGAAGCTGCTTCCATTTTTCTGAAACATGAAGAGGCAATTTTAAAAGGGGACTTTTCCGAAGCGCTGCTGGATAAAAGCAGTTACAAAGCTCAGATTGACGATATCATAAAAATCTCTGTTGCCAAGGTCTATCAAAGCACTGAAGTTGTTGATAAAGAGATTGCTGGCTACAATATCTTAACGACGTTATTGGATGCTTATACTACCGCTTTTGAAAATCATTCTCAAGGCTCGGCTCGTCATTATGATAACTTGATCTTAAAGAGTTTTAAAAATCAACCAGCAGTTAGTAAATCTACCTATAGCTATTTGATGGAATGCTGCAGCACAATTTCTAGGCTAACAGATGGCAATGCGCTTCAGATATTTCAAAAAATTAATGGAATTCTTTAAGATTGCGCAACTGTTCGTGTTAAAAGTAAAACAATTTGTGAACAGTTTGGATTTATTGTGATATTTTTAGCATCCAGAAAAATTAATCAACTTAGTATTAAGGTGCAATCTGCATCTCATACGTTAAAAAAAAAAGGAATATGAAGAAACTACTTTATGTACTTGCGTTTTTTACTGTAACTATTGCAACTGCGCAAGATTTCAGTGAATCAGTTAGTACTTACCTAAACAACAATCGCTCTGAACTTGGGTTACAATCCCAAGACGTTGCAGAGTTCGCTGTAAAATCTAATAGTTACTCTAAGAGTATGGACTTGGAGAATGTATATGTTAACCAAACCCATCAGGGGATAGAAATTTTTAATTCTACTTCGTCTTTTGCAATTAAGAATGGAACGGTTGTAAATGCAAGCTTATCATTTACCAATGATGTTGAGCAAAAAGTTAATACCACTACGCCTTCTAATTCGGCTGCAGCCGCTATTTCAAGTGCGGCTAGTGCTGCAGGAATTCAGGGGCCTATGAATTTGCAATTACTAGAAACAGTAGGTTCTAATTCATTTATATTTTCTAATGGAAATATTTCCTTAGAAAACATCCCAGTAAAATTGGTATACCAATCTACAGAAACTAATACTTTGAGATTGGCTTGGGATTTGAGTATTGCTCTTTTAGATGGAAGTCATTATTACAGTATAAGAATTGATGCTGTAACAGGCGCTCATTTAGATACTATTGATTGGGTTCTTACTTGTAATTTTGGTGAAGCTTCACATTCACTTGATAACTATGATAATGGGCAAAGTGTTCTTTTTGGAGCTAAGCCTTCTTCAAGCCCAATTGCGTTTGTAGGAGATTATAGAGTTTTTCCAATCCCAGCAGAAAGCCCAAATCATGGTTCAGATGAATTGATTATAGATCCTGCAGATGCGGTCGCTTCTCCTTTTGGATGGCACGATACTGATGGAATAGCAGGCGCTGATTTTACAATCACTAGAGGTAATAATGTACATGCTCAAGATGATATTAATGGTAACAACGGAACTGGTGCTTCACCAGATGGAGGAGCAAATTTACTCTTTGATTTCCCATTTGACTTTACACAGCAGCCTGTAGCTTATTTAGATGGTTCGACAACTAATTTGTTCTACTTGAATAATATCATGCACGATGTATGGTACCGATATGGATTTGATGAGGCAAGTGGAAACTTCCAAGAGAATAACTATGGAAATGGTGGCAACGGAGGCGACTCTGTGAGTGCTGATGCACAAGACGGATCGGGAACTAACAATGCCAACTTTGGTACTCCACCAGATGGAGGGAATCCAAGAATGCAGATGTTCCTATGGGACGGTGCAACTGGCCCAATCTCTGATATTTTAACAATTAACGGTGGTCCTCTAGCGGGTATTTATAGTGGTATTCCAGCTAGTTTTGGTGGGGCGATTCCTGTTCCTGCTCTGACAGAAGATTTAGTCTTAGTAGAAGATGATAATTCGACAGCTTCTACAGATATAAACGATGCTTGTGACCCTGTAACAAATGGCGCGAGTCTTGTTGGCAAGATTGCGGTTATTAGAAGAGGTGCTTGTGAATTCGGATTTAAAGCATTAGCCGCTGAAGATGAAGGAGCTATTGCCGTGATTATGGTAAATAATGTAGCTGGTGATCCCATTGTAATGGGAGGTGGAGCCGTTGGAGGTTCTGTAACGATACCACTTTTTATGATTAATAATATTGATGGGGAAGCGTTAATTACAGAATTAGGAAGCGCAGTAGTGAATGGAACTATAAATGGAACTAATATTTCATTGGACAAAGATGGTTCGCTTGATAACGGAATCATTGGTCATGAATACGGTCATGGTATTTCGAATCGTTTAACGGCAGGTCCATCAAATACAGGTTGTTTAAATAATTCAGAGCAAATGGGCGAAGGATGGAGTGATTATGTAGGAATGATGATAACTATTGAGCCAGGAGATCAAGGGGCTGATGCAAGAGGTATTGGAACGTTCGCAACTGGAGCTCCAATAACAGGCGGAGGAATACGTCCTACTCATTATAGTACAGATATGTCAATAAATAATTCTACTTATAATCGCATTAGTAGCGTTTCAATTCCTCACGGAGTTGGATATGTATGGGCGACCATGATTTGGGATATGACTTGGGATTTAATTGATGCAAATGGAGGAACTATCGGTGATGTTTATACTGGTACTTCTGGAAATAACATCGCGATGCAATTAGTTCTTGACGGAATGAAACTCCAACCTTGTAACCCTGGTTTTGTGGATGGAAGAGATGCTATTTTACTTGCAGACAGGCTTAGTAATGGAGGAGCAAACCAATGTTTAATTTGGGAGGCATTTGCAAGAAGAGGACTTGGAGTAAGTGCTGTTCAGGGATCATCAAATAATGTTAATGATGGTACTGAAGCTTTCGATGTACCAACAACTCCTGGCTGTCTTTTAAGTACTTCGGAAGTAGATATAAATAGTAACTTTAGTATCTATCCAAACCCATCGAACGGGAACATAAACATTAGCTCGATTGTGGATGCTGGAGATGTTACTATTTCTATAGTTGATCTTAACGGAAGAACTGTATTCACACAAAATGTTGAATTATATAACTCGGTTAATATTAATGCAGAGAGTTTAAATACAGGGGTATATATTGTTCAAATTAACGGTAACAATTATACGCATACGGCTAAGTTGATTATTAAATAATAATTAATTGCAATTCATAAAAAGGAGGCTAATTTAGCCTCCTTTTTTTATATGTATAATTCAAGCTTTTTTAAAATTTCTGCGGAAGAAATACCTGAAAGTTGCTGAAGTTCTTCTGCGCTGCCATGTTCAGGAAATGTATCTGGTATTCCCAGAATTTCTATTTTATTAAGATAGTGATGCTTTGCTGAAAACTCAGCTATACTACTTCCAAAACCTCCTTTTATTACACCATCTTCAACAGTAATGATGGTTTTATATTCTTTGAAAACTGTATGAAGCATTCTTTCATCTAATGGCTTAATAAAGCGCATATCAAAACAAGCGACCTTATCAATAGCTGAAGAATTTTCAATTGCCTCCATTGCATTATTCGCCATGATTCCAATAGTTAGAATCGCAACCTTACTGCCTTTTTTTAATTCTATTGCTTTCCCTATTTCTATCCTAGAAAAGTCTTGCTGCCAGTTTAGTTCTTTTCCTCTGCCGCGCGGATAGCGAATGGCGATTGGAAGCTCTAAACCTAATTGGGCTGTAAATAAAATATTTCTTAATTCAACTTCATTCCTAGGAGCAAAAATGATGAGATTGGGAATACATCTAAGGAAAGAAATATCGAAAATACCGTGGTGAGTAGCTCCATCTTGCCCAACTAAGCCGGCTCTATCTAGGCAGAAAATTACAGGTAATTTTTGTAAACAAACATCATGTATTATCTGGTCATAAGCCCGCTGTAAAAAAGTAGAGTAAATGGTACAAAATACTTGCATCCCTTGAGTTGCTAAACCGGCCGCAAAGGTTACGGCGTGTTGTTCTGCGATACCAACGTCAAATGCTCTTAAGGGAAAGGCCTCCATCATGTATTTTAGAGAACTTCCAGTTGGCATGGCAGGTGTTATACCCACAATATTTTCGTTAGACGTTGCTAGTTCCAAGATGGTCTTACCAAAAACATCCTGAAATTTGGGGGGTAAAACTTCATCGCTTTTTGGATGTAAATCTCCAGTTTCTGGATTAAACTTTCCTGGTGCGTGATAGACAACTTGATTTTCTTCAGCCTGCCGCAATCCTTTTCCTTTCTTCGTAATAATATGAAGCAGTTTCGGGCCTTCAATTTGCATAAGCCTTTTTAATTCTGAAATCAATTCAGTTAAATTATGACCGTCTACTGGTCCAGAATAATTGAAATTTAGTGCCTCAAAGATATTGTCAGTTTCTGGGGCGCCATTTAAATTAACCTTAATAAAATATTCTTTTAGTGCACCTACACTAGGATCAATCCCAATGGCATTATCATTTAGAATGACTAGGATATTTGTGTTTGTCACACCGGCATGATTTAAAGCTTCAAATGCCATCCCGCTTGCGATTGAAGCATCTCCAACAATTGCGACATGCTGTTGCTTACTATTCCCCTTTAATTGTGCGGCAATAGCCATTCCTAAAGTGGCAGAAATTGCAGTGCTACTATGGCCTGTGCCAAAAGCATCGTAAGTACTTTCCTCTCTTTTAGGAAAACCGCTAATACCGCCCAACATTCGATTGGTATGGAAATTATCCTTTCTTCCTGTCAGAATTTTGTGCCCGTATGCTTGATGACCAACATCCCAAACTAAGATGTCTTCAGGAGTATTGAAAACGTAATGAAGGGCGATTGTCAATTCAACTACACCCAGGCTAGCGCCCAAATGCCCTTCTTTTATGGCAACAATGTGAATAATAAACTCGCGAAGTTCCTTTGCTAGTTGCGGTAGATCTTCAGGTGATAGTTTCCGAAGATCGCAAGGTAATTTGATACTATCTAAATAGTTTTTGGTCACAATACAAAGATACATTTTGCTTTTGTACTTTTGTTGGGGAGTGTTCGAAAAGACACTTTTGTTTGCTTCTTATTAATTTTAAAACATTGCGTGTGATATCTAATTATGATGATGCCTACTTTATGAAACGTGCGCTTCAGGAAGCCGAAGCCGCTTATGAAAAAGGGGAGGTTCCAATAGGTGCGGTGGTAGTTATAAATAATCAAATAATAGCAAGGGCTCACAATCTTACGGAAACGCTAACTGATGTAACAGCACATGCCGAAATGCAAGCGATTACGGCTGCTTCAAATTTTTTGGGGGGTAAGTATTTACTTGGTTGTACAATTTATGTAACGATTGAACCTTGTCAAATGTGCGCAGGGGCCTTATTTTGGAGTCAGATTTCGAATATAATCTATGGAGCGCGTGATGAGCAAAGAGGGTGTATCGCCCTAAAAACAAAATTGCATCCTAAAACTAAAATGAAAGGCGGTGTTCTGGAAAAGGAAGCTGCTGCAATTTTAAAGCAATTTTTTATTGAAAAACGGAATCTGAATTAAGTTGGAGAGGAATAAAAAAACCTCCTGTTTTTTTTAAATACGGGAGGTTGAGATCTTAATAAGTATTAGTTGTGGATGAGGCGCACCTGCCCGGCAACTGTTCCTTTCCTTCCTTCCTCTTCTTCATATTCTACTTTGTCACCTTCGTTCAGGGACTCGCCGCTTAGTCCGGTGATGTGTATAAAAATGTCTTTACCCGTTTCATCATTAGTGATAAAACCAAAACCTTTAGATTCGTTGAAAAATTTCACAGTTCCTTCCATTGTAATAATAATAAATTAATAATTTGGTCTAATTGAACTATAAATGTGGTGCGGTTTTTTAACAAAATAAAAATTATTTTTAAAAACTGACCGATTTATATTTTATTGTCTCTCTGGAAATCGCGCATTTTTTCAATATTTTCTTTGGTCAGCATATAATCTTTAACACTTCTGTCTTTCCATCGATGGTAAATAAAAACTGGCATTAATATAAAAAAGCCCGCAACTATTGAAGAACCTATTATCAAATGTCCCGACTTTTCGTCGCTCGCTTTAACGTAAAACCCAATGCCAATTCCAGTAATCACTACGATTAATAATATTCGTAAAAAATGTTTCATATCTTATTTTCCTGAAAAATCAATTAGTTTTCTTCTGTAAGCAGTAAGCATTTTTGATTTTGAAACAAAACCATAATAAATACCATGAGAGATCACTGGAAGATTCCAGGCCCCGGTATCCTGAAACTTTTTCATAACATCTGTCATTTTATTCTCTTCTAAATAGATAATTTCTGGAGGTGCTTGCATTAAATCTCGAGCAATGATTTCTTTATATAGTGTTTGGTTGAACATAACAGGGCGTAAGTCATCTAGATGAATAATTCCTTCTAGAGTATTTGTTTCCTTATTGACAACGGGAAACAGGTTTCGTTTTGATTTAATAATAGCCTCATGAACTAAATCTCCTAATGTCATATCTGAATATACAACTACAAAATCTCGTTCAATGACCGTCTTAATGTCCATTAATGTAAGTACAGCATGATCCTTATTATGAGTAATCAGCTCTCCTTTTCTGCCTAATTCCATTGCATAAACTGAATGTGGAATAAAATATTTAGTGATTGAAAAGGAAATTGCTGCGGTTATCATTAGAGGAATGAATAATTCATAGCCTCCTGTAACTTCTGCTATTAAAAAAATAGCGGTAAGTGGAGCGTGCAAGACACCTGCCATTAAACCGGTCATACCTACCAGCGTAAAATTACTTTCTGAGACTGGGTTTGAGAGGAGGCCAATATTGTTCAAAAATTTAGCAAGTGTAAACCCCATTATACTTCCCATAAACAATGTAGGTGAAAAAATACCCCCTACGCCACCTGCTCCAAAAGTAAGACAACTGGCTATAACTTTAAATAAAACCAGTCCAGTGAGCAGAGCAATCATTACCCAGACATTGCTAACATCGAGGCGGAATATATTATTTTCAAGGGCTTTCCCAGGGTTTCCTTGCACTAAATTATTAATAATATCGAAACCTTCACCATAGAGAGGTGGGATAAAATAGACCAATATTCCAATTCCGATACCTCCAATAATAAGGCGCCTTATTGGCGAGCCAATTTTTTCGAAGAATTTCTGAAAACGCTCATAAATATTTGTAAAATAGACAGAAACAAAACCGGCGACAATTCCTAACAATATATAAAAAGGAATGTCCTTTATTAGAAATTCATCTTCAATGTTAAATGGCAAGAGGATATCATTTCCGAAGAAAAAATAAGATGTAATAATTGCTGAAACTGAAGCCAATAATAAAGGTATCATTGATGCAATAGTGAGATCGAGACTAAAAACTTCTATCGCGAATATTATTGCCGCGATAGGCGCCTTAAAAATTGATGACATCGCCCCAGCAGCCGCACAACCAATCAGCAAGGTTCTAGTGGCTTGATTCATATGTAAAAGACGAGACAGGTTGGAACTTAATGCGGCTCCGGTGGCAATAGTTGGACCCTCAAGTCCGACAGATCCTCCAAAACCAGCAGTAATTGGAGCTGCGAGTAAACTTCCCCACATTTGAAACCGTTTCATAATTCCTTTTTTCTTCGAAATTGCAAATAGTGTGGCAGGAATACCTTGAGTAGGACGGTGTCTAATTATGTATTTGATAATTAAATAGGTTAGGCTTAACCCAATTATTGGAAATATGAAATAGAATGCATTATGGTATTCTTTAATTAACTTACCTTCTAGTAGTAGTTCTATATAATGTGTTCCATTCTTTATAAGGACAGCAACCATTCCAGACATGATTCCTACAACAATACTTATTATATAGACAAAATGCTTATGCGATATATGTTTAAATCGCCATATTAGAAATTTGGTGAAGAAAGTTCGTTTTTGCGCTGGCATTTTTGGTTGAATCAAAAAATCCTGCTATTGCAGGATTTTAAGTTACGATTTAATATTCAGTTGTAAATTTAATTCTTTCAATTGATCATCATTAATGGGCGCAGGAGCGTCGATCATAACGTCTCTCCCCGAATTATTTTTCGGAAAAGCAATATAATCTCTTATCGTCTCTTGCCCGCCAAGAATTGCAACCAATCTATCCAATCCAAAAGCTAAACCGCCGTGAGGTGGCGCGCCATATTGAAATGCATCCATTAAAAATCCAAATTGTGCTTCCGCTTCTTGAGGCGTAAAACCTAGATAATCGAACATTAATGCTTGAGTTTTCTTGTCGTGAATCCTTATAGAGCCTCCGCCAATTTCGTTTCCGTTTAGGACTAGATCATAAGCATTTGCTTTTACTTCTCCTGGGTTAGTTGAGAGCAACTCCAATTGACCTGGTTTTGGGGAAGTAAATGGATGATGCATAGCATGATAGCGTTTGGTATCCTGGTCCCATTCTAACAAAGGAAAATCGATAACCCATAGAGGGGCAAATTCGTCCGATTTTCTTAGTCCAAGTCTTTCAGCGAGTTCCATTCTTAATGCACTTAGTTGAGCACGCACCTTGCTTTTCTCTCCAGAAAGTACACAAATAAGATCCCCTTGCTTCGCTCCGGTAGTGTTAGCCCATTTTTCCAAGTCTTCTTGTGTGTAAAACTTATCAACGGAAGATTTAAAACTTCCATCATCGTTGCAACGGCAATAAATCATTCCTAAAGCCCCAACTTGTGGACGTTTTATCCAATCTATTAGTTTGTCAATTTCTTTGCGGGTATATTTATTTCCACCAGGGACCGCTATTCCGACTACTAATTCGGCATTATTAAAAACTCCAAAATCTTTATGTTGAGCGATTTCGTTGAGTTCGCCAAATTCCATCCCAAAGCGGATGTCTGGCTTGTCATTACCATATTTTTGCATGGCATCATCATATGTCATTCTAGGAAAAGCAGCAACATCTACTCCGTTTATATCCTTTAATATATGGCGTGTTAAGCCTTCAAAAGTGTTCAAGATATCTTCCTGCTCAATAAAAGCCATTTCGCAGTCTATTTGTGTGAATTCAGGTTGTCTGTCCGATCTAAGGTCTTCATCCCTAAAACACTTGACAATTTGAAAATACTTGTCCATTCCTCCCACCATCAATAATTGCTTAAATGTCTGAGGTGACTGGGGTAGTGCGTAAAATTGACCAGGATTCATTCGTGATGGAACCACAAAGTCTCTTGCTCCTTCAGGAGTTGACTTAATGAGATAAGGAGTTTCAATTTCTACGAACTCCTGGTTCGAAAGATAATTCCGAACGGCCATCGTTACTTTATGTCGAAAAATCAAGTTTTCTCGAACAGGATTTCTTCTTATGTCAAGATATCGATATTTCATACGAAGATCTTCACCACCGTCTGTTTCATCTTCAATAGTAAAAGGAGGCGTAAGTGATTCATTCAGTATAGAAAATTCAGAAACTAATATTTCAATTTCACCCGTTTTCATTTTCGAATTCTTAGATTCACGTTCAATGACGGTTCCCTTTACTTGAATTACAAATTCGCGACCAAGATTTGATGCTGCCAGCATCATCTCTTTGGGAGTTCGTTCTTCGTCAAAAATTAATTGAGTTAAGCCGTATCGATCACGTAAATCTGCCCAGATTAAAAACCCTTTATTTCTAATTTTTTGGACCCAACCAGCTAAAGTAACTTCTTCCCCTATAAATGAGGCGTTTAATTCGCCATTAGTATGCGTTCTGTACATTTTGAATAATTAAGTTTTTCCTAGAAGTTATAAAAGTGCAAATTTATGAAGATAATAGCTGCTAAACGTAAAAATTTAAGAAAAGAATAATGGTTAGATACTCAGTGAGTTCTTTACATTTATGTGTTAATATGCTTATAAATGGTATGAATTAAAAAAATATTTTTAACTTAGACCAACTATAAAAACGACAAATTATGAAACAAAAAAACTCTAATCGCAGGGTATTCCTGCTGTTATTACTAATTTTTCCGTGCTTTGTGTTTGCGCAAACTACACTTTCAGGAAAAGTTAACAGTGATTCTGGAGAATCAGTTCCCTTCGCGAATGTGATTCAAAAAGGTACTTCAAACGGCACAACTACCGATATGGACGGTGATTTTGCCATTGATGTTGAAAGTTTACCGGCAACTTTAGTTTTTTCATCTCTTGGCTATGGGACTGTTGAACAAAATGTAGTTAACGGGGATCCTATTACTGTCTTGATGATGGAATCAGGAGAAGCCTTGGATGAAATTGTTGTCACAGGACTTGCAACATCTATTAAAAGAACAAATTCAGCAAATGCTGTTGCGTCAATTTCTGCTGAAGATCTAGTTGGGACAACACCGCCCACTACTTTAGATGGCGCTTTCTACGGTAAGTTCGCTGGAGCTGTTGTAAACGCTAACTCTGGTGCCCCTGGTGGAGGATTATCTGTAAAATTACGTGGAGCAACATCCATACAGGGTAATACACAGCCCTTATATATAGTGGATGGTGTCTATGTTGACAACTCTTCTATCGCTTCAGGATTGAATGCTGTATCTGGAGCTGCTTCCGGCGGGAATAGCGCTTCGTTATTACAAGATAATGCAACTAACAGGATAGCAGATATTAATCCTGAGGATATTGCGAATGTAGAAATTTTAAAAGGTGCCTCAGCGGCAGCAATTTACGGGTCGCGTGCAGCGGCAGGAGTTGTTATTATTACTACGAAAAGGGGTAAGGCAGGTGAAACTAAATTTAGATTTTCACAGTCAACAGGTTGGACCGAAGCTTTAAATTTATTGGGGCTTAGGGATTATAATTTCCAAAGAGTTAACGATACTTTTGGTGCTGCTGCTGCTGCGAGTTTTGCCGCTGCTCAAACTAGTGGAGCCTTAACTGATTTTGAAAATGAAATTTTTGGAGAGCGTGGGCTCATAAGCAACACGAACTTTAGTATGAGCGGAGGGAGTGAAAAAACTAAGTTTTTCGCCGGGATTAGTCATAATAATGAGGCGGGAATCGTTTTAAATACAGGTTATGAAAAGACGTCTCTGAGGTTAAATTTAGATACAAAGCCAGCTGACTGGATTAAATTTGGACTTAGTTCAAATTACATTTATTCATCTACTGATCGCGGATTCTTTAATAACGACAATACTGGAACGACTATAGGGGTTACTTTAACTGGAACAACTCCTTGGTTGAGTTTATTTCCGGATGAAAATGGTGTTTACCCAGATAACTCAGCAGGGGTTTCCAATCCATTACAAACAAGAGATTTAGTTCGAAACAATGAAACCGTGAATAGAATTATTATGGGGGGTACAGCTACCCTTGATATTTATAATTCAGATAATTCACGACTTGAATTAATATTAAGAGGAGGAGTTGACTTTTTCGGACAGAAGTCTAGAGCAATTTTTCCTAAAGAACTTCAATTCCAAAAACCCATAAATAATGGATTGAATGGTGTTTCTATTCAAGGAGATACGCAGAATAAGAATTACAATCTATCTGCATTTTTGGTTCATAATTTTACTACAGCAAGTGATATTAATTTTAGATCTCAAGCGGGTGTTACGAACGAATTTTTCGATCAAAACACGCAGTTGATTACAGCTTCTGGACTAGTGGCTTCTGAAACGAATGTTGATCAAGCATCGAATATTGGAGTCGATCAAACGAGATTCAAGCAAGAAGACTCTGGTTTCTTTGTTCAAGAAGAAGTTAACTTTAAAGACATGCTTATTGCGACGGTCGGGGTAAGAGGTGATAGATCTTCAAATAATGGAGATGCAAGTAAATTACTATACTTTCCAAAAGGGTCATTAGCGGTTAACTTTACTGAGTTTGGGTTTTGGAGTGATGAAAGTATCTGGGATCAAATGAAACTGAGAGTTGCATATGGTGAAGCAGGAAACTTTCCGCCAGCACGTGGACTCTTTACTTCGTACAATTCTTTTACTACCGATGGACTGCTTGGGCTTAGTTTATTAGGTGTTCGAGGAGATGGAAACTTAAATTCTGAAAGACAAAAGGAATTGGAGTTTGGAGCCGATATAGGGTTCCTCTCCGGCCGTTTAACTTTTTCTGGGACATATTATATAAAAACAGTTGAGGATCTTATACTGAACGCTGCTCTTGAACCCTCTACTGGTTTTACATCGCAATTTGTCAATGCTGGAGAACTTGAGAATAAAGGGATCGAGCTCACATTAAATGCTACTCCTTTTGTTTCAGAAGATTTTCAATGGGATATTGGGATTAACTGGTTTAGAAATAGGTCGAAAATAACAAAACTTGATGTAGATCCGTTTAATATTGGTGCGTTTGGCGCAACTCTTGGTACTTTCAGAATTGAAGAAGGTGAAAGTCCTACTCAAATTGTTGGGATTGGACCTAATCCAGGGCCAAACGGGTTTGTTAAGTGGGGAGATTCAGAACCAGACTTTCAAATGGCTTTCAATAATAGCATAAGATATAAGAACATTGATTTCTCTTTTCTGTTTCAATGGAAAAAAGGAGGGGACAATGTTAATTTGACTACTTTGTTGTCCGATTTAAATGGGACTACACATGATTATGACACTATTGATTTAGATCCAGCTGGATCCTTAGGTAATGGTGATTATAGATTAAGTCAATTGGGATCTTCTGCAGAAGTTTTTGTTGAAGATGCATCTTATGTGAAGCTTCGTGAAATTGGAATATACTATACACTTACTAAAAAGATGTTGTCTGGAGTACTTGGAGGGCAAATTGATAGTATTAAGGTAGGAGCATCTGGAACTAATATACTTGCATTTTTTGATTATAATAGCTATGATCCTGAAGTGTCAAATTTTGGAGGAAACACTGCTTTTACAGGTGTTGAGGTTACTCCGTTTCCTTCATCAAAGAGGTATTTATTTCACGTAGGTGTTAACTTTTAATAAAAAAAATCATGAAAAAATATATTTATAAAATATTATTCTTTACATCTGTAACTACTATGTTGGTTTCATGTGAAGTTGAAGAATTTTCAGATCTTAATGGACCCGAGGTAGATGCGTTTGCAGAGGTTCTAAATCGAGGAGATTTGCAAGACCTCGTAGGAGGAGTTCTATATAGTTCAAGAACTCGTCTGGGAACCTATTATGATGATTGTGGAGTTATAGGAAGAGAATTTTGGAGATTGTCAGGTTCAGACCCTCGTTTTACAACCGATTTGTTGGGTGGAGGTAGTTCTGTCTTAGATAACAATACGTTTTATATCACCGGCCCTTGGGCTTCTAGATATAGAACAGTAAAGAACGCTAACTTAATACTTGGTTTTTTGGATGGTCAAGATACCTCTGCGAGGTTTTCAGATGCTGAAGTAAACGCTACTAAAGGATTTCTAAAAACCTTTATTGCGTATGAAATGCTTCTTAATTTGAATTTAACTGATGAAGCGGGAATTCGATTGGATGTAGCTGATGCTACTAACTTAGGACCGTTTGTTGGTAAAGCGGCAGCCTTAACTGGAATAAGAGAAATGTTGTCTCAGGGAGCCAATAATCTTTCGAGCGGTGGATCGGCATTTCCTTTTACACTATCTGGAGGATTTGATGGATTTAACACTCCTTCCGGTTTCTTAAAAGCAAATAAAGCTATCGCAGCGAGGGTCGCTGCATACCAGGGAGATGCATCTGGAGTTCTTTCCTTGCTTGGAGATTCATTTTTTAATTTAAGCGGAGGAGATATGAATGCAGGTATTTTCTATACTTTTTCTTTAGAACCTACAGATATTGCTAATCCGTTGTTCATTACAGTGGAAGGTTCATCTGCGGCTCAGGCAAGAGTAGTGCAACCTTCATTTTTGACAGATGCAGAGGCTAACGATACAAGGTTATCTAAGACCGCCCAACTTCCAGCAGCGATTACGCTAGATGATTTAACAGGTGATTTTATTTTAAACAGATATCAGTCAAATATCGAATCTATTCCTATCATTCGCAATGAGGAGTTAATTTTGTTGTATGCTGAGGCTAATATAACGGTGAACCCAGGGGAAGCTGTAACTGCTTTAAATATAATTAGAAACAGTGCAGGTCTTGGAGCGTATTTAGGAGGCATGGATACGACTTCTCTTACCAACGAAATGCTAAAACAAAGAAGATATTCTTTATTTGCTGAAGGGCATCGTTGGATTGATATGAGACGTTATAATAAATTGGGAGAATTACCACTAGATAGACAAGATGATAATGTTTGGTCGAGCTTTCCAATTCCTTTAACTGAAAATCAATAAGAACATATTTCTTATTTAATTAAAAACCCGTTCGCTATAAGCGAACGGGTTTTTTAATTAAAAATTTAATGAGATGAATTTACTCTCCAGCTTCAAGATCTAAAACTTCTACTTGCTTATTTGAAGATCTGCTTCTTACCCAAAGGTTAAATTTTGTTACTAAAAAGAATAAAATAGGCACTACTATTAATGTGAGGAAAGTGGCAATAAATAAACCGTAAATAACGGTCCAGGCCAGTGGGCCCCAGAAAATCACATTATCTCCTCCAAAGTAAAGATTAGGGTTAAATTCACTAAATAGCGTATAAAAATTAATGTTTAGTCCAGTTGCTAGCGGAATAAGTCCTAGAATAGTGGTTATCGCAGTTAATAAAACAGGACGTAAACGCGCCTTGCCCGCTTTTACAACACTCTCGTAGGTTTCATCAATACTTAAATAGGCATCCTTAGTTAATCCTAAGGCTACTTTTTTTCTGTCGATTAGAAGTTGCGTATAATCTAGAAGTACCACACCATTATTTACCACAATTCCTGCCAGTGAAATAATACCCATCATGGTCATCATTAATACAAAGGGTGCTCCCGTTATCAATATACCACCGAACACTCCTATAAGGCTCAAAAAGATTGCTAGCATTATTATTGCTGGCTTAGAAACAGAATTGAATTGAAAGATTAAAATAAAGAAAATTAGACCCAAACCTGTAAAGAAAGCTCCCATTAAGAAAGTTTGTTGTTTAGTCTGTTCCTCTATTTGACCTGTATAATCAATATTTACGTTAGTTGGCTTATCATTAAAATTCTGCATCTCTGATTGAACTTGTCTTACAATAGCCCCAGCATCAGTGAATCCAGA
>JBLHIC010000028.1:0-25708 GCA_047614245.1 Flavobacteriaceae bacterium
ATTGAAAAAATAAATATAAAATAAGGAACGTAAAAAAGAAGAATTATAGGAGCAACGGTCACTATGCTAATAAGTACATGATACAATGCCTGTTCCCAATCTTTCTTAAATAATTCGAAACTCTTCGAAAGTGTGCACAGAAAATCGGGTCTATTTGCACTTTCAGTTTTCTGAAAAATAGAATGTTCCATTATAATTTAGCTATCAGTTTGGCCATAAAAACACAAAAAAGAAAACTGCCACTTTGTCACAAGCGCTAATTTAATCGTATCTTCGCACGCTAATTGAATGTTAGCTTGCTGCTACTCGAGTTTGAGAAATATATGGAAGAGAAGATTATTGATGAATCAAAACAAGGCGCCTCATTAGCAATTGAGGCAAAACCAAGTAACAGCCGTAAACTTTATATTGAAAGTTACGGATGCCAAATGAACTTCAGCGATAGTGAAATAGTAGCTTCTATTCTGGCAGATCAAGGTTATAATACCACTCAAAACCTTGAAGATGCCGATCTGGTTTTAGTGAATACTTGTTCTATTCGAGATAAAGCCGAACAAACTGTTCGTAAGCGTTTGGAAAAATACAATGCCGTGAAACGAATAAACCCAAAAATGAAGGTTGGGGTGCTCGGTTGCATGGCGGAACGCCTCAAAGAGAAATTTCTTGATGAAGAAAAAATCGTCGATATGGTGGTTGGACCAGATGCTTATAAGGATCTTCCAAATCTTCTTAAAGAAGTCGAAGATGGTCAGGACGCTGTTAACGTAATTCTATCCAAAGATGAAACTTATGGCGATGTCTCTCCTGTAAGGCTAAACACCAACGGGATCAATGCTCTAGTTAGTATTACAAGAGGCTGCGACAATATGTGCACCTTTTGCGTAGTTCCATTTACACGTGGGAGAGAGCGCAGTAGAGATCCTAAAAGTATTTTGGAGGAAGTACACGATTTAGCGTCCAAAGGATACAAAGAAATTACTTTGTTAGGACAGAATGTCGACAGCTATTTATGGTACGGCGGTGGCATGAAAAAGGAATTTAAAAATGCCTCGGAAATGAAAAAAGCCACGGCGACCTCTTTTTCGAAGTTATTGGCTATGGTTGCTGAAGCTCAGCCAAAAATGCGTATTCGATTTTCCACCTCAAATCCACAGGATATGACCGAAGATGTTTTACATACCATGGCTAAATATCCGAATATCTGTGATTATATTCACTTGCCCTTTCAAAGTGGAAGCACGAGAATATTAAAAGAAATGAATCGCCAGCATACGCGAGAAGAGTATATGCAACTGATAGATAAAATTTTAGAAATTATTCCAGGCTGTGGAATTTCACAGGATATAATTACTGGCTTTCCAACTGAAACCGAAGAAGACCACCAAGACACTTTGAGCCTGATGGAATATGTCAAGTTTTATTTCGGTTATATGTTCAAATATTCTGAACGTCCCGGTACTATGGCGGCTCGCAAATTGGAAGACGATATCCCAGAAGAAACAAAGAAACGACGTCTAACTGAAATCGTTGACGCTCAACGAAGTCATAGTGCTTATCGGACAAATGAGTCACTAGGGAAAACAATGGAAGTATTGATCGAGAGAGAATCTAAGAAAAGTGATGCAGAATGGAGTGGCCGAAACCCTCAAAGTCTGGTGGTTATTTTCCCTAAAGAAAACTATCAACCCGGAGATTTCGTTATGGTAAAGATAACAGATTGTACGAGTGCTACATTGATCGGGGAGGCTTTAGGTTACAGTAAGAATCAATGAATAATTTATTAAAGATATCCCTGCATTCGCAGGGATGAGATTATGGAAAACATTCAACCAGTAAAACTACGATTTGGAATAATAGGAAATGATCCTAAGTTAAACCGTGCTATAGAAAAAGCCGTGCAAGTTGCTCCTACCGATATTTCCGTTTTAGTGACAGGGGAAAGTGGCGTTGGAAAGGAGAGTATTCCGAAAATTATACATTCATTATCGCACAGAAAACACGCCAAGTATATCGCAGTAAACTGTGGCGCAATCCCTGAAGGAACAATAGATAGCGAGTTATTCGGACACGAAAAAGGCGCCTTCACCGGTGCGTCCTCTACACGAAATGGATATTTTGAAGTTGCCGACGGGGGAACTATTTTTCTTGATGAGGTTGGTGAATTACCACTACCGACTCAGGTACGTTTGCTCCGAGTGCTAGAAAATGGCGAGTTTTTAAAAGTTGGATCTTCGCAAATTCAAAAGACTGATGTTCGTATCGTCGCGGCCACAAACGCAAAAATGGTTAAGGCTATCAATAATGGTAAATTTAGAGAAGATCTTTACTATCGATTAAGCACCGTAGAAATTAATTTACCTCCGCTGCGGGAGCGAAGTGACGATATCCATTTGTTATTTCGGAAATTCGCTTCAGACTTTGCGCAAAAATATAAAATGCCTACTATTCGATTAAGTCCAGAAGCCACTGAAATTTTGCTTAAATATCGTTGGAGCGGTAATATTCGACAGCTGCGAAATGTAGCCGAACAAATTTCAGTATTAGAACAAAATCGAGACATCAGCTATGCAACTTTAAAGAATTATTTACCAGATATGGGAAGTAACCTTCCAGCTGTTATTGGCGCTAAGAAATCGGACGGAGATTTCAGCAGTGAACGGGAGATTCTATACAAGGTATTGTTCGATATGAAGCGTGATGTAAATGACCTTAAAAAGCTCACCTTAGAGTTAATGAAAAGTGGTAATGCTGCGAAAGTTAAAGAAGAAAACTCATCTTTAATTAATAAAATTTATTCGGAAGGAGATGAACATGAGGAGGAATTGGCACCAATAAAAGAAAGAGATAGCTCTTTAGCAAGTCAAGCTGATTTTGAAGTTCTAAATATCGCAGAAAAGGCATCTGAACCCATAAAAGACAAATATGCTTTTGCGGAAGAAATTAAAGAAGAAGAGAATTTATCACTTCAGCAAAAAGAATTGGAACTCATCAAAAAGTCTTTAGAAAAATACAAAGGAAAGCGCAAAGATGCTGCAGATGAACTAGGCATTTCAGAAAGAACTTTATACAGAAAAATTAAGCAATATAATTTGTAATTAGAAAGGAAATTTCTTTCAGAAATAATTTATGAAAAAAATTAAACAAGTATTTATTTTGACAGTCATATCAGGTCTCATACTTGGATGTGGAGCTTACTCATTTACTGGTGCCGATATTGATTATTCAACTACCAAGACGTTTCAAGTAACTTATTTTCAAAATAACGCGCCCATTATTGAACCAGGTATCGATCGCGTTTTTACTCAAACTTTACAAGATATTTTGCTAAATCAAACTAGCCTTGACCTCGTAACCAATAGCGGTGATTTGATTTTCGAAGGTGAAATCGTAGAATATTATATCGCCCCTATTACGGCAACAGCGGTAAGTACCGCGGCACAGAACCGATTGACAGTAGGAGTAAATGTTCGCTTTATAAATACCCAGGAGGAGACTAAAGACTTTGAACAACGATTTTCTTTTTATTACGACTATCCTGGAAGTTCACAACTAATTGGCTCAACATTAGACGATGCTATTAACGTGATTTTTGAGCGTATTACACAAGACATTTTTAACAAATCCTTAGCTAATTGGTGATATTTTGAATATTAAAATTTATACAAATCTATTGGCGCATCCTCAAAAAATTGGAAAGGATGAAATGGCCTTTCTATCCTCGGTGATTGAAAAATACCCCTATTTTCAAAACGCTAGGGCCCTTCAATTGAAAGCGCTAAAGAACGATAGCAGTTTTTTATATAACGACTCACTTAAATCAACAGCTGCATATACAACTGATCGGGATATATTGTTTGAATATATCACCTCGGACAGTTTTATTCAAAACAAAATCTCTCAAGAAATATTAAGTCACGATTCAGCTATTAATGAAATTGAGATTGTTTCTGAAGATATTTCTGAAGCTGTAAGCATCGAAATTGATAAACAAATCAAAGAAGAGTTAAAAAAAGCAGAGACTGTTTTAAATCCAGATTTGTTTGAAAGAAAAATTACATCCGCTAAGGAAATGATCGCTATTATTGAGAAACAAGGTGAAACGGAAGAGACAGAAACCAATGCGCCTGAACCCCCAGAAGCAAAAGAACCAACTGTGGAAATAGCCTTGGGAATTAATAAACCACTAGAATTCACAAAAAAAGATACACATTCATTTAGAGAATGGCTTCAATTGACCAGAACAAAGCCGATTGACAGAAGCACAACCTCAAAAACAGAGATTGAATCTAACGAGGGAAATTTAGACACTTCTGACGCTCCTAACGAGCGAGAACGCAAGAATAAATTAATTGAAAAATTTATTCAGGATAAACCAAAATTACCTCCAAAGGGGGCTTCGTCAACGAAAAAAGATAACACACCACAACCTCAACATCTCGCAAGCCCCTATGCGCAGACACCTGAGGCGTTAATGACAGAAACTCTAGCCAAGGTTTACCTGCAGCAAAAAAATTATTCGAAAGCAATAAAAGCATATAAAATTTTAATTTTGAAATATCCCGAAAAAAGTGGTTTCTTTGCAGACCAAATTAGGGCAGTCAAAAAATTGATAAATACAGAAGAGTAATGAGCACATTTACAATATTTTTAATCTTGATCATGATCGTAGCATTTTTACTGATAGTGGTTATTATGGTACAAAATCCAAAAGGCGGAGGTCTTTCCTCTTCTTTTGGCGGCGGAGGAACTCAGCAAATGGGAGGGGTTCAAAAAACAACAGATTTCCTTGATAAAAGTACTTGGACATTAGGAGGTTTGATGATAGTATTAATTTTACTATCAAGTATCCCACTAGTGGGAAATGATTCAAATCAATCAAAAGCCTTTGATGAAAATGCTATTGAGAATGTATTACCAACTACCACGGATGCACCTGCAGACACGAGCGGTGATACACAAAATAATGGGGGTGGCGAATAATCACATCCTCAAATAAAATTTTAAAAATGCCAGCTTGTCACAAGCTGGCATTTTTTTGTTCATAATTGTCAGTTAGTCGTAATTGGCATAATTTCTGTCTCATTGGAACCGTATAAATTTAAAACAAAGTTCAACCACTAAATAATATATTGAAAATGGCATTAAAAATTCAACCACTTTCTGATAGAGTTTTGGTAGAGCCTCAAGAGGCTGAAACCAAGACTGCATCCGGATTATACATCCCAGATTCTGCAAAAGAGAAACCACAGCAAGGTAAAGTAGTCGCTGTTGGTAAAGGAAAAGAAGATTATAAAATGACTGTAAAAGTAGGCAATCTTGTCTTATACGGAAAGTACTCCGGAAGTGAATTAAAACTTGACGGAAAAGACTACCTCATCATGCGTGAGGAAGATATATTAGCTATTATCTAGTTAGGCGATAAGCCCAAAGAAGTAGAATATTTTGAAGATCTACGAAAATAAAAAATCTAATCTTTGAAACAAAAATTAAATAACAACGCATAATGCTTAAAGCTTGTAGCTTAAAGTATTTTTTTGCAAAAAAACAAAAACAATGGCAAAAGATATAAAATTTGATATTGAAGCACGTGACGGAATTAAACGCGGTGTGGATGCATTGGCAAATGCAGTGAAAGTGACATTGGGACCAAGAGGACGTAACGTGATTATTTCTAAGTCATTTGGCGCGCCACAGGTTACTAAAGATGGAGTAACTGTAGCAAAAGAAATTGAGCTCGAGGATCCTTTGGAAAACATGGGAGCTCAAATGGTAAAGGAAGTTGCTTCTAGAACTAATGACTTAGCTGGGGACGGAACTACTACTGCGACTGTCTTGGCACAAGCAATAGTAAAAGAAGGCCTGAGAAATGTTGCCGCGGGTGCAAATCCGATGGATCTTAAAAGAGGGATTGACAAAGCTGTTGCAGCTATTGTAAAAGACCTAGAGAAACAAGCTACCAAGGTTGGAAACTCGTCTGAAATGATTAAGCAAGTAGCCGCTATTTCGTCAAATAATGACGAACAAATTGGAGATTTAATCGCCAAGGCTTTTGCAAAAGTAGGTAAAGAAGGAGTAATCACAGTTGAAGAAGCTAAAGGAACAGAAACCTATGTAGATGTTGTTGAAGGTATGCAGTTTGACAGAGGTTATTTATCTCCATACTTTGTTACCGACAGTGAGAAGATGCAAACCATATTGGAAAATCCGATGATTCTTCTTTATGATAAGAAAATTTCTTCAATGAAGGATTTACTTCCTGTACTTGAACCTTTAGTGCAACAAGGAAAATCATTATTGATTATTGCTGAAGATGTCGATGGGGAAGCTTTAGCTACTTTGGTAGTGAATAAATTGAGAGGATCTCTTAAAATTGCCGCTGTAAAAGCACCAGGTTTTGGTGACAGACGAAAAGCAATGCTTGAAGATATCGCTATCTTAACTGGTGGAACTGTTATTTCTGAAGAGCGCGGGTTTACATTGGAAAATGCAGCTATTGAAATGTTAGGTACTGCCGAAACAGTTACTATCGACAAAGACAATACTACTATTGTAAATGGTGCCGGTAACAAGAATGATATCAAAGCCAGAGTGAATCAGATTAAATCTCAAATCGAATCTTCGACTAGCGATTACGATAAAGAAAAGCTACAGGAACGTCTGGCTAAATTAGCCGGAGGAGTTGCTGTACTATATGTAGGCGCTGCTTCAGAAGTAGAGATGAAAGAAAAGAAAGACCGTGTTGATGATGCACTTCACGCTACCCGAGCGGCAGTTGAAGAAGGTATTGTTGCTGGTGGAGGTGTTGCACTAGTTCGTGCAATAGATCTTCTATCTAAGTTAACTACTGAAACCCTAGACGAAACTACTGGTATTCAAATTGTAGCTCGAGCTATTGAATCTCCTTTGAGAACTATAGTTGAAAATGCAGGTGGCGAAGGCTCTGTTGTTATAAACAAAGTATTGGAAGGGAAGAAAAACTTCGGATATGATGCGAAAAGCGACACCTATGTCGATATGATAAAAGCAGGTATTATTGATCCTAAGAAAGTAACACGTATTGCATTGGAAAATGCGGCTTCTGTTGCGGGAATGATTCTTACTACCGAATGTGCTTTGATTGACATTAAAGAAGACGCTCCATCTATGCCACCAATGGGTGGTGGTGGTATGCCGGGAATGATGTAAGCAACATATCGCTACAAATAATTTAAATAACCCTATCAGCGTTTGAAACTCTGATAGGGTTATTTTTTTAATCTTTCTTCTTAGTTTCCGAATTACTGCCTTGTCTCAATAATATCGTAGCGATATTCTGCTCGTAGCTGTTTTTTCTGAAACAAACTATCTACAAAGTAACTCTTACGAACTTTATTAAATAATAGCCCCTTATAGCTTTGAAATTCCAAATTTTCGATCAGACTAATACGATTATTGTGTTTTACTGAAGCCGCAACCAAACGATACTTCTCATCGAAATAATAACGCCAAGAATCGGATGATGGAGAATCGTCTTCATACTTTATAGCCACGACTGAGGTCTCAATTGAATCTCTTATCATTTGCACTCCCTCATAACTCAATTTACAATTGTCGTCAATTAACTTGAAAGGTTGAAAGAAGACATACTCGGCAGATAAACCTAATTTCAATGCACTTTTAACTGCACCTTGGTCTTCGACATTCACAGTATTAACTAGTTTAATAACGGTGTTTCGATCGTAGGTAATTTGATGCTCATTATTATTATCTGTCCAATTAATTGTCAAGAAATAATCAGGGATCAATTTAAAAGACTGTGTATGCAACGTTTCAGACTCTAATAAACCATCTTCTTTATAAAGTCTTGTTGTTTTAGTAAAAGAAACAGACTTTAATTTTTGAAAAGTTTTATATCCACCGTGAGTTTCAATACTCTTGTTGACAATATCTTCACCTGTTTCCGAAGTGATTTTAGAACAACTTACAAAACTAATTGTGCAAATTAAGAGACTTATTCGCAGCATGTAATGGCCTATTCTTTTTTGAAAATTCTAAACAATGAAACAGCCACAAGCGTTATCACTACTGGCCATATCACAAACAGATCGGTACGCATAACATCTTTACCATCGTTAGGCTGAAACGACAACCATTGTTGCATATAATATTCCCAGACTATTGCAGCTATTATTACGGCGACGGTTATTATGTATAAAAGTACTTTTGGTTTTAAAATCATACTATAAAAATACAAAAACCATCGCGATTGAAGTCGGGATGGTTTTGATTTATCTATTTAAAATAAATTCATTAGTTCTCATGATCGTCGACAACGTTATTATCTCGATATAGGCAACACGGATGCACACTATTATATGCTTCATCGGAAGCTTTAATCGTCTTAGTATCGTGGCCCACCGCTGCAATATTTTCATTAATTGTCGTTAGGTTGGTTTTGCGCTCGTCATAAATGATACTCAACTCGTGAGTTTTTACATTCCAAACGGCAGATTTAACTCCTTTTGTTTTTATGGAAGCCTTTTCAATTCTTTCTTTGCACATCATGCAAACTCCATCCACATCTAATATCGCGGTGGCATTTTTATTTTGTGCATAAGTCGATATTCCAATAAAAATTAAAACCGTGCTTATTATTATCTTTTTCATATCATTAATTTATTTTGAATCTTAATCCGCTGTAAATACTCCTCCCGAAAATTGGACCATACACAAAGGTACTGTCAAAATTTGGCCCAAACGGATTTTCACTGGATAAAATAGGGTTATCCTGCCTTACATCTGTTAGGTTTTCACTCCCTAAATATACTTCAAAATTACTAGAGAACACCTTCGTTACCTGAGTATTTAGAGTGCTAACTGTGGGTGAATGTTCTGGCAATTGATACGGCCTAGGATTATCGCTTGTTTTAGACAAACGTTGCTCCCCCAACCAATTGAAGGTAGCGTCAAGCCTCCATTGACTGCCATTATCTTTTAAAGTGGTTTCATAAGATATGTTGCCAAAAATACGATGACTTGGCGTTAATGGTTTCTCTTGCCTCCCAGATGTATAATCTGTTATAACTTCATAATATTTATATGCAGCTCTAAGGTCAAGGCCTTCAGCCAAATTATAATTGAGTTCAGCTTGAAAACTATTAGCATAACTCGAACCTAGCAAATTATAAAAACTGACTTCTAGCCGATTTTCCCAATCTACCACTATCTGATTCTGAAAGTCGGTTCTATAAAAATCCAAAGTGACATCTCCTTTTCTTCCGAAAACCTTAAATCCTTGTAAAAATGACACTCCATAATTCCAAGCAATTTCAGGATCTAGACCATATATATCACCACCAGTTCCTAGAATTTTGATAGTCCGAGCCGTTGAAAAAAGACTCTGGTTTTCAGTAAAAATATTCGCACTTCTTTTTCCACGACCAATAGAGGCCCGAAACACACCTTTTTCCCAGGGGGTATAACGTGCATGCACCCTAGGTGTAATAAAAGCACCGAGTAAATTATGGTTGTCGAATCGCAGCCCTACAGTTATATTTAAATCCCCTAAATTATCATAGGAGTATTCAAAAAATGCACCAACTGAATTTTCTATGCGCTTATAACTAACTACTTCAACAAATTCATTATAATCGTCGAAAGTAGTACTCAATCCAGTTTTAAAATTATGCCTTGAATCACTAATAATCGAATTGAAAATTGCATTCGCATATAAACTATTATGCTCTATATTATACTGTCTTAAACCAAAATAAGACTCTTGATTGTGACTGCTATAGGCCACTTGAACACCCATGCTCTGATATGGGATTCTCGGATTTACATAACCCAATTTCGCCGCCATCTCATACCGTTTTGTATTGATTTCCCCTCCCCAAGCGTTGGTGGTTAGCTTATCTGTAAAAGGATTAAAATCAACCTGCCCTACTTGCTTTTCGTCATTTAAATATCTGAAATTAATAAAACTTACAAAACCTTTTTCCTGATCGGTATATTGCCATCTGTTCATTACATTTATTTGGTTGGCCAAAGGCATATCTAAAAACCCATCATTATTGTTGTCGAACTTTTCTTCTCTTAAATTTCCATGAACGTAAAAACCAGCACTCCATTTATCGCTCACCTTGGCGTTATAATGTGTATTCAATTCATAGCGACCGTTTATCGCACCATAAGCATTTAAGAAAAACTTATCGTCCTTCGTAGGCTTTTGAAGTTCCGCATTTATCTGCCCCGCAATACTCTCGAAGCCGTTTACTACGCTTCCCGCACCCTTTGTAATCTGAATGCTCTCAACCCAAGTTCCGGGAATGAAACTCAATCCATAAGCTTGGGCAGCCCCTCGAATTGACGGTATGTTTTCTGTTGTAATTAAAGTATACGGACTAGTTAATCCGAGCATTTTAATCTGCCGTGTTCCTGTAATGGCGTCAGCAAAATTTACATCAATTGATGGATTGGTTTCAAAACTTTCAGAAAGATTACAGCAGGCAGCTTTTAACAATTCAGCACTGCTAATGTTGATTAAATTTTCTGATCGAATATAGGAGCGTGAAGAAGCCTTTCTCTTTGTTTTTAAAAGGACTTCTTCTAGATCACCTTTTACTTCTAACAGATGATAAACCATTTTTGAATCATTTATGGTTAGTGTATCTGTTTTGTATCCAATATAGCTTACGACGAGTTTGTTGTATTCCTCTTTATAAGGCAAGCTAAAATTTCCATCAATGTCGGTAATAGTACCGACTGAAGTGTCTAACCAATAAACATTCGCTCCATTTAAACTCACATGATAGCCATTCTCATTGGCTTCCATAATTTTTCCAATTACTTTTTCTTGGGAAAACAAAAGACAGGGAGTAAATAATAATAAATATAATAATAGTTTCATTTTTCTGAATTTGATTCATAAACAATTATGCCTCCAGTTAAAATTGGAAGTGAGTTTTAAGAGATACCTGCCTTAGCAGGTATTGATCAAATTAAGAAAGTCTCATAAAGAACCGGGATGTTCTTATACAGAGGGGGGGGATAGTAAAGAGCGTAATTATCTATACTGGCTTTATATTCAGCAACCTGCTGAAGTCGAAAAACAGAGACAAAGGCAATCGTAAATGATTTGTTAAAATCTATATTAAAATTGGCCTTTGCAAAATTATCATCGGTGGTAACAGAAGTATATTGGTTACCGCAGCAATGGCAATCTTCGGCATCATCATCATCCTCGCAACCTGGAACTTCCATTGCCATGCCGCAAGAAAGGTGCTCCTCACCTAATGTAACCTTCGAAAGCATTTCGAACTCTCCACAATAGTGCTGCGCATAGGTGACACCTGCACTACTTAATAGTAATAAAACACACAATAATATGGAAATGATTTTACTCATATAAAACAAAGATACTTCAAAATTAGAGAGGCTTACTTAAGGTTTAGCCAAACTTTACTTAATCTCAGCATCTACCCTTCCACATTTCAGCATCTTATCTCCAAAATATGGATTCTGAATTTCTTTGGTATTACTTAACCAATGGGCTCCAGTATTACCAAATGCCATGGGGCAGTATTGCTTATAGACAGTACCCGATTTTAGTGCCCCTTCCAACATTTTTTCTATACCTGCTGTAAGATCAACGAACGCTTCACGCTGGATTTCAACATCGGTTGATTCAGCAATAGACTGCACTGTTTTTGTTAATTCTTCAGACACATCAATTGCAATTAATTTAGCTTGTAATGATCTAGCAACGGCAGCAGTATTCTCACCACTAGTATTAACCAAAGCCGTTTTTAGCTGAATGTATTCTTCAAAAATCACGGCTACCTTTGGATCGTTAAATTCGGCCTCCATTTTTGCGGAAATATATTCTTTCTTCACTTTGGTTGTTTCAACTGTCACAACTTCTGGTTCGATCTGTTTTTTATCATTTTTACACGACACTAATATGATAGAAATTAAAAGTATGATACTTAGGCTTTTGATTTTCATGACGTCATTTTTACGAATTACAAAGATACCAATATTTGTTATTAATTTTTCTCCTGAAAGTAAAAAGCAGGTATTAATATAAGTAGAAATAAAGGTTGTATCAGAAACCTTCGGACATAGAAAATGTCCATGAAGTTATCAGGTTCTGATGCTTTTTCCATACTTCCCACAGGGGCAGTTTTCAATACTAATAGATAACAAAATACTGCAAAAAGCACGATGAATAACACGCTATATAACAAACCTGAAAGCCTTACTACATCCCTATTCTGAAAAATCACCCATAAAACACCTAGTGAAACTGCGGTATTCAACAAAAACCTCATCGCAATATTGACCAGTAGTTTTAGAGTTTCAAATTGAGGAAGGCTTTCATAGCTCTGTATAGATTTAAAAAATGGTATCAATGGGTCGTAAAAGAGAGCCTCTTCAAATCCTCTTATAAGCACCAAAATACCAACAAGAAAAACAACAATTATGGTTTTGGTGATTCTATTCATCCCCGGCTTCATTTTTAGGAACTAACCTCTTAATCCAAAGCATCCATAGTAAGAAGACCATTCCGTAAATAATCCCGGGAAAAACAACGGCGTGAAGAAATTTTTCTTGATTGGGATAATGATACAATGCAATCGCTAGAATAACGATTCGAAACACATTTACAACATAAATTAACAAGGAGCCTACTAATATAAAGAAGAACGTCTTTTTAAAATTTTGTGCAAAAGCCACAATAAAAGCAATAAACAGAATGATGATACTTATTGAATTACAACCCTCAATTATACTCGCCAAATAGCTGCCGTTTATATTCAAAACCATCTGAGCCTTTGTTTCATGGGCAATAATCTCGGCATTGTAACCCAGTTTAGAAATAAGTCCAGTGCTCTGTCTAGCAACGTAATGCGTTACAAAATCTGGATGATAAGACCCTCCTATTGAAAGCTTCAGATACATGGCGTAGCAGAAACTTAAAAGAAGATAGCTTCCTAAAAAAAGGAAAACAAACTGTACTACCGACCTATATTTTAAAATTAATTCCTTCACTACTAATTATTACTTTTAACAAAAATACAGGATTACATTTTAGTCTATCTTGGAGTTTTGAAATACTTTTACTTAAAACAATTCACAATGCCATTTGATAGTTTACGCCATAAAGTTAGAACCATCTTAGCAAACGAAAATGAAAATGCAGAACAGCGAATGACTGAAGTTTGCGAATTGCTGCAAACTTCAATTGGTTATTATAACTGGGTTGGCTTTTATTTTGCAAATGATGTCGAAAAAACACTTCATTTGAAAGCTTTTGCTGGAGTCCCAACCGATCACACAGTGATTCCTTTTGGCAAAGGTATCTGCGGACAGGTTGCAGTTTCAAACGAAAACTTTGTCGTTGCCGACGTGAAAGCGCAAAACAATTATATTGCTTGTAGTATTTATGTTAAAGCGGAAATTGTAATTCCATTGTTTAAAGACGATAAAAATATTGGGCAAATTGACGTTGATTCTCACACCGACGATCCTTTCTCTCAAGAAGATGAGCGCTTCTTAGTATGGGTAAACCAAATGGTTTCGGCGATCCTATAAGGAATACAGATTATGGCCAAAAACTTGAAATAACTCAACATACCGAATCAAGTATTTTATTTGTGATGAAGTACGACTTGTTTTACATTCCAGTCCTTATAGCTTCTACAGGATCGAGTCTCGATGCAGAGATAGCTGGCAGAATCCCTGCGATTAGTCCAATTACTGCTGAAACCATAGTACCTATAAACATATTGGTTGGGGATAATATAAATTCAAAATCTCCAGTAAATTGTGATGCTAGAATTGAGACAAAAAACACTAGGACCAATCCAATTAATCCACCAATTATAGCCAAAATCATTGCCTCAAATAAAAACTGAAACAATATAAATTTATTTTTAGCACCTAATGACTTCTGAATCCCGATTAGATTCGTGCGTTCTTTAACACTCACAAACATAATATTAGCAATTCCAAAACCACCAACTAAGAGTGAAAACCCACTTATAATCAAGCCCATCACATTGAGGTTGCCGGTAATATTATCAATTAAATCTGTAAAACCCTGAAGCTCATTGACAAAGAAATTATCAATCTCATCTGGTTTTAGGCCCCGAGCCATTCTTAGTTTTTGCTTGAGAATTGCAACAAACTCGATCTGATCAACACCTTTGTCTGGTTTAATAATTATAAAGGGAAATAAGTTTCTATTATTAGCCCCAAATATTTTTCTAATAGAATTAACAGGTACATAAGCAGCAGTATCCCTCGAACCTCCAAAAAGGCCTGCGCCTTCTTTTTTAAGAACACCAATGATTATAAAATTTCTTCCATAAAGTCTTGCCTTTTTACCAAGTGCCGCTTCCGATGAGTCAAATAATATATTTGCAATCTCTGCACCAATTACGGCAACCTCCACCCCACTAGCATTTTCAGCTTCATTAAAGAACCGTCCATAATCAATTTGAAGTGCCTCGATATCATAATATTCATGAGTAATTGCCCCAATTTCTATATTGCTAACCGTTCGCTCTTCAAACTTCATTGTAGCCGGAGGCACATTTAACGTATAAGAAGCCGCATACATATCTGGAACTAATCTCTTTAGAAGTTGATATTCATCATAGGTGACATCCGGAAATTGTTCCGTTTTCCATCGAGGGACTTGAGTTGGTCCAAATGAAAATCGCCCTAAATAAATGGTGCTATTATCCAAAGAACTAATACTGCCTTCTATTTCCTTTTTCAATGAGTCGACAGCAGCTAAAACTGCAATAATCGAGAAGATACCAATGGTAACCCCTAAAAGAGATAAAAATGTACGTAACTTATTGTTTGTTAATGCATTGATTGCAAAATTAAAACTTTCTTTTAATACACGAAGGTAGATTAGCATTGCCCTTAAATTATGAAAATTACATCAGAATAAATATAAGTCGATTTCTGCTAACTTATGTTACAAGTTTCCTGCGTATTTATGTACTTTTACACTATAATTTCAGACCATGAGTGACACAAAAAAAGTAGCTTCGGCGTTAATTTCCGTTTTTCATAAAGAAGGCTTGGCTCCAATTGTTAAAAAGCTAAATGCCCTTGGCGTAAAGATGTACTCTACGGGAGGTACAGAAAAATTTATTAAAGACCTGGGTTTGGCAGTAATCCCTGTTGAAGAGGTTACAGATTACCCTTCTATTTTAGGAGGTAGAGTTAAGACATTACATCCAAAAGTCTTCGGTGGTATTTTGAACAGACAAGACAACGATAGCGATGTACAAGAAATGTCCGAATATGATATTCCGCAATTAGACATTGTAATAGTGGACCTTTATCCTTTTGAGCAGACAGTAGCGTCTGGCGCATCAGAACAGGACATCATTGAAAAAATTGATATTGGCGGAATTTCATTGATACGTGCAGCTGCCAAGAATTTTAGAGATACTATTTGTGTTTCTTCTATGGAAGATTATGGTGAATTTTTGGAATTACTTTCCGAAGATAACGGGGTTATTTCTATGGCGAGTCGGAGGAAGTTTGCTGCAAAAGCATTTAATGTATCTTCAAATTATGATACTGCGATTTTTAACTATTTCAACAGTGACCATAGTATTCCTGCACTCAAGATTAGCGAAACAAATGGGAAGGTACTTCGTTATGGTGAGAACCCACATCAGAAAGGATTTTTCTTTGGTAACTTCGATGCAATGTTTGACACCTTACACGGGAAGGAATTAAGCTATAACAATCTTCTGGATGTTGATGCTGCGGTTAATTTGATGGCCGAATTTAAAGGTGAGGCACCAACTTTCGCCATTTTAAAGCATAATAACGCCTGTGGCCTAGCACAACGGCCAACAGTAAAACAAGCATATTTAGATGCTTTAGCCGGAGATCCAGTTTCTGCATTTGGAGGAATTTTAATCGCAAATACTGAAATAGACGCAGCAACTTCGGAAGAGATTCACAAGCTTTTTTGTGAAGTAATTATTGCGCCTTCCTACTCTGAAAAAGCGCTTGAAATCTTGAAAGGAAAAAGAGACCGAAGAATCCTAATATTAAAGGATGCTGACCTTCCAAAAACAACGGTTCGAACCTGTTTAAATGGGGCTTTGGTCCAAGATAAAGACGCCGTAACTGATTCAGTCACTAATTTAACCCACCCAACTAACAATAAGCCTAGTACGAATGAGCTAGAAGACCTAATGTTTGCCTCAAAAATTTGCAAGCATACGAAGTCTAATACCATCGTGCTTTCTAAGGGAATGCAGCTTTTTGCTAGCGGAACCGGACAGACTTCACGAGTAGATGCATTGAGACACGCCATTGAAAAGGCAAGGTCTTTTAATTTTGACCTAAAAGGTGCAGTCATGGCAAGTGATGCCTTCTTTCCTTTTCCAGACTGTGTTGAAATTGCAGACAAAGCAGGAATTACAGCCGTAATACAGCCGGGAGGTTCTATTAAGGATAAGCTGAGCATCGAATATTGTAACTTAAATGAAATGGCAATGGTATTTACCGGCACACGTCATTTTAAGCATTAAAATTCATTACATTTGTTTTGAGTTGAAACTCAACACGTTTAATTTCAATACCGCCAACATAACATATGGGATTTTTTGACTTCTTAACAGAAGAAATCGCTATCGATTTAGGAACAGCTAACACGCTAATCATTCACAACGACAAGGTTGTAGTGGATGCCCCATCAATTGTGGCCCGAAATCGCACTACAGGAAAAATTATTGCTGTAGGGAGGGAAGCCTCACTGATGCAGGGGAAAACGCATGAAAACATAAAGACTATTAGGCCATTAAAAGATGGTGTAATAGCGGATTTCGATGCTAGTGAGCAAATGATAAACATGTTTATCAGTGATATTCCTGCTCTAAAGAAGAAGTGGTTTAAACCATCATTACGTATGGTAATTTGTATTCCTAGTGGTATCACAGAAGTTGAGATGAGGGCAGTGAAGGAAAGTGCCGAACGTGTAAATGGCAAAGAAGTCTATTTAATTCACGAGCCTATGGCAGCCGCTATTGGTATTGGTGTAGATATTATGGAACCAAAAGGAAATATGGTTGTTGATATTGGAGGTGGTACAACAGAAATTGCTGTAATCGCCTTGGGAGGAATTGTTTGCGACAAATCGGTAAAAGTTGCCGGTGATGTATTCACAAATGACATTGTTTACTATATGCGAACTCAGCATAATTTATACGTGGGTGAGCGAACTGCAGAAAAAATTAAAATTCAAATCGGTGCTGCTACAGAGGATTTAGAACTTCCCCCTGATGAAATGGATGTTCAGGGCCGTGATTTATTAACTGGTAAACCGAAACAAGTCCAAACGTCCTATCGAGAAATTGCAAAAGCCCTTGATAAATCAATTCTAAGAATTGAAGATGCTGTTATGGAGACTCTATCTCAAACACCGCCAGAATTAGCAGCTGATATATATAATACAGGAATCTATCTAGCTGGAGGTGGATCAATGCTACGTGGACTTGACAAACGATTATCTCTAAAAACTGATTTACCTGTTTACATAGCCGAGGATCCGTTGAGAGCTGTGGTTCGTGGGACAGGTATCTGCCTTAAAAACCTTGTTAGATACAAAAGTGTCTTGATAAAATAAGGATTAATTCAACATGCAACAGATTCTCTTTTTTTTCATACGAAATAAAAACTTCCTGTTGTTTAGCGTTCTTTTTTTATTTGCTTTTGTCCTAACCATTCAATCTAACTCGCATCATACTGCAAGATTCACGAGTTCAGCGAACTTTTTAAGCGGAACCATCTACACCATAAGGAGTAATGCCATTAATTATATTGGCCTACAGGATGAAAACACAAAGTTATTGAATGAAAATGTAATTCTTCGGAAGCAGCTAGAAGTGTTTAAAAATAATCCAGGGATTATTAAAAAAGACAGCAGTAATCTTACCTCAAAATATGAATTCATCTCGGCGCTTGTTATTAACAATAGCTATTCCAAAACTAAAAACCTTCTAACAATCAAAATAGGTTCCAAGGATGGAATTAAAATAGACATGGGAGTTATTACATCGGATGGTATCGTGGGTATTGTAAATAATGTATCTGAAAATTACGCTACGGTACAATCTTTACTAAATACAAACAGTCAGATTAATGCAAGACTAAAGAGTTCGAATCATTTCGGGAGTATAAAGTGGAACACCAAGATGACAAATATTGTACAACTAATCGATGTAAATAGATTAGCCCGAGTAAAAGTTGGCGACACGATTATTACAGATGGGAAATCCACTATTTTCCCCGAGGGCTTGCCGATTGGAACTATTAAAAAATATGAACTTGGCGAAAACGACAGTTATAACTTAGATATTCAGTTATTTAATGATATGACTAATTTGAAGCATGTTTACCTGATAACAAATAACGATGCTCTAGAAATAAAAGAGCTAGAAAAAGAAGGCGAAGATGACCAATAGCCCTATTTTAATCAATATTCTTCGTTTTATAACTTTGGTATTGTTGCAAGTTATTTTATTAGATCACATTAATTTTTTGGGCTATGTTAACCCATATTTATATATTCTATTCATTATAATATTTCCTCTCGACGGAAACAGATCCTTGCTCATTTTTTTAAGTTTTCTCCTTGGCCTGAGTATTGATTTATTTGGAGATTCCGGAGGTGTGCATGCAGCGGCATCTGTCTTTATTGCCTATTTACGATCTCCAATATTAAAATTTTCTTTTGGAGTTAGTTACGAATACAATATGATAAGAATTAACAAAGCACCTTTAATAGAAAGATTGACCTATATATCCTTAATGGTACTCGGACACCATTTAGTTTTATTTATACTTGAAATATTTAGCCTATCTCATATACTGCTTTTACTTAAATCAACGTTATTTTCAGGTATCTTCAGTGCTATATTAATATTTTGCACGTTGTTATTGTTTAGTCGAAAACCTTAATGAGAAAACTTTTACTACTTTCAATTGTTATAATTACCGGTCTTGTTTTTATAGGACGCCTTTTTTATCTTCAGATTTATGACACATCTTTTCAGCAACTATCTGAGAACAATGCAATTAATATAATTTACGATTACCCCCAGAGAGGTTACATGTTTGACCGAAATGGAAAATTATTAGTATCAAATCAACCCTCCTATGACGTAATGGTGATCCCAAGGGAGGTAGAACCATTAGACACCTTAGAATTTTGTGATCTTCTTAGAATTTCTAAAGAAAATTTTATCTCTATTTTAAAGAAAGCACGTGTCTATTCTCCTAGACTACCCTCGCCATTTATCGCACAGCTCAACAAAGAGGAATATGCCTATCTTTCGGAAAAAATGCACAAATATGAAGGCTTTTACATTCAAAAAAGATCATTGCGTGAATATAGTGTCACCCATTCTGCAAATGTATTAGGCTTTATAGCCGAAGTAAATCCTGCAACAATTGAAAAGAATCCATATTATCAGATGGGAGAATTGATTGGTAGACAAGGAATTGAGCAACATTATGAAGAAGTTTTAAGAGGAGTAAAAGGAGTAAAATACATCCAGAAGGACCGGTTTAATCGTGATATTGGTCCATTTAAGGAAGGTATATTTGACACATTACCTGAACGAGGAAAGGATATCACACTTACTATCGATGCAAGATTACAGGCATATGGAGAAGAACTATTCATCAATAAACGCGGTGGCATCGTAGCTATTGAACCTTCATCCGGTGAGATATTAGCCCTTGTGTCGGCCCCGTATTATGATCCAAGTTTATTGGTAGGTAGAGAAAGGTCTAAAAATTACACTAAGCTTTATTATGATAGTATAGCAAAACCAACATATGACAGGGGTTTGAATGGCGAATATCCCCCTGGATCACCCTTTAAGACTTTAACAGGACTCATTGCGCTGCAAGAAGATATAATTGATTTAAAGGAAACGGTTTCCTGTCACGGCGCTTATAATTATGGAGGAAGGAAACCACTTGGGTGTCATCATCACAAAAGCCCTCTCTCTATTATTGGCGGTATTGCAAACTCATGTAACACATATTTTTGCACCATCTATAGAAGAGTCATTGAAAAATACCCCAGTCCCCAAGAAGGTATCGACAATTGGAGGAGGCATCTATCTAGTTTTGGCCTTGGAGATTATGTAGGAATTGATATGCCAAGCGGTCGTCGTGGAAATATTCCATCTTCTAAAACTTATAATAATAAATACAACTATCCTAGTCGAAAATGGTATGCTACGGCTACCATTTCCAATGCAATTGGTCAAGGTGAAGTACTACTCACCCCTATGCAAATGGCAAGTTTTACTGCGGCTATCGCAAATCGTGGTTTTTTTTACAAACCTCATTTAATAAAAAACATTCACGTAGTTGACACGATCCCATCTAAATACTTAGAAAAAATGATGACAACTATCGATCCTCAACATTTTGAACCTGTAGTCCAAGGAATGAATGACGCCTATAATTATGGAACGGCTACCGCTTTAAAAATTCCTAATATAGAAATATGTGGAAAAACTGGGACAGCAGAGAATTACACCAAAATTGATGGTAAGCGAGTTCAGCTTACCGACCACTCCGTATTCATTGCTTTTGCTCCAAAAGACAACCCTAAGATTGCCATTGCCGTTTTTGTTGAAAATGGTTACTGGGGTTCCCGTTGGGCTGGAAGAATTGCAAGTTTGATGATTGAGAAATATATAAAAGGTGACGTGACAAGAACTGATATGGAAAACTATGTTCTTCAAGGAAGTCTTGAGGCTGAATATGCGAAACCTTTAAGTGGTGAACCTTTTAAAATAAATCAGTAGTGGTAATAGGTAAAAGTAAAACAAGCTTCGATTGGCTAACCATTTTTTTTTATATTGCTTTGGTCGGTATAGGCTGGATTAATATCTACTCTGCCTCTTTAAATGATTCAACTGCTGGTTTTTTTAACATGAGTCAGATTTACACAAAACAACTGCTATTCATTTTTTTAAGTCTTTTTCTTATAATTTTTATTCTTGCGATAGATGCAAAGTTTTATGAGCGATTCGCAAGCGTTATTTTTATCGTTTCCTTATTATCATTGCTGGGCCTTTTTGTTTTAGGTAAAAACATAAATGGTGCAACATCTTGGTATTCCTTTGGCAGTTTTGGGGTTCAGCCAAGTGAGTTTGCAAAAGCAGCCACCGCCCTAGCCTTATCTAAATATGTGAGCGACATACAAACTAATATGCAAGAATTTACGCATCAATTAAGATCATTTTTGATTATTGCGTTGCCTGCTATTTTTATTATCCCTCAGCCAGACCCCGGGAGTGCGTTAATCTATGCGGCTTTTATTTTTCCTTTATATCGTGAAGGATTGCACGGTATTTATTTGCTTTTAGGCTTTTTTATTGTGGCTTTATTTGTGAGCACCTTGATTTTTGGTGTCTTTTGGGTGGCGTTCGGTGTGCTTCTAATTGTGGGAATTATACTTTTAAAGAATCGAAAAAAACGCCCTTCTTTGCTAAAGTATGGCACCATTGTCCTAGCCTGTATTAGTTTCGCCTTTTCGGTGAGCTATATTTTTAACAATGTATTTGAACAACGCCATCGAGACCGCTTCAATATCGTTTTAGGAAAAGCAGTTGACACAAAAGGAATAGGTTATAACACGAATCAAAGTGAAATTGCCATAGGAAGTGGCGGATGGTTTGGTAAAGGATGGACTCAAGGCACTCAAACCAAAGGAAATTTCGTACCCGAACAGCACACTGATTATATTTTCAGCACTGTTGGTGAAGAGTGGGGCTTTGCTGGAAGCGTTATTGTTATCTTGCTTTTCTTAGGCCTTATTACACGTATTTTGGTCCTAGCCGAGAGACAAAAAAACCAATTTAGCCGAATCTATGGGTATAGTGTAGCCGCCATTTTGTTCTTTCACTTCTTTGTAAATATTGGGATGGTTTCTGGTTTATTTCCTACAGTTGGAATTCCATTACCCTTCTTTAGCTATGGCGGATCAGGGCTTTGGGGCTTTACAATATTAGTTTTTATATTCGTAAAGCTTGACGCATCAAACTTTATCAATAAATAATAATTATCTTTTCCTCCAGGGTTTCATAGTATTTGATGACTCTAATTCCTTTTCAATATTTCGGGAAAGGTTTGAGAAAAAATTGATCCCGGTTTTATGCTCAATCTCATCAATCGCAACTGCGTATTCATAAAATGATTTATCTGTAGGTCTATTCGGAATTAAAAAAGCAATGGCCTTATAACCTCCTTCTGAAACATCAATTACTATCTTATAAAATTCCTGAGGAACGGCTACTTCTTCCTCCCCTATACGCTTTAATCCATTTTTAAGAACCCCTCCAGTAATAACATAAACACCATCGAATTTTTCTGCCCAAAATCGGATCTTTTGTTCCAAGCTATTCCAAACCCCTGCATTAAAATCATGATTCTGCGGACTGATATTACTTGTTAGAAATGTTTCATGATAGGCATTATAACTAAACTTCCTATCTCCCGCAGGGCACAGATGCCCCCTATCATATCCAGAATTCTTATAGTTTTTATAATTGGCCGATTTAGTTTTTACACTTCGATCCTCGACAAAATATGGGCGTTCAAAATTATTTTTTTTCAAATGTTCTTTCTTTAACTCATAGGCAACCCACTCGGCTTGTTCGTGGGTTTCAGAATAAGATAAAGAATAATACGCATGCTTAACTATAACTCCTGTTGTTGAAGTTGGTAAGAAGCTATCATCAAAGGCTGAAGTGACACGACTAGCCTCGGTTGAGTTGGTATCAGGGTAGTCTTCATTAAACTTGTCTACATAATTTTCAGCATAATAAAGGCTAATAGTTATTATAACAATGATAATTGTGTATCCGTATTTACGCTTCATTTCAACAATAGATTAGTCATTTCTAACATCCAATGCATCTCGTAATGCATTCCCAATAAGCATAAAAGCAGTCACCAAACTCATGATGGCCAGTCCAGGAATTATTGCTAAATACGGTTTCCCTAAAATAATATAAGCATAATGATCTTTTATTATCCCTCCCCAACTAGGTATAGGCGGCTGCGCGCCAATCCCCAAAAAACTAAGTCCGCTCTCAATGAGAATTGCTCCTGCAAAATTAGCAGCTGATATTATAATCACCGGGGCCATCGCATTGGGTAAAATATGTTTTGTAATAATCCTCCAATTTGTAAATCCCAAAGCACGAGCTGCGGTTACAAATTGCATTTCTTTAACGCTCATAACTTGTCCACGTACGACGCGAGCTACTTCTACCCACATTGTAAGTCCAACAGCAATAAACACTTGCCAAAATCCTTTACCAAGAGCCAGCGTTATTGCTATCACTAGGAGTAAGGTCGGTATCGACCAAGTAACATTTATTACCCACATAATAGCTGCATCAACCTTCCCTCCAAAATAACCAGCGACCGCTCCTAAACTAATTCCAATGAGTAGGGATATAAAAACGGCTACAAACCCTATCGCTAGTGAGATTCTAATTCCAATAAGCATTCGGCTCAATAAATCTCTTCCGTATTTATCTGTTCCAAGTATGAATTTTTTTTCTGAAACATATAAACCGGGTATGTCATCGACCGTTTTTGCTTTAGGGAAAAGCGACAATGTAAAGTCCCTTTCCAAGCCATCAGTTCCATCTGAAGTATAATCGGTTATCTGTATAGCGCCTTCCTTTAATAGATATCCGGCTATTGGGACCTCTGTATCTGCATTTTTAATTCCGAAGAAAAATTCCGAGATATTGCTCTCTTCCTTAACAATAACGGGAATGGTAAGTATTTTCGTTTTAAACCCCGGAGATTTAGAGTGAATAGAAAGGTGCATCTGATTGGCATTTTGAGAATCATCAGGTGCCAAGGCATAAGCAAAAACTGCAATCAAGACACACAGAAATAAAAAACCAAAACTAAAAACGCCCCAAAAGTTTCTTTTAAACTTATGGAGCGCAATTTTATTTAATGATGTTGCTGTTTTCACCTGGTGAAATTACAGAAAATTTAGTCTTTCAAAGCATAAAACATTCCATACATTAGTTCATAAGGTCTCTATTCTTAATTTTTCATATCTGCTAGTTTGCCAGCTTTGATATTACTGATTTTTAAATCTTCCAATACATTAACAGCTTCTTCAACATAAATATCTTTCGTAAGGTTTTTATGCCATCTTTTACGTTTTTCTCTTAATGTAGTGTCCTGTTTCATCAAAGCAACTTCGTTTGCTAGCGACCTATAATTCATTTTATTATCATAGTTACTCACAGCATCGAACTTCTTAGCCTCATCTTTTCGCTTTAAAGTCTCATCTCGATATGCCTCATAATTGAGACTAACTTCCATTTCATCACGCCTCTTTTTTATCCATTGTGCATTCTCGTCGATTAGCTTCAATTGTTCATTTTGAACCATTCTAGCTTTACTTTTATCAATTGTCTCTTGAAAATCTATATATCCATCCCAAATATCATACTGAGCTGGTTCGATTTTATCATAAGGTAAAGGATTGTCATAATCACGTTCCCCAACTTCCATATAACTGTAACGATCTGGCATCACAACATCACTTTTCACACCTTCCAATTGAGTCGATCCACCATTCACCCTATAGAATTTTTGAGTTGTGAGCTTTAAGGCTCCCATATCTCCCAAATCATTTTTCCTTAACCATTGATTTAAATCGATAAGATTTTGAACCGTTCCCTTACCATAAGTTTGTTTGCTACCTATAATAATAGCTCTCTTATAATCCTGCATTGCTGCAGCTAAAATTTCTGAAGCTGATGCTGACAAACCATTGACCAATATTACCAAAGGTCCATCCCAGGTGATTTCATTACTTTTATCTTTTAGCACTTCCTTATTTTCACCACTTGAGGCAACCTGAACTATAGGACCATTCTTAATAAAAAGTCCCCCTATATCAACTGCCGCTCGCAACGATCCTCCTCCATTGTTTCTTAAATCTAAGACAAGACCTTCCATGCCCTCTGCTTTAAGACGTTCTATTTCTCGTTTGACATCACTGGCAGCGTTTCGCTCCTTATAGTTTTCCATATCAAAATAGAAAGCAGGGAGATTAATCAACCCAAACTTCTTATCATTCTTTTCAATAACTGTGGATTTCGCCCAAGTTTCAGCTAATTCAACAACATCACGAGTTATGACTTCATCTTCAATTGCACCATTAACCCTCTTAATCGTTAATGTAACTTGAGATCCTTTTGGGCCTTTAATTAACTTAACAGCGTCATCGATGCGCATACCTACAATACTCACAGCATCTTCTTCACCATCCTGCCGAACTTTCAATATTACATCACCAACTTGAATATGCTCACCTCGCCATGCAGGACCGCCACTAATAATTTCAATAACATTTATATAGTCATTTTTCTTCTGAAGTCTGGCCCCAATTCCTTCAAGTTTCCCCGACATTTGCAAATCAAAACGATCGCGATCTGGCGGCGCAAAATAATTTGTATGTGGATCAAACTCTTCAACCATAGTATTCAGAAAAACAGCGAAGTAATCCTTTCGTTCAAGATCATTCGTAAAATCAAAATATTCTGTTAGTGAAGTTCTGGTGGTTTTTCTAGATTTCTCTTCCATTTCTACCAATGATAGATTCTCATTATCACTT
>JBLHIC010000029.1:0-25586 GCA_047614245.1 Flavobacteriaceae bacterium
ATTGGGAGACACAATGCGGTAGATAAGGTTGTTGGGGAGTTGATTCATTCAAAAAAACTGAAACAAGCCAAAGTTATTACGGTAAGTGGTCGAATTTCTTATGAAATCGTTATTAAGTGTTTTAAAGCACAGATCCCTTTTCTAAGTGCGGTCTCAGCGCCTTCTTCTTTAGCCGTTGATTACGCTAAGGAGCTTGGAATTACCTTATTTGCATTCTGTAGAGATCAGAGAGCGACCTGCTATTCGAATCCGCAGCGCACAAAAATCAATCAATCAAACACAAAAGCCAGTTAATACATGTCAGATAATTTAAGCGAGTTATTAGGTCGGAAGGGAGTAGAAGATAGTTTCTTTAATAAACTGGGAGAACTGGCTAAACCAGACGGTGCACCTAGTGACGAGGCGATGGAAAAACTGGCTGAAGAGTTTTTAATTGGGAAGGCCAATGCTTATGGAACCGCGAGTTTCTATGATTTTTTGAAACCTGAAAACAAAGGTAAAAAAGTATATGTGTGCAATGGTACAGCCTGCGTTTGTGCAGGAACTCAGGAGAAAGTAATAGCTACACTGAGTGAGACTTTTGATGCAGATGAAATTGGTCACATGACGTGCCTGGGGAGGTGTCATGAGAATTCCGCTTTTCATTATAAAGGAAAAAATTACTCTGGAAGCTCTACCGATAATTTAAAGACTATCCTTACTTCTGAAAACGATTTAAATCAAGACGTCTATAATGTCAAGGCCAATGGGGAAGCAATTCTAACGGAAGCTTTTACCAATATTTCAGACTATTACCAGCCTTTTTTAGAAGCTCTTAAGAAAGACTCACAGGCGGTTTTAGAAGAGATTAAAACATCCAATGTTCGCGGTCGCGGTGGTGCCGGCTTTCCGATGGGAATGAAATTACAGTTCTGCAGAAATGTAGAGAATGACACGAAATTTATAATTTGTAATGCAGACGAAGGAGATCCCGGAGCTTATTCAGACAGATATCTTCTTGAGAAAAGACCGCATTCGGTTTTGTTCGGGATGTTGATTTCCGGTTATGTAGCAAAGTCAAATTATGGAATAGTTTATATACGAGCTGAATATCCAGAAGCTTCAGAAATTGTCCAAGAGGCAATTGACGATTTGCGATCTAATGGCCTAATTGGTAAAAATATTGATGGCAGCGGTTTTGATTTTGATTTTAAAATTATCCGAGCGCAGGGTTCTTATATCTGCGGGGAAGAGACTGCATTGATTAACTCTATTGAAGGACAGCGTCCGGAAGTTAGAATCCGCCCTCCATTTCCTGCTCAAAAAGGGCTTTTTAATAAACCCACCACAGTTAATAATGTTGAGACTTTAGCAGCATTACATTTTATTATATCGAAAGGAGGGAAAGCATGGAAACAGATTGGAACCGATCGATCATCGGGTACAAAACTAGTGTGCTTGGATAGCTATTTCAATAATCCAGGGATGTATGAAGTTGAAATGGGAACACCTTTGTCTGAAGTTGTGAATGACCTAGGAGGTGGCTTCAAATCTGAAATAAAAGCGCTTCAAATTGGAGGTCCACTTGGTGGTCTAGTTCCAATTTCTAAAATTGATGCCTTAACGATAGATTTCGAGTCGTTTTCAAATGAAGGGTTTTTATTAGGGCATGCCTCTGTTGTTAGTATTCCGAAAGAGTACCCGATTATGAAACTAATCGAACATTTATTTGATTTTGCCTCTTATGAAAGCTGCGGAAAATGTTTCCCCTGTAGATTAGGAACCAAGCGCGGACAAGAATTATCTGAAAAAGCACTGACCTCAGATTACAAAATCGATCGAAAACTATTCACCGATTTATTAACCACGCTAGAGCAAGGGTCTTTATGTGCCCATGGAGGCGGAATTCCTTTGCCAGTGCGGAATGCAATGCAATACTTTGACGACGAACTAAGACAATACTTCAACTAATTTTGAAAGAGATGAAAACGGCCTATATAGACAATCAAGCATTTGAAATAGTTGAAGGAGAAACGATGTTATCGTTTATAAGACGATATAGAGATAAAAATCTGATTCCAACCTTATGTGACGCACCTAATTTGGACCCATTTGGTGCCTGTAGAGTGTGTAGCGTAGAGGTTGCACTTGATGAAAATGGTCCAGTAAAAACGATGGCGTCTTGCCACGCTCCAGTCGCTGAAGCTCAATATATTTATACAAGTACAGATTCGGTGAAGGCCCTGCGTAAAAATATTATTGAGTTGGTATTAACCGACCACCCATTAGATTGCCTCACCTGCGAGGTAAATGGAAACTGTGAGCTACAAACGGTTGCTGCTCAAGTTGGGATTCGAGATGTTCGCTATCCGGCAGGAGATAATCACTTGTTTAGAATGAAAGATTTAAGTCATCCTTATATGACTTCCGATTTGTCAAAATGTATCAACTGCTATCGCTGCGTGCGTGCTTGCGATGAGGTTCAAGGAGAGTTTGTTTTAAGTATGTCGGGTAGAGGATTTGATTCACACATTATTAAGGGAATGGATTCATCTTTTATGGATTCAGATTGTGTGAGCTGTGGTGCTTGTTCTCAAGCCTGTCCGACCTCGGCGATCTCAGATGTATTTCAGTCTAAAGCAATTCAAGCAACAGATACGACAAGAACAATTTGCACCTATTGTGGCGTGGGTTGTAATTTAGAAGTGTCTACCAGTAACGGGAAAATTTTAAGTATTACAGCACCTTACGACGCCGAGGTAAATCAGGGCCATACCTGTATAAAAGGTCGCTACGCGTTTAAGTTTTATGATCATCCCGAACGATTAGATTCGCCGATGATAAAGCGTGATGGTAAATTTGAAAAAGTAAGCTGGGACGAAGTCTACGACTATATTTCTTTAAAATTATCATCTTATAAATCTGAATTTGGATCCGATTCTATAGCTGGGATCTCTTCGGCTAGATGTACCAACGAAGAGAATTATTTGATGCAGAAATTTATTAGAACCGTCATAGGAACGAATAATATTGACGGTTGCGCCCGAGTATGTCATTCACCGACGGCATTAGGAATGCAGCGTACTTTTGGGACAGGGGCAGCCACTAACTCTATTGACGATATAAAGGACACAAATTGCATTTTGGTTATTGGAGCGAACCCAACCGATGCGCATCCGGTAACAGGAGCCAAGTTAAAGCAGTTCTCGATGAAGTTGGATAATGTCTCGATTGTAATCGATCCAAGACGTACTGAATTAGCTCGATATGCAACACATCATATCCCATTAAGACCCGGAACGAATGTCGCGGTGCTTAATATGATGATGTATTATATTATTTCTGAAGGGCTTGCAGATGCAAAGTTTATTGATAGTAGGACTGAAGGTTTTGAAGACTTCAAGAAGGAAATTCTAAATATTGACTTGGATCACCTAGAAGGCGTATGTGGAGTTGATAGAAATATAATTAAAGACGCTGCAATAGCATACGCGACCGCGCCAAATGCTATGTCTTTTCACGGATTGGGTGTTACAGAGCATTCACAAGGAACCTTTACGGTGATGCAAATTGCAGATTTGGCCTTACTAACCGGAAATATTGGGCGTAGAGGCGTTGGTGTAAATCCGTTGCGAGGACAAAATAACGTTCAGGGTAGTGCCGATATGGGAGTGCAGCCTCACCAAGGTGCTGGATATTTGGATATCACCAAAGAGGATGTAAATAAAAAGTACAACGAATTCTACGGAGTTGATGTCCCAATGGAAATCGGTTACAAAATCCCTGAGATGTTCGATGCCGCACTTGATGGCAAACTAAAGGCACTTTGGGTTATCGGTGAGGATATTGTACAAACAGATCCTAACACCAAGAAGGTAATCAAGGCTTTGGAGGCTACAGACCTTGTGATAGTGCAAGAACTCTTTATGACCGAGACAGCTAAATATGCCGACGTGATTCTACCAGGAGCTTCTTTCCTAGAGAAAAGCGGAACTTTCACCAATGGTGAACGACGAGTTCAAGCCGTAAGGCAGGTGGTGAAACCAGTAGTAGGTTCTAAACCAGACGGACAGATTATCGTTGAGATAATGAACAAAATGGGCTACCCACAACCGGATTATACGCCAGAAGGTATGTTGGAAGAAATTTCACAGATTGTACCTTTCTTTGCAGGTATTAGTTGGGAAAGATTAGGCAAGAATGGCTTACAGTGGCCTGTCGCAAAAGATGGAACCGATACAAAAATCTTACATACAGTTGATTTCAAAAGAGGGAAAGGCTATTTTGAATTTAATGCTTGGGAGGAAACGAAAGAGCTCACGGTTCATGCTAAAGACTATCCATATATTCTTACAACGAACCGTGAATTGGAACATTATAACTGCGGTGCAATGACTCGCAGAACTGCTAATGAACTGATTCTGAAAGATGATTATTTAATGATCAACCCTGAAGATGCGAAAGAGAATCTAATTTCTGAAGGGGATTATGTTTGCCTAGAATCACCCCGTGGCAAAGTAGATGTTAAGGCCCGTATAACAGACGAGGTTAAAAGCGGGATTTTAAGTACAACTTTTCATTTCCCTGAAATTATGATCAATAATTTAACAGGTGATATTCATGACTCTGAAGCAATGTGCCCAGAGTATAAGGTGGTTGCGGTTAGAATTAGGAAAAGTAAGGGGAAATATAAACCCGTCGGAGTTTAAAAATTTAACCAACCTAACCTTCACCTCCCAGAGTTCAAAACTCTGGGAGGTGAAGGTTAAGGTTAGGAGAAGTTATTCGATTATTAATCCTTCTATAGGATCTAAATTTTGATCTATCGAATGATAATGTTTAAAATTCTCAACGGTATCGAAAAGCTGAATCAATCGATCTCTTTTTAGTTTAGTTCGTTTAGGAGACAAGACTCTTCCAAAGGACGACCAGGGGTATTCTTCAATAGTATTTGTAAATCCATGATGTACAGGCTTGTTGTGGATGTAGTAAATTAACCTTCTGAAATAGTCTTCAGATTGAACCAATTTTCTTTCGTAGTTCTTTTCAAATAAGCTACCGGTTCGATTGTGTCTTTTGTTAATGGATTGGGTATAAGCATTAAAAAAGTGTGAAAACTGTTTTGAGGCACTAATAACTACCGTTTTCAAGTGGGATGGGCATTGCTTCAAGTTTGTGGAGAGTTGAAGATGCTTAAATACACTTTTTTTTTCTAACTCTCCATGGGTTCTAAACCCTCGGAGAGTTTCAAGGTTCTTAATTATCTCTTAAAAAGTCAATTGTACTTTTTTTTTAGTAAATTTAAGAAGAAATATTTCATTGGTCCATCAGCGATCGTAATATACAATTTATACAAACTGCCTATGTCGACTTTTCAGCTTAATGTTAACGGAAAAACCCAATCAATCGAAGCCGATAGTGACACACCTCTATTATGGGTGTTGAGAGATCATATTGACCTTGTCGGAACAAAGTTTGGATGCGGAATTGGTCAATGCGGGGCCTGTACGGTTCATATAGATGGGATAGCACAAAGAAGTTGCTTGCTCGTAGCTTCTCAATTGGAAGGGGTTGAGATTGTAACAATAGAAGGCCTTTCAGAAAATGGAACCCATCCTGTACAAGTTGCTTGGAAAGATGTTGATGTGCCTCAATGTGGGTATTGTCAAGCCGGACAAATTATGACGGCTTCTGCTTTCTTAGAAACCAATTCAAATCCGAGCCAAACAGAAATTAGAAATGCGATGCAAGGAAATATTTGCCGTTGTGCGTCGTACAATAGTATTGAAAAAGCAGTGAAAGTAGCATCCGATAAAACAAGTTAAACCTCACCATAATTCACTATGAAAAATTCTAAAAATATACAATTCAGTAGAAGGTCGTTCTTGAAAGCTTCTTCATTAGCTGGTGGCGGATTATTGATAGGTTTTAACCTGTTTACAGCCTGTAAGTCGGAAGTAAAACCACCAATCGATCTTAGCAAGTTAAATTTTAATGACTTTAATGCTTTTATAAAAATTTCGGACGAAGGAAAGGTGACTATCTTTTCTCCAAACCCTGAAATAGGACAAGGCGTGAAGACATCTATGCCAATGCTTATTGCTGAGGAACTGGATGTAGCGTGGAGTGATGTCTACGTGGTTCAGGGTGATTTAGATACGGTAAATTATACTAGACAGGTTGCCGGTGGAAGCCAGTCAATAAGATTTGGCTGGGAACCTTTGAGACAAACTGGTGCCACGGCACGACAAATGTTGGTAAATGCTGCCGCAGCTCGCTGGGGTGTGGATCCTTCAGAATGTAAAGTAAAAGAGGGAGTTATTAGTAATGCGAATGGCGATAAATTGGGGTATGGAGATGTTGTGAACGAAGCAGCTCTTTTGGATGTGCCTGAAAATGTAGCACTAAAGGACCCAAAAAATTTCACAATTATTGGACAAGAAATCGGTAATGTAGATATAGATAAAATAGTAACAGGTAAGCCATTGTTTGGTTTGGACTATAAGCGAGAAGGAATGCTTTATGCTTCCGTATTAAGACCCCCTGCATTTGGGCAAACTTTAGATTCTTTCGATGATGTAAATGCAAGAGCCGTACAAGGTGTAAAAGAGGTGATCCGTTTTGGTGAAAAAGTTGCGGTTTTGGCAACTAGTACTTGGGCAGCGATGAAAGGTAAAAAAGCTCTGACTGCTAATTGGAAGCAGGACTCTCCCGCAGAAAGTACAACAATGCACGATGAAAAATTATTGGGTTTGCTAAATGGAAATTCCTTTGAGACGCTTCGGAAAGATGGGGATGTAAAAAAGGCTTTTTTAGAAGCAGATGAGGTATTAGAGCGCACCTATGAGTCGCCTTTTTTGCCTCATAACTGCATGGAGCCTATGAATTTCTTTGCGAATGTGACAGCCGATAAAGTTGAGTTGGTTGGTCCAATTCAGACCCCAGCGGGTACTGCGCGAAGAATAGCGGAAATGCTTGAAAGAGATGTGAGCGAGGTGAGCTTGGAGATGACAAGAATGGGTGGAGGTTTCGGCAGACGCTTATACGGAGATTTTGCCTTGGAGGCGGCAGAGATTTCGAATCTCGTTAAGAGTCCGCTGCAAGTTATTTTTTCTCGTGAAGATGATATGACAGATGGTATTTATAGACCTGCAATCAAGTATAGAATAGCTGCATCCATAAAAGATGGAGAAATAACCGGCTATCATTTGAAGGAAGCATCCGTTAATAGTAATATGTATGGGTTAATTCCTAATTTCTTTCCGGCAGGTGCGATAAGCAATTATCAGGTAGATGCAGCAAATTATAAAAGCAATATTACAACAGGAGCTTGGCGAGCGCCATATACCAATTTTCTAGCTTCCGCAGAGCAAAGTTTCTTTGATGAATTGGCTGAACGTATTGGGGTTGATAGAATTCAACTACACTTAGATTTACTTCAGAAAGTAAAAGGAACAACAGATGAGCGAATTCAGTATAGTCCAGAGCGACTAGAAGGGGTTATAAAACTGGCTATTGAAAAGTCGAACTGGGGGAAAGTATCGGAAGGTGTTTTTCAGGGTTTTGCAGTTTATTATTGTCATAATACGCATGTTGCTGAGGTGGCAGATATTGTATTAGAGAATGGTCTCCCTATTGTTAAAAGGGTGACCTGTGCTGTAGATTGTGGAATTGTAGTTAATCCTCTTGGCGCTCAAAACCAAGTGGTTGGAGGAGTTATCGATGGAATTGGACATTCAATGTATGGAGAGTTAACATTTAAAGATGGTAAGCCCCAATCGGATAATTTTGGATCCTATCAGTTAATCAGAATAAATCAAACTCCACAGGTAGACGTTCATTTTGTTGAAAGTGATATAGCACCAACTGGATTGGGAGAGCCTACACTGCCACCCATTGGAGGTGCTGTGGCCAATGCTATCTATAAAGCTACTGGGAAACGACTTTACAAGCAACCATATATGAACAATCTAGATTTGAAAGAGGTACTTGGGTAATATGACGCATGAGTTCAAAGATATAGTGACCGCATATTTAATGGCGACAGAAAAGGGCTTGAAAACAGTCCTGGCAACTGTTGTTGATTTGGATGGTTCCTCGTATCGAAAACCGGGAGTGCGTATGCTACTATTGGAAAATGGAGAAATGATAGGTGCCGTAAGTGGCGGCTGTGTTGAAAAAGATATTGCACGCAAGGCAATGTCAGTATTTGAAGATGGGAAATCAAAAATGATGATCTACGATGGTAGATTTCGATTGGGCTGTGAAGGTGTTTTGTATATTTTGATTGAGATATTTAAACCAAATGATTCGTTTGTTTCCGATTTTTCTGAATGTCTAAATATTCGAAAAAGATTTAAATTTGATTCATATTATAGAAAGGAAGAAGGCGTGTTTAATGGGATAGGGACTTTTGTTGAATTACAAGAGTTAGGGTATTCAGTTTCTGATATTCCTCCCCAAGAGAGTGCAGTACTGGATAGTTCCATATTGCACTTTACTCAAACCATGCGACCTTGTTTTAAATTAATGATTTTTGGAGCTGAACATGACGCTGTTCAGCTTTGTACATTCGCATCTTTAAATGGCTGGGAGGTAACTGTCGTTTCAGGACCAATGGAGCCTAAGACAATTGACAATTTCCCTGGAGCAACCGATTTTTATTCTGCTTCTCCAGATATGCTTGAGTTGAGTAAAATCGATGATCAAACCGCGATTGTTTTGATGTCTCATAATTTTGCAAACGATCTTAAATTTTTAATTGAGCTTAAGGATACGAGTCCGGCATACTTAGGACTTTTGGGGCCAGCGCATCGTAGAGAAAAGCTGCTTTCGCAATTAATAGATTACATTCCTGATGTTGATGAAAAGTTCATCGATTTAATTCATGGACCAGCTGGATTAAATATTGGCGCAGAAACTCCTCAGGAGATAGCTGTGTCTATATTGTCTGAAATATTAAGTGTTGTTCGAGATAAAAAACCAATACTTTTAAAAGAGAAGGAGGGCGGAATACACGCTTAATTATCAATAAAAACAAATGCCAAGCGAATCAAATATTGTAATAATAATACCGGCTGCAGGTGCTTCAAGGAGGATTGGAAGTCCGAAGCAGTTGCTGAAATGGGGAGATTCTACGTTAATATCACATGCCATAGACACTGCTGAAGAATTGGGTCAAAAGGAGATAGTGTTAGTATTAGGTGCATACTATGATAAAATCAAAGCTGAAATAGATAACAGGTCAATACAAACTCTAAAGAATGAAGATTGGGAAAATGGTCTTGGAAGTTCGATTGCGGCCGGTGTAGAATACCTTGTTAAGAGCCTTGATACCTGCGACGCGGTGTTGATTCTACTCCCAGATCAACCATTAATCGTTCCGTTTTATTTAAAAACAATGATAGACAAGTTTAAAGTTGGTGAAAACCAAATTATTGCCACTAAATATGGAAGCGGAAAATACGGGGTGCCAGCTCTTTTTGACAAAAAGTATTTTGAAAAACTTAGAGGACTAACGGATGATCGCGGCGCACAAGAATTGATTAAACAGTCAGCCAAATTTGTTACAACCGTGGATATAAACCCTTTGATATCGGATATTGATACGGAAGAAGATTATAAGAAAATATACAAGGCTAACCACCAATAGTTATCATACTTCTGTTTTGAGAATGTAGTTTGGGCTCTTGTAGTTTTTCAAGAGTGTCCATTCCTCCTCGTACCTTAAGTTTTGCAGCAACTGCTTTTTGAATGATGGGTTCGATCGATTTGCCTTCTCGTAATGTTGTAAGTAAATCAGATTCCGAAGCAGAAAACAGACAATTTTTCAACTGCCCATTTGCAGTTAATCGAAGGCGATTGCAACTATCACAGAAAGGATTGGTTACTGAACTGATAATTGCAAAGCTCCCTTTATATCCCTTTATTTTATAGTTTTTAGAGGTGTCATTTGGAGCATCTTCAAGACGTTCTATTTGCTTCTCAGAGAAACTAGAGTTTACAATTTCCATAACTTCTTTATAAGATACCATCTTTTTCATATCCCATTTGTTTCCATCAAAAGGCATAAATTCTATAAAGCGAATACAAACAGGAAGCTCCTTGGTGAAATTGATAAAATCAATAATCTCATCTTCATTAAATCCCTTTATTAACACTGCATTTACCTTTACTTTAAACCCTTCAGATATTAGTAAAAGAATGTTCTTGTATACCTTTTCGAATTCATCTCTTCGGGTTATTTCTTTGAATTTTTCTCGGTTTAAAGAATCTAGGCTCACGTTGATGCTCTTAACACCGTGCAGTTTCAATGTATCTATAAATCTATCAATAATGACTGCGTTTGAAGTAATTGAAAGTTCCACTGGAAGGGATGCTAGTTTTTCCAGAATAACCGGAATATCCTTCCGAATTAACGGCTCTCCGCCAGTGAGTCGAATTTTTGTTACTCCGTGATCTACAAATGTTTTAGCGATGCTATAAATTTCTTCATAAGTCATTAAATGACTTCTAGGAGATAGCTTTACTCCAGCTTCAGGCATACAATATGTACAGCGAAGATTGCAGCGTTCTATGAGCGATATACGTAAATAGGCATGTGCTCTATTATGTGAATCTGTTAAGATGGGTGTCGTGTTTTTCATTAGTCGTGTCTTGCGCCTTTTAGTATTCTGAATATATGTAAAATGGAAGGAAAAATCGCATCCATCGATTCTTTTGCACCATTGGTTGACCCAGGAAGAGCAAGTACTAGGGTGTCATTAATAGTTCCAGCTACACTTCTTGAAAGCATAGAATACGGAATCCTGTCTTGTCCGTAACTTCTTATTGCCTCTTCAATTCCCGGGATTTTTCGGTCAATAATTTCGTTTAAAGCTTCGGGGGTGACGTCTCGTGAAGATAAGCCTGTTCCACCTGTGAATATTATCAAATCTATACCGTCACTTTCAAATTTCTTTGCTTTTTCCTGAATGATTTCCTTCTCATCTGGGATGATAATATAATCGGCTATAGTCACGCTACATTCTTCTAATTTGGCGATAATTGCTTTCCCCGCTTTGTCTTCTTTTTGTCCTTTTGAAATAGTATCGGAACAAACAATCACGGCTGCTTTTATATCTTTTCTGAAGCGATCTCGAAAATCTGATTTCCCCCCCTTTTTATTCAATAACTTAATATGATGTATTTCTACGCCTTTATCTATTGGCTTTAGCATATCGTACATATTGAGGGCAACAACACTAGCTCCGTGCATAGCTTCAACTTCTACGCCCGTTTTGTAAATAGTCTTAACTGTACAAAGAATGGTTATCTCTAGCCCGTTAATTTCATAATCAATACCAGTATATTCTATAGGAAGAGGATGACAGTCCGGAAGAATATCAGATGTTTTTTTAACCCCTAATAATCCCGCTGCCTTGCTCATGGCAAATACGTTTCCTTTTGGTACGCTGTCATTTTCAATGGCGACAATAGTTTCTGCTTTACTCACTTTTACAATTGCCTGTGCAGTAGCAATTCTGAGGGTGTTTGTTTTGTTAGTAATATCTACCATTTTTATGTTTAACTATTTACTGTTGAATCATTTATTTGTTTAACGGTGTATTCGTTTAATGTTGAAATTGATTATTTATTTAGCTGTTTGCTATTTAACCGTTTAGTTCGATATGTCCATAAACAAATCAACATTTTTGCAATCAAGTATTAACTTTCCATTGGTGCGATTCGTCTTCAAATATTTCCTTCCCGAAAACAGTTACCTTTGCTTTAATCTCTTCAACTATATATTCTATAGCCTTAAAAACTTCCTTTCTTCTTGGTGACGAGACAAAAACAAACAAACAGATTTCACCTGCTTTTACTTCACCTAAACTATGGTATATATGCATGCAGGTTAAGTTAAACTTTTGAAAGGTAGCTTCTCTAATTTCAAAGAATTTTGCATTGGCCATTTCTTCATGTGCGGAGTATTCAATGGCGATTATTGGCTTTCCATTTACCTCGTCAGCTCTCACCTGTCCTAAAAAAATATTGTGAGCTCCAATTGTGGTTTTGGACTGATGCTTTGCAATAGATTCACCAATAAATTGTGATGAAATTGCCCCATCCATAAATACATTTTTTGCTTTTCGTTCTTTCATTTTATTTCTAATTTTTGATGGGCTAAAATTGTTTCGGCACCACCTTTAAGGTTGTAGCAGTTGTGTTGGTTGTGTTTTTGTAATATCTCCACAGCTGTTCGAGATCTAATTCCTGACTGACAAAATAGAATTTTATTCTTTTCTGAATCGATCTGATCTAATTCTTGTTCGAGTTTCCCTAACGGAATTTGAATACAGTTAGACAATTCGACCGTTGGTTTTTCACCTACTTCTCTCACATCAACAAATTGACAGTTTCCTAGTTGAATAGCTTCTTCTACTGAAATTTCAGTAACGGGGGATTCGCAAAAAGATTCAGAATTATAATCTGAAAAGCTATCTTCTATGGCTTTTATTTTTTCAATTTCTGAAACTGATTTTTTAATTTTTAAAGTAATAGTTTCCGAAGTCTTTGCATTGAAACAAAAGAGTTTCCCTGAAAGGACATTATCAAATCCTAAAACCATTTTTAGAACCTCATTCGCCTGCATCGTCCCAATTATTCCCGTAAGTACACCTAAAACTCCAACCTCTGAGCAATTCGGCACCGACCCTGCTTTTGGGGGAGTCGCAAATAGGCAACGATAACTTGGCCCGTTCTGATAATTAAATACCGAAACTTGTCCTTCAAACTTATAAATAGCGCCGTATACCACGGGTTTATTGGTCAAGATGGAGGCGTCGTTTATGAGATAGCGGGCTGCGAAATTATCGGTTCCATCAACAATTATATCGTAGCCTTTAAAAAGTTCTAGAGCGTTTTTGGGAATTAGTTTTTCAGGATAAGCTCTTATATGAATAGTAGGATTCAGATCTTCCAATCTATTTTTAGCTGCAATTGCTTTATTGATTCCAATAGAAGAAGAGCCGAATAATATTTGACGTTGAAGGTTGGATTCTTCCACATTATCAAAATCAACAATTCCAATAGCTCCAATTCCAGCTGCAGTTAGATATTGTAGCGCAGGACAACCTAATCCGCCAGCACCAATTACCAATACTTTAGCTTGGGAGATTTTTTCCTGACCTGCCTGTCCTATTTCGTCTAATACGATATGTCTGCTGTATCTATTCATGCATTCTCACGTTTGGGTATCGCCCCAGCTTTAGGGGAGGCACGAGTAAGGAATCTCACCTCGTCTTATTTTTTATAGTTCATGCCTACCTCATATTTTAATCGCGGTAGGTCTAAAATCACCCGCCAGAAAATGGCGGTAATAGTGCAATTTCTGATTCCAAAAGAAGCGTGTCTTTTGAAACAATTTCCAAATCTTGCGCTACCTGAAAGTCCTTTTCTTTTAATTCTGGATATTTTTCAAAAAGCAGCTCCAGTAAATCTGAAACAGACGCTTTTGAAAACGCTATCGTCTCTTCAGAGCGATTTGTTATTTCTGCTAATAATCCGAAATATCTAATTTTCAAATTCATGTTTTAATTCTTTCAATTCTTCTATTGTATTAATATTTCTAACTGTTTTTCCTAGTTCGGGATCTAACGGTATAGTTTTTACTTCTAGTTGATCAACAGCGAACTGTAACCGCCTTTCACCAGTTTGCAAAAGCTTCAGAATTGGATGTATGCAATGCCTTTTATACATTGCTACAAGTGGCATTGTTTTTCCCTGACTTTCAAACTGTATTACTTCTGCTTCAGGAGTAAACTCTTCAATCAGTTTTTTTAATACTGAAGTAGTAACTAAAGGCACATCACAACTAAGAACAATATTGTTTTCAGTTTCTGAATGCAGCAATCCAGTATACAGTCCAGCCAAAGGTCCTGAATCTTCCATAACATCTGCAACTCTTTTCAGCTTGAAAACATCATAGTCTGAATCATTACTGACAATAATTATATCACCCACAATCGGTTTCAATGCCTCAATAATATAAGACATAAATGTTTCTCCCTTCAATTTCAGAAACCCTTTATCCTGTCCCATCCTTGAACTTTTACCCCCCGCCAAGATGATGCCCGTTATTGTTGTTCTTGTTTCCTTCATTTAAGCAAAAAATAATTTTACTGAAGCTATCGTCAATACAAATGCTAAAATATATCGAAGCAATTGGTTGTTAATTTTTTTGCTTCCGAAGTAGCTTCCAATAAACCCTCCAACAAATGCAATAGCCACTAAAACAATTGTCTCAGTTCCAATTGAAATTCCGCTGGTCACTTGTCCGATTAAACCTGAAACTGAGTTTGCCCAAATAAATAGGGCTGAAACAGCCGCCGCTTCCTTCATTTTCCCCCAATGCATCAATAATATTACCGGAGTTAAAATAATTCCACCTCCAATTCCAATAAGTCCAGAGAAGAATCCAATAAGACCTCCAATTACTAGCCCTTGCCATACCTTAATATCTCTTATTAATGTGCTTTCTTTCCCAAAAACGTTCAACATCTTTAAAATTGCGAAAACTAATAGTAACGCTAATATTTTCTTATAAAGTGAAGCATCTACTTCAATCATTCCGCCTATAAACGCCAATGGAATTGAGGTGATAGCAAATGATAAAAATAGTTTCTTATTAAAATGACCTGCTTTATAATAATGATAGAACGCAATACCAGCGACGAATATATTGAGCAGTAAAGCTGTTGGCTTCATCGTTTCAGGTGCGAACGAAAATATAGCCATTAAGGCTAAATATCCACTTGCTCCCCCATGACCAACACTAGCATATAAAAATGCAATTATTGGGAGTAGGCCAAGAAACAGCCACATATTTTCAATGTCAAAGATCATTTTAAATTCGCTTGAGAAATTTGTTTATCTAAAAACTCCCAGCAATTTTTGTTTATACGTTCATAGGTTTCAATTAAGGTTTTACCATAAGGAGTAATTTGAGTTCCACCGCCTCTTTTACCACCAATTGTTGTATTGCAAACCGGAGATTTAGCTCTCGAATTTACCGCGTCAATCAACGACCAAGCTTTTTTATATGACATTCCCAATGATTTTGCAGCCTTCGATAAGGAGCCTGTTTCTTCAATTGCTTTTAACAGTGACACACGACCTTCACCCAGTAAAATCTCACCATCAGCTTCAATCCATATTCTGCTTTTAATTTTATATTCCATTACTAACTAATTGGAAGAAGAATAACTTCAACTTCATCATTGATATTAATTGAACCCTTTTCTTCCGATAGATAAACCAATGCATTTCCCGATGCAAAAGTGTGTAACATGGAAGAATTTTGTCCCTCAAGAATTTCTACGGTGGGCATCTTATAGATTGCTTTCAAGAATTGTGCTCTATCTCCTTTTTTTATGAATTCAGATTTAGATTTGGCTTTTAACCGTGTAGCTTCATAGCTTTGGTTTCCAGATAATTTTTGAAGAGCCAATTGCACATAAATATAGAAACAAGTGAGTGCCGCACCTGGATTTCCAGGTAGTGCAAATATCACTTTGTCATTTTTCTTGCCAAAGAAGAGGGGTTTACCAGGTTTTTGTTTCACTTTATAAAACAATTCTTTTACCTCGAGTTCTTTGAGTGCCTTCCCAACAAAATCATAATCACCAACAGAAATTCCACCAGAGACAAGAATAACATCGTGCTTTGAGATGATATTTTCAAGGACCTTCAATGTGTCTTGATAATTATCTGATACTTTATAATTCTTGATTTGTTGAAACCCAAGGGTTATTAGAGCGGATTTTAGCATTGCTGCATTACTCTCATAAATTTGCCCATATTTTAAGGGAGTACCAGCGCTAATAAGTTCGTTACCCGTTACTAATATCGCAATAGACGGTTTTTTATATACCTCAATTTTTTCTATTCCCAAGGAGGTAAGGTAGCCAATGGCCGCGGGGGTTAAAGTAGTGCCTTTTTCTAGTGCTATTTGTCCTTTTACAACTTGCTCTCCAAGCGGTCTAATATTAGAATTTAGTGGAGTGACTTTACTTATAGTTATAGAGTCATTATTTACATGAACAAGTTCCTGCATTATAACGGCATTGGCAGTGTCGGGAACTGGAGCACCAGTAAAAATGCGAACAGCTTCTCCCTTTTTCAGAACAGGATGAGCGTTATCCCCGGCTTTTACTTCTCCAATTAGTTGATAATTTAATTCGTTATTTAAACAAAGTGCATAACCATCCATTGCCGATTGCCGAAAAGGAGGCATGTTTATTTCTGAAACAATATCTTCGGCGAGTATATATTTGTTCGCCTTGGAGAGATCGAGTTGAACGATCTCTGTCGTAGGTTTGATATTATTTTGAACAATTTGTAAAGCTTCAGTTACAGAAATCATTTGAAAGTCGTTATACCTTCGTAAATATAACGACTTATTTTTAAATAAATGTTTAGACTAAATTGTATTCTCTGAAAATTTATATTTAGAACATATTGGTAACATTCTGAAGAACTATTAATGCTATTATTTTGATCAAGTTTAGCACAAAAATAAATCATGATTAAAAGGCATATTTGGTTATTATTGGTAAGCGTCATTCTTATTAGTTCGTGTAAAGAGACTTCGGAAAAAAAACGTTCTTCCGAAGTAATTAGAAATGATGGAAAGGAACTTTCTGAAATTTATTGTGCTGCCTGTCACCAATATCCTAACCCTGATTTACTAAATAAAGATACTTGAAAAAATTTCATGCTACCTCGAATGGGCTATATGTATGGAATATATAATTCTCCTGAAGAGCGCGAAGCACTTTTTGAGAAAAATGAAAGAGGAGAAATTGTAAGAAGATCGAATCTCTTTCCTAAAGATAGACGTATCGATTCTTTGGAATGGAACGTTATTGTCAATTATTATTTAGAAAATGCTCCTGATTCATTGTCGCTTCCGTCGAAGAAACTGATTTCAAAAAATTTGAAACAGTTTAGAAGGCTTATTCCAAGTCAGAAAATGCAAATACCAAGCACCACCATGGCTCATTTTTCCCATATTGGGTTAACTCCCCTGAAGAGAGCTTTGTATACTTTGAAAATACCGGAAACAATGATTTTAATTTACAAACCTTTCCTGAGGTGAACAAGGGTCGGTGGATAGTTATGGATGCTTCGGACTATGACAAGGATGGAGATATCGATTTAGTACTAGGCTCGTTGGCTTTTGAAGTAGTTCCGAAATTGGGGTTTGTTGAAAAATGGATGGAAGATGGAATTCCATTTATCGTTCTTGAAAATACATTTCGATAAGAAATGCTATTTAGATATATTCTAAATAATTTTTCAGAAATAGTTTTAGAATTTACTTTTTATCAGTGAGATAATACTGATATTCTTGAAAACAAAGGGCTTGCGCTTTATTCTTTGAAGGCAAACCGAACAGATTTAACTTCTAATTTAAGAAAAAGTTAACGAATATGTTGATTTGTATACATATCTGTGATGTTGACTTAATGTGGGTAACATATTTTTCATATTAAATTAATATGCATAAAAACTTTTGGTAACAACAGAAATATACTTTTAAGTATTGAAAATTTAACCATTTTAACCATTTTAATCTTTAAAAGTATTATGAAAACTAAATTACTATTTATTTTAATGCTCGTGCTTTCAGCTAGTTTATTTTCTCAAAACGAGTTTCCTTCCCGAGTTGTAGAAGCAGACTGGGACGCTGTTGAGGTTGTTGTCCCTCCATCACCATTTCAATTTCAAATTTTATTTGTTGGAGGAGAAGATATGGTGCAAACTGGAATTAATGAAGAAGTACCAGCCAAGCAATGGCACGACTTTATTGGTTTTACTCCTTTAGCAGCTGAAGACTGTGTAGAAGATCCTAACGCGATAGGTTGGGTGTCTGTAAATCATGAAATGATTATTGCCGACGACAAGATTGGTGATGGTGGTGGAATGACCACTTTTCTAATGGGAAGACGACCCAGTAACGATGAACTATATATAATACCTCAAAAACTTAGTGACGGTCGTGAAGGTGATTTCTTTAATGTTGACTTTAGTGTAGTTGGAGAAACTGGCATGAATTGTGGCGGAATTAACTCCAATATTGATGGTCGTATTTGGACCGCCGAAGAATGGTTTCGGACAGATAACGCCAGTATTAACAATAATGGAAACGGGGTGCGTGACATTTCGGATTATACTATTAAGTATACAGAATTTGAAATGGCTAATTTTCAAACGATTCCAAAGTATGAAAATTTTAACTGGATGGTAGAGATTGATCCTAGAGCTGCAAAAGCGGTGCGTAAACAATACAACTGGGGGCGTCAACCTTTTGAAGGAGGAACTATAGCCGAAGACAATAAAACAGTTTACATTGGAGCTGATGCAACACCTGGTTTTTTGACAAAATTTGTAGCTGATACACCCGGTGATTTCACAATAGGAACAACCTATGTGTATAAGCATGACGGAGCCGGATCTCACTGGGTGGAAATTGACAATAATGATTTTACTAAAATGTTGAATTTTACTTCAGAAGCCGTTTCGTCTGGCGCAACGATGTTCAATCGCTTAGAGTGGGTAACTACCGATAAAACGACGGGAAAAATTTATATGACAGAAACGGGACGTGATAATCCTGCAGGAGCCTGGTCAGATGAAGCTGCAGTAGGTGCTGTTTATGCACCACATCATATTCAAAGAGCAATAGATCAAGGTGCTACCGGACCAGATGATGTAGCTTATTGGGATTATTATGGAAGAGTACTAATGTACGATCCTGCCACTGAAGAAGTATCTATTTTTGTAGAAGGAGGGCCTTATTTTGCAACAAGTCCCGCTTTAGCAGATTATCCGAGTAAGCATCTTACGAACCCTGATGGTCTCAATATGTTGTATGTAAATGTTGCTGGTGAGGACAAACGTTATATGTTAATTAACGAAGACCTTAACGGAACCTCATTTGGACGTACTCCTTTGGAATATCCCAATGACAGAATGTGCGAAATGTATATTTTAGATATGGAGATTGTCGATCCAACTGTCGATGATTTAGTTAGATTGACTCAAACTCCGCGAGGTGCTGAGATAACCGGAGCTTGCCCAACAGCCGATGGAAAGTCTATATTGGTAAACAGCCAACACCCTGATACATCTAACCCATTTCCTTATAACAACTCATTAACATTTGCTATTACAGGTTTTGATGATTCGGGAGCGATAAGCACTTTATTTGTTCCAGATTTGAGTGAAGTAAAGGCAACGGAATTTGTTATCTATCCGAACCCAACAGAACGAATTGTGTATTTAAGTAGAACAACAGATGTCGCTTTATACGATATCTCTGGAAAAAGAGTAAGGGTGTATCGTAATGTGAACTCTATTGATATTTCAGGACTTACAGCGGGTACCTATTTATTGAAAACCATTGAAGGTGATACAAAGAAGCTTTTAGTAGAATAATTTATTTTATGTTAGTAGTAATCGGGTGCTTTTTTAGATGAGTGCCCGATTTTTTTTCATGTTTAAAAAATATAATTATGAGTTCCGATTCTATTTTATTAATGGGAAGTTTTATCTTATCCCTTATACTTATTACTGCGAGTAAACCTAAAATTGATTCGTCAAACTATGTCGAAAAATCAATAGGACTAGTAAATAAGAAATTTCAAAAAGATCTCAACGAATTTGCAGAATCTTCTAAAGTTTTTCAATCTTCAGTTGAAGCATATGTAATTTCAAACTCTTCCGAAGCATCCATTAAAAAAGAATATCGTGAGCTTCGAGATTCCTTCAAAAAAGTAGAATTCTTCTTAGAATATCTAGATAAAGAGGCAACCGATAGGGTCCTAAACGGACCACCACTACCTAAACTGGAATCTAAAGTTTCAGACCTAAGAATAATTGAGCCAAAAGGATTACAGGTTCTCGACGAATATATTGGAAACGAAAACCTTGCTTTAGAAAAAGAAGCATTGTTAGATGCTAGTTTTCAATTTACGAGTGACGTAAACAAAATAGTTGCGTATTTTAAAAATCGAAAGCTATCAGATCGTCAATTTTTTGAAGCTTCTCGCCAAGCCATTATTCGTATGGCGGCACTAGGAATAACGGGCTTTGACACGCCAGGAACACTTCAGGGCCTTAGTGATTCCAACATTGTATTAGCAACCTTAGATTCTTATTTTGACACCTACGCTTCTGAATTAAAGAATGCGAATAGAATTAATCTTCTTAAAGCTATAACCGGCATTTTTAAGTCTGGAATGGAACAAACCCAAGCAGCCGATTTTAATACTTTTAATAGACTTTCTTTTATTAAAGAAGTCATTAATCCAATTTATAAAGCAATCAAGGATATTCATTTGGCATTAGATTATGAAACCATATTTGAAGTTTCAAAATATCCACTAGCTGTAAATTATAATTCAGAGAACATCTTTGAAAAAGACTTTCTAGATAGTTATTACTATGTTAGCGTCGCCAATGATAGTAATTTCAATAAAATTGCCGAACTGGGAAGATTACTTTTTTACGACCCTGTTCTTTCTCAAAACAATAAATTGGCCTGCGTGAGTTGCCACATGCCGGAAAAAGCATTTACAGATGGTTTAAAGACCAGTATGTCAAATTTAGACGTCCCAATTAAGCGAAACGCCATGACCTTAAATTATGCCGTTTATGCATCTGGATTTTTCTACGATTTAAGGGTTAGACGATTGGAAGATCAATTTGAACATGTTATTTTAAGTAAAGACGAGTTCAATAGTAGCTATCAAGAAATAGTTGAAAAACTCGATAACAGTGAAATCTATTCTCAATTGTTCAAAGATGCCTTTCCTGGTCAGAATAAAAATATAAAATTTAATAATGTCGACTATGCTCTGACTGCCTACGTGATGAAATTAAATTCTTTTGATAATCCTGTTGATCAGTATTTCCAGGGTAAAGTAGCTACTTTGCCTGAAGATGTAGCAAGGGGATTTAATCTTTTTACGGGCAAAGCTGCGTGTGCCAGCTGTCATTTTATCCCTCTCTATAGTGGTAATGTACCTCCTATGTATATCGAAAGTGAAAGTGAAATTTTAGGAGTTCCGAAGGAAAAACACAAACCATTAGTTTTAGATGATGATATTGGTAGATCGGGGAATGGAATGACGCAGGAAGTTGCTCCTTTTTATGAAAATGCTTTCAAAACGCCTACAATACGGAATATTGATAAGACTGGACCTTATATGCATAATGGGGTTTTTGATACTTTAGAAGAGGTTATGGATTTCTATAATGAAGGTGGGGGTGCAGGAAGAGGTATTAATCTTGAATATCAAACATTAAGCTCAAATTCGCTAAACTTAACTGAAGCTGAAATTAAAGACGTAATTGCATTTATGAGGGCTTTGACAGATGAATCCACCGTAATTGCTCCAACGGATATACCAAGGGACTTTGGCGATGACAATTTGAATCGACGACATTTAGCACATTAAAGATTTTTGATTTCAATTGACATTAATTTTTCGTGAATTGTAGTCACTTTTTTAAAGAATTACAATCTGTAAAATTGTATCTTTAAGTTCAAAAAAAAGCAAATGATTTCAGAAATAATAAAATCCAGAAGGGCTGTCTTTCCGGCTCAATACAACAATGAAGTAATAAAAGAAGAAGAAATTAAGGCAATTCTCGCTGCAGCTAATTGGGCGCCAACACATAGACGCACCGAGCCCTGGCGTTTTAAAGTGCTTCAAGGTGAGATGAAAGGCAAATTGGCCGATTTTTTAGCTGATACCTATAAAGAAAAGACGGAGAACCCTTCTGAGTTCAAATACAACAAGTACAAAAAGAACCCGCGAAAGGCAGCTTGTGTTATAGCAATATGTATGCAACGCGATCCGGAAGGGGTAATTCCTGAATGGGAAGAAATTGCGGCTACAGCTATGGCTGTGCAAAATATGTGGTTAGTTGCTCACGAAATGAAAATTGGTGCATATTGGGGATCCCCCGGGATTGTAAAATATATGGCCGATTTCTTTGAGCTGAATGAGGGAGAACGTTGTTTGGGTTTTTTCTATATGGGAAGGTATGATGATGAATTAGCAGAGGGAAATCGGAATTCATCTATTGAAGAAAAAACGGTCTGGCTATAATAAGATTGATGACGCTTTGTCTTGCTTTAGATATAAAGGAAAACAACGATTTAGAAACCAACAGCAGACGTTTTATCAGCCTTCACTTAATTCCAGTTTTGCCTCACTTTTGTTATTCTTGTGGCCAACACCAATTAAAGACTTTTAGAACCATGAGCCAGAATAAATAAAAGTCTTGATTCTTTGCGCGAAGCCGTCTTTGCTCTGATACCTCGTTGGCTCTAACTTTAGGCAGTTTACTTATTGAAAATAGTTTTCAGATTTTATTCTTATTCTATCAGATCGTTCACCGTATTCATCCAGTGAAATTTGTCTATAAGCGTCTTTTTTTTATACCAATTTAAATCGAAATACTGCTATTTCATTATCCTTATAAATGTATTGATGTTTCATCTCCCAAACATCTTCTGTGGATAGATCCACTGCCACGGGATCTTCGATGGTAAAGCATATAAATATTGAGGCAGAGAAAATTGACAGAGCTATTAAATTTAGTTTCTTTATCCAGAACTTTGCTACTCTGGAGTGAGATAAACGTAAAATTTAGGATGTAAAAAGCACATCCCAGTTGGCCATTAATTTATAAACAAATATCCCGAAATAAACTACTGTTGCTGTAAACTTGATGAAAGTTGAGCCTAGAAAGCCAATAAATGAACCTATAGCAGCTTTAAAGGCTTGCGGTCCTTCCGTTTTATTGAATACGGTTTCTCCAATGAATGCACCTGCAAATGGACCAATTAGAATTCCAAAAGGGATAGGAGTTACAATCCCAACCATCAATCCAATTGTTGTACCCCAGATGCCTGCTCTGCTCCCGCCAAATTTTTTGGCTCCCAATGCAGGAATAATATAATCTAGGAAATATAAAGTGAAAGCAACTATACCTGTTACTGTTATAAAAAATGAATCGAAAGGTAAGGATGGAGCAAAATATAACATAACCAAGCCTAACCAACTTATGGGCACCCCGGGCAGGATAGGGAGTATACTGCCAATAATTCCAATGAACATTAAAATTAAACCACAAATAATAAAAACAAGATCCATTAGTGAATAAGACTATAAAAAAATGAAATTGTTACAAACTTTTAAACTAATTACTTAGTTTAAACTAAGTAATTAGTTGTATATTTGATTTTAGAAAAAATAAGCAATCAAGAAATGAAACAATTAACAAAAGCTGAAGAGGATATAATGCAGATCCTATGGAGTCTGGGCGAAGGTAATGTAGCTTCAATTAGAGAAGAGCTCCCAAATCCTAAGCCTGCAATTAACACAGTCTCTACAATAGTTCGTATTTTAGAGAGTAAAGATTTTGTTGATTATAGAAAAGAAGGACGAGGCCATATATATATCCCAAAAGTTAAAAAAACCGAATATAGCAACCAGTCGATAAACAAACTGGTTGATGGGTATTTTCAGGGTTCTTTTAAGAGCATGGTTTCATTTTTTATGAAGAAAAATGACATAAGTATTTCAGAAATGGAATCTATTATGAAAGAAATTAACAAAGAAGAAATCAAGAAATGATACATTATATATTACAAATATTGGCGTTTCAGCTGCTATTTCTAGTGGTGTACGATTTGCTTCTGAAAAAGGAAACCTTCTTCAAATGCAATCGATTATATCTTATAGTCACACCAATCTTGAGTCTTATATTACCGTTAATAAAAATTGATTTAATCCGTCAAAATATTCCAGAAGAATTTATGATGCAGTTGCCATCAGTATTGATAGGTGGAAATTTAGCGCTGCCATCATTAACTTCGGAAGCGTTGGATGCAATTACAATATCGTCGGTAAGTGGTTTGAGTTATACAGAAATAGGACAACTTATTTGGGGCGTGGGAGTTCTTGCTAGTTTTGGTGTTTTCTGTTTTAAATTATATAAGATTTCAAAACTGAAGAAATTAGGAATCAGAACTTCGGCAAATGGGTTGAGGGTTTATAGTTTACCAAATACAGATACAGCCTTTTCATTTTTCAAGAACATATTTCTAGGGGAACAACTTTCCGAAGTACAAAAGACTAATATTCTATTACACGAAAAAATTCATATTGACCAACGGCACTCTCTAGATTTAATCTTTTTTGAAGTCCTACGAATTCTATTTTGGTTCAATCCACTGGTATATGTATATCAGAATAAGATGGTTTTACTTCAAGAGTACACTGCAGATGCTGAGGTAGCTGCACTAAATGGGAAACGCGCTTATTACGAAGGATTGCTATCTCAAGTTTTTAAAACCGAATCAATTTCATTCATCAATACATTTTTCAATCATTCATTAATCAAAAAACGAATTACCATGTTACAGAAATCAAAATCAAACAAAATTTTTCAGTTGAAATACCTATTGCTAGTCCCAGTAGTAGCTGCGATGTTGGTGTATACGTCCTGCTCAAATCAGGCTCCTGTTAAGGAAGTCGAAACCATAGTAATCTCAGAAACGGAGGTAATGGATAAGATTAACGAATTAGCCGAAGCAATTATGAAAAAGGGAAACATCTCAGATGAGGAATTCCTTGCCATAAAATTTTTATCTAAAGAACATAAAGAAGGGGATAAGATTTACACCTCTGTCGACGAGTATTTGGTGGAGCAAAGAGAACTCGCTGGTCTAGGATATATTAATGAATCCAATACTGAAGTCAAGGTTCCTTTTTCGGAAATAGATATGGTTCCTGTTTTTCCAGGTTGTGAGGGACTGGATGCAGAAGCATCTAAAAAGTGTTTCACGCAAAAAATCTCAGCGTTTATTGGAGAGAATTTTAAAACGGAAAACTTAAAAGACACTGGTTTGACTGGTGAACAAAGAATCATGACTCATTTTGTTATAAATAAAGAAGGCAAGGTTGTTGTGAGAGCTATAAAGGCTAATCACCCCGATTTAGAAGCTGAAATGCGATGGACATTGAATCAGTTGCCAGTAATGATTCCTGGGGTGCAAGATGGGATAAACGTAGCAGTTGAATATTCCCTCCCGGTTATATTTAAAGTTAATGAATAAAATACTTGCCTTACTATTAATTATTTTTTCTTTCAAAGCCTCGTCTCAAGTGAACGAGGCTTTGACTGTTGCAGACAGTTTGTATGCATTAGGTGATTATTCGAATGCGATTCGGGTTTATAAAAAAACAGATCCGAGCGAAAAGCAATTGCTGTATATAGCAAAATCCTATGGTGCTTTAGGCAATAAAATCTCATCATTGGAATATTACGATCAATATATTCTAAAATATTCGGCTGGATCTGCTGTACAATATGAATATGCCAAGTTATTGGCCAACACAGGAGCAAATAAAAAGGCAGACAGTATCTATAAGGATCTAATTTCAAAGCATCCTTTGAATCCGAATTATTATTACCAAAGAGGGTTGCTTTTTGAAAAAAAACAAGACTCGATTGCCCATGAATTATTTCTACAAACCTTCACC
>JBLHIC010000030.1:0-25427 GCA_047614245.1 Flavobacteriaceae bacterium
AAATAGAGTAACTGGATATTACTATGTTAATTATCATTTTTAACTACTTTTGAAGATTCAATGAAAATAGTATCTCAAATAAAATTACCGATTGAGTATGAAATGGAGCTTTTTGAAAAAAAGTTTCAACTTTCAATGTCTTCAAAAGTCTCACTACTCAACCGTATTACTCATTATGTTGTAAATCGTAAGGGGAAACAAATGCGCCCAATGTTTGTTTTTCTAATTGCAAAAATGAACAACAATGGAGAGGTTAATGAGCGAACATATCGAGGTGCATCTGTTATTGAATTGATCCATACAGCGACCTTGGTTCATGATGATGTGGTGGACGACAGTAACCGCAGGCGAGGTTTCTTTTCTGTAAATGCACTGTGGAAAAACAAAATTGCCGTTTTGGTAGGAGATTTTTTACTATCGAAAGGCCTTCTCTTGTCCATTGATAACGATGATTTTGATCTTTTAAAAATTATTTCAGTAGCTGTTAGAGAGATGAGTGAGGGAGAACTTCTCCAAATAGAAAAAGCACGGAATCTTGATATTACAGAGGCTGTCTATTTTGAAATTATCAGGCAAAAAACGGCTACACTTATTGCTGCCTGTTGTGCGATGGGAGCAAAATCGGTAAACGCAGATTCTGAGAAAGTCGAAAATATGCGAAAATTTGGTGAGCTCATTGGAATCGCCTTTCAAATTAAAGACGATCTTTTCGATTATGGCGATGAGCAAATAGGCAAGCCTACTGGTATTGACATAAAAGAAAGAAAAATGACACTGCCATTAATCTATGCATTAAATAATGCTTCAGAGAAAGATAGAAAATGGCTTATTAATTCAGTCAAAAATCACAACAAAGACACGAAAAGAGTTAAGGAAGTTATTAGCTTTGTAAAAGATAATGGTGGTCTGCAATACGCTTCAGAGGCTATGAAAGATTATCAGCAAAGAGCACTTGTGTTACTTCAAATTTACCCCAGTTCTCCTTTTAAAGAATCCCTCGAATTAATGGTCAACTACGTCATTGATCGCAAGCAGTAAGTTTCAATCTCCGTAATTATTCTTATTCTGAAAATCTGAACGTTAGGGTTTTAAAAATAATTTTTTACCTTCAGGCAACCTTTTTTATAAATTCCTCGTCTTTAATAATAGAACCATCAGATAACTGCTTTTTTTGAAAATAAGATCACTACATAAAAACTATTCATCCTTAATCGCAAAAGCGAAGAAAGGTAACAGAAGAGCCGAGCATGAGTTGTTTGAACTATTTGCGCCAAAGATGCTCAGCATTTGTCGGCAGTATGTTAAAAATAATGATCTAGCAGAAGAGGTTATGCTTACGGGTTTTTTAAAAGTGTTTACACATCTAAAGAACTACGCAGCCCAAGGTAGTTTTGAAGGTTGGATTCGACGTATTATGGTTAATGAATCTATTTCGCAATTACGAAAGGACAAAAAGTTGCTTTTTAGAGATGACATTGAAATAGAAAACTCAATGTCGCAAGTGGCTTATGTGGAAACAGAATTGGAAGTGGCTGAAATACAAATATTAATTGACGCCCTGCCGGATGGTTATAAGACAGTATTTGTTTTGTATGCCATTGAAGGATATAAGCATGGCGAGATAGCAGAACTTTTGCAGATAAGTGAAAGTACCTCAAAAACACAATTATTTAAAGCCCGCAGAATGTTGCAGACAAAAGTGAATAAACAAAATATTATTAGTTATGGCACCCGTTAAATTTGAAGATAATATACGAGAGAAACTGGAAAGCCGAGAGATCGAGCCATCTGGAGATGCTTGGAAGAGATTAAGTGAAAGATTGGATGAGAATTCTAAGAAGAAAAATAATTATACATTCTGGTATGCTATTGCGGCCAGTATTATTGGGGTATTAATTGTGGTTTCTGTATTTAGTAATAGGAGTGATAAACTAAATGAAAATTCGATCGACTTTGTTGACGTACATACTTCGGAAAGAGACTTGCCTATTGAGAATGTTCCAGATGTAGTAGAGAATATTTCAGAAGAGAATATTAATGCGATTTTAATTCCTGAAGCGTCTAATTCTATAACATTAAATACGAAAAAGGATTCTGGTAAAGAAAAAGTACTTCCGAAGAAAAAAGACTTGGTTCTGAAAAATACAACCATTGAAGTTTCTCAGGCCATTGCAAAAACTATAGCGGAAAATCAAGCTGGAAAAATATCGCAAATACCGGAAGAGATTATCCGCAATGATGCGCTTTTAATAAACAAACGAATTGACGAATTAGTGGCGCAGCGAGGACAATTACAAGATAATAGTACAACTGTTTCATTAGAAGAGGTCAATACACTTTTAACAAATGCAGAGCGTAAAATTCAAGCTGAAAAAATTCTTGATTCAAAGAAAGTAGATCCAGTAGCATTACTTGGTGATGTTGAAATTGAAATGGAAGATACGTTTAGGGAAAAAGTTTTTACAGCTCTGGGAGACGGCTACAATATCATAAAAACTGCCGTTGTAGACCGCAATAATTAGTATTCATCAATCAGCCTTTCGGGCACATAAATAACGAACATTATGAAAATTATTCTTATTAGCCTCACACTAACGATGTGGGTCTTAGCAACAACTTTGGGCTATTCCCAGAAAACAGAAGTAGAATCGGTTGTAATTGAGCAACTTGAAGAGAAAAAAGAAGATGTGGTAAATGCTGAAAAGCGAGCTTTGAAACAGGAAATTGAATTAATCAATAACCGATTTGAAAAGCAAGAAATCACATTGGAAGAGGTTGAAACTTTAAAAAAGCTTGCAGCAGAGAAACATGCGCTTAACATTGAAAATAAAGTGTCCATTCTAGAGAGTCAAATCTCACTTATAAAACGAAATGGGGAGATAGGTTTAAATGATAATATGGGTAAAGTTGAATTAGGAATTGGCGCTTTAGATAAAGGTGGAGATTTCTTATTAGGTTTAAAAATTAATGATGGAAAAAAACCAAAGCGAGAATATGACAAACGTACTTCTAGCGCGTTAGTTTTTTCTTTTGGTCTAAACAATGTTGTCACCGAGGGAGAGTCTCTAGACGACTCCGATTTTAAAATTGGTGGAAGCAGGTATGTCGAAATTGGCTTGGCTTGGAAAACTAGGGTTTTTAATGAGAGTAACTGGCTTAGAATTAAATATGGTCTGTCATTTCAGATGAATGGGTTGAAGGCAACCGACAACAGATACTTTGTAGACACAGGGTCACAAACTGAATTACAAGTGTTTCCTGAAAATCTAGACAAATCAAAGTTTAGATTAGACAATTTAGTCATTCCTATACATTTTGAATTAGGGCCTTCAAAGAAAATTGAAAAGGATGGTTATTTTCGATATAGTAGTCACAATCAATTCAAAATTGGACTGGGAGGCTATGCAGGACTTAAATTATCGTCTCGACAGAAATTAAAGTACAAAGTCGATGGTGAGGGTGTGAAAGAAAAGCTGATAGCCAGTTATAATACAAATAATTTTATCTATGGTCTTAGTGGTTATATTGGATTTAATGATATTTCAGTTTATGCTAAATACGATCTAAATACTATATTTAAAGATAATCCCATAGAACAACGAAATATCTCCTTAGGGCTAAGATGGGACTGGGATTAGTCAATAGGATATTTGCTGTATTAATAGGCTTCTTTCGGGAGTACTTTTTTGATATTTAAAAGTATATTTGTGTATCTTTTTTTTTCAAATATTTTCTTTTGATTGCAAGAACGACCATAGATAATGTATTCGAAACTGCCCGCGTTGAGGAGGTGATTGGGGATTTCGTTCAGCTTAAGAAATCAGGCAGTAATTTTAAAGGGTTAAGTCCTTTTACAGATGAGCGTTCACCAAGTTTTATGGTGTCCCCGGTAAAACAAATTTGGAAGGATTTCTCTAGTGGAAAAGGGGGGAATGTAGTTGCATTTCTAATGGAGCACGAACATTTTACCTACCCTGAAGCTATTAAATATTTAGCAAAAAAGTACGGAATTGAGATTGAGGAAACAGTTCAGTCTAATGAGGAGAAAGAGCAAGCTGACGAACGTGAAAGCCTTTATTTGGTGAGTGACTTTGCCAAAGATTACTTTCATAGTACTTTGCTTAAAACAGAACAGGGGAAGGCTATCGGTCTATCATATTTCAAGGAACGTGGTTTTACCGATGAAATAATAAAAAAATTCGAGCTGGGTTATTCCCTCGATCAATGGGATGCCTTTACTACAACTGCAGTCCAAAAAGCGTATAAACTCGAATATCTTGAGAAAACTGGCCTGAGTATTGTCAAAGGAGAAAAACAATTCGACCGTTTTAAGGGGCGCGTGATTTTTCCTATTTTAAGTATGAGTGGTAGGACTTTAGGCTTCGGTGGACGAATTCTCAAGAGCGACAAAAAAGCGGCTAAGTACCTCAATTCTCCCGAAAGCGATATTTACCATAAAAGTAAGGTGCTCTACGGGATATACTTGGCAAAACAAAGTATTGCTAAAGAGGATAACTGTTATTTGGTCGAAGGTTATACGGATGTAATACAGTTATATCAAGCAGGTATTCATAACGTAGTTTCTTCATCTGGAACGGCGCTTACCTCGGATCAAATTCGATTGGTGAACCGTTTAACTAAAAACATAACGGTTCTTTTTGATGGAGATGCGGCTGGTTTACGAGCCTCATTGAGAGGAGTAGATCTTATTTTGGAACAAGGGATGAATGTGAAGATTTGCACCTTCCCAGAAGGGGAAGATCCCGATAGTTTTGCCAGAGGCAACTCTTTAGAGGAGATCACCACTTATTTAAATGAAAAATCTCAGGATTTCATAAGTTTTAAGGCCTCCGTATTAGCAACTGAAGCTAAGAATGATCCTATTAAAAAAGCAGAAACGATTCGGGATATGGTGGTTAGCATCGCGAAAATTCCAGATGTCATTAAGCGTGAGGTATATATAAAGGAGTGTTCGCGTATCATGGATATTTCTGAAGAGGTATTGTTTAATACACTGGCTCAAATTCTTCAAAAGGAGCGAAAAGATACAGGTAAAAAGACCGCAGCTCCACAGGTTTTCAATGTAGTACCTTTAGAAAAACAATCTGCTAAAAAGGTAAATGTACTTTATGAGCTCGAGCGTAAGATTATTGAATTGTTGCTCTTATACGGTATGGTAGAAGAAGAGTTCGAGGATTTAATACTTGAAACTAATGAGAAAGGAGAAATTGGTTTTAAACCTGAAACAGTAAAAGCTAAGGTGTTTGAAAAGGTATATCTTGATCTGCAGGATGATGAGATCGAATTTGCCAATGAAGATTTTAGAGTCTTATACTATGAAATAATAAATAAGCTGAACACAGAACAAACTTTTCAAATTGATGTATTTATTAACGAACTACAAACAGAAAAGGCTTCGTCAATTACGGATATTCTAATGGACGACGAACGTTATAGCTTGCATGATTGGGAAAGTAAGCAAATCTACGTAAAAGAGAAGAAACACACTATTGCTCAAATAGTCAGTGAAACAATACTGAATCTTCGCCGCTATTTAGTATCGCAAAAAATCAATGAACTTTCGGAAGAAATTAAGACACAAGAAGCGGATAGCCGGGAAAATAGTCTACAAGATATTGTAGATTATATAACTCTTAAAAAGGTGCTTTCTGAAAAATTAAATAGAGTTTTATAGTCTATCCAAACTGAAACATTCTAGACTGATGTATTAAGTCGGCTAGATTATCTACTTTCAATTTTTTAAGCAAACGTGTTTTATACGTGCTTACTGTTTTCTCATTGATGTTTAGCGCATTTGCAATATCTTTATTGCGTTTGCCACTAGAAAGTAAGTTTAATACTTCAACTTCTCGAGAGGATAATTTTTTGTAACGATTTATTGCACTTGTTTCTCCAACGTTTCTGCTCGTAAATGTGGAAGTAAGCTCTTCGTTTAAGAAAATTCCACCCTTACCGATTTGCTTCAAAGCTTTTAAAAATAATTTTATTGATGCAGTTTTAGGAACATAACCTGCGGCTCCCGATTTAATGCTTCGTAATGCATAAATCTCTTCAGGATGAGTAGAATAAATAAGAACCCGCATTTCTGGGAATTCCGTTTTTATACTTCGTAGCGCATTTATCCCATTAACATCTGGCAAATCTATTTCCATTATCAATATATCCGGGGTAGATAGTCTTAGGTTTTTATATAGTTCGCCGCCGCTACTAGCTTTACCAACAATTGTAAAGTTTTTTCTTTTCTTAAGCATACAGGCGATTCCTTTTCGAGTGATTGGGTGATGGTCTGCAATAAAAATTGATTTCATTCTTCTAGTTTTTTTCTAAATGAAAATAACTTAAATCAAATTTTGAAATAAGCACATGGAACTTGTAATATTTATACTACAAAACTAGATAAAACTTTAGTGCCAACAAATTTTTTTCGTTCAACTTAACGAAAACCCGATATAAAACACCTAATCCTTGAATTGGGAGGGGATTTCGCAGACTGGAATAGGTTTTATTTTATGTTGATTGGTTTTATTGAGGCGATTATAAATTTCAAAAACAGTCTTTTTGCGTCCTACAAATTGGTCTAAATTCCTACCTTTTTCTTGCATTTTCATCGCCCACTCTAATTCGTCGTAGCTTGCTCCAATTTGATCCTCATCTGTTCTATCATCTCCCCAAAGTCCATCGGTAGGCGCTGCATGGATAATTTCCTGATTAACACCTAGGAACTTTGCTATTTCGTAAACTTCAGACTTCATCAAATCGGCAATTGGGCTGAGGTCTACCCCTCCGTCTCCATATTTGGTGTAAAAACCAACGCCAAAATCCTCCACTTTGTTTCCGGTGCCGGCTACGAGGTATTTGTTTAAGGCGGCAAAATAATATAAAGAGGTCATTCTCAACCGTGCTCTAGTATTTGCAAGAGACATATATCTATCTTCCTCGTTTACAACTGGGGGGAATGCTGCTACTAAGCTGTCAAAAACCGGAGTTAGTTCAACTTGCTTCATCGATACCTTTGCATAATTTCTTTTAAGCCAATTAATGTGGTTTTGGGCTCTGCTTACTTGCGAAGATGCTTGGTGTATTGGCATTTCTAGGCATAGTAACTCTAATCCTGTCCTAGTGCAAAGTGTAGATGTTACAGCTGAATCGATACCTCCACTTATACCTATAACGAATCCATTCATTTTGGCCTTGATGGCATAATCTTTCAACCAATTAACGATATAATCAACAACTTTTTCAGTTTGCATTTTATGAGATTTAATACGATTATAATAATACCTTTGCCGAACAAAAATAACAAAAAGTAAAATTTAAAGAGGCATGAAGCGTTTGTTAATTATTTATGCCCTAATTATGAAATATTGTCTTTTAATTTTTATGTGTTTTTCGCTAATTAACTGCTCTTCAAAGAGTAGTGTTGAGAAGAAAATAGCGGCAATACCTATCGAGGTTGAAATTATTCGTTTTGATAAGGAGTTTGCTAAGGCAACTCGGTCAAATCTTAAAGTTTTAAAAGCAAAATATCCAATTTTTTTTCCGGCTCAGTTTCCCGATTCAATATGGACCCTAAAAGTAAATGACAAGTACCAGCAGCTCTTAAATACCGAGGTTATTAAGAAGTTTCCAACTGAGGAAAAATTCGAAGCAGAACTTCACTCAATATTTCAACATATTAAGTATTACTTTCCGAAATTTGTGCCACCTATGGTTGTTACAGCCACTTCCGATGTAGATTATCAAAACAAAATTATAATCTCGGATAGTTTGCTTATAATCTCAGTGGACACCTATTTAGGCAGCGGTCACGATTTCTATGGGGGTATAAAAAAGTATATTTCTCAAAATTTAAATGAATCCCAAATAGGACCTGATATAGCATCAGCTTATGCAAACCAGCTAATTGTTAAACCTAAGCAGCGTTCTCTTTTGGCTCAAATGGTATTCTACGGAAAGGAGCTTTATTTAAAAGACTTATGGCTTCCGAACTCAAGTGATGCCGAAAAAATAGGCTATACAGAGGCGCAATTGTCTTGGGCAAGAGAGAATGAAAGTGAAATGTGGCGCTATTTTGTAGAAAAGGAAATACTTTTTAGCACAAACATTAAATTACCAGCTCAGTTTATTAATCCGGCGCCGTTTTCGAAGTTTTATCTAGAAATAGATAATGAATCTCCGGGAATGGTCGGTCGCTTTCTAGGTTGGCAGATTGTAAAATCATACATGAAGAACAATGAATCTTCGGTTCAGCAATTAATGATTAAGAACGCTGAAGCACTTTTTAATGAATCAAAATACAAACCCTTAAAATAATGGAAAAGCATACTTCCGAAATTAAAATTAACGTAACACTAGACGAAAATAAGATTCCTGAAACTTTGCGATGGACCGCCGAAGATGGAGGCGTGGATAATGAGGCAGCGAAGGCCGTTTTGTTATCCGTCTGGGATCATAAGTCAAAAGAATCTCTGAGAATTGATTTATGGACTAAGGATATGCCGTTGGACGAAATGAAAGTGTTTTTTCATCAAACCTTAAGTGCGATGACCGATACCTTCGAGCGAGCTACCAATGATTCAAAAATGAGTGCGACCATGCGAGATTTTTGCGATTACTTTGCTGAAAAACTCGAGCTAAAGAAAAGCTGATGAAACTCATCTTTGTTTATAATGCGAATTCTGGGAAAGTAAATGCGATTTTGGGCGGTTTGCACAAAATTGTTAGTCCGTCAACTTACGATTGTAAACTTTGCGCGATTACTTTCGGAAATTTTTTAGAAGACAAAATATGGAAGGAGTTCAGAGAAGAATCTGAAGATGAAATGGAATTCTATTATAAGGATGAATTTCTCAAACAATTTCGGTCAAAATGGCTTCCAAAATATAAATTCCCAGTATTACTTTCCGAAGAAAATGGAGAATTAGAAATGTTTATTGATGCAATAGGGCTGAATAACTTGGAAAATGCAAGTCAATTGATTGCCGCGATTAAGAAACGTCAATCTCATTATTAAGATTTCCTAGAAACCCTAGTAATTCATCTCGACCTTCAGAGTTACTTGCAGATGTTATAAAATATTGAGGCATTTCATCCCAGACTTCTAGCATCTTTTTCTCGTAACTTTCAATGTTCCTTTTAAGCGCATTTGGTTTTAACTTATCTGCTTTTGTGAAGATAATTGAAAATGGCACTTGGCTTTCACCCATCCATTGCATAAATTCGAGATCTATGGGTTGCGGTTCAAGACGACAATCCACTAGAACAAATGCCAATATCATTTGCTCTCTTTTCTCAAAGTATTTAGTTATAAATTTCTGAAAAACCTTTTTAGAACTTTTAGATACTCGCGCATAACCATACCCAGGCAGATCAACTAAATACCAGTTTTTATTAATTAAGAAATGATTTATTAACTGCGTTTTTCCTGGTCTTCCACTTGTTTTGGCCAAGCTTTTTCGCTGCATTAGCATATTAATCAGAGACGATTTTCCAACATTAGATCGTCCTATAAATGCGTATTCAGGAAATCTGTCCTTAGGACATTTAGCAACGTCACTGTTGCTCACTACAAATTCTGCCGATTTAATTAACATAGGTTGGGATTAGTAGTCTCTTTCTTGTAACCAGTTGTAGAGCACAGTATTGAATTCATCTGGCCTTTCCATCATAGCTGCATGACCGCACTTTTCGATCCAATAGAGATTAGAGTCTGGGAGTAATTCGTGAAATTCTTTGGCAACTTCAGGGGGAGTAACGTTATCATTCTCACCCCAAATAATGCACGTCGGGTTCTTCATTTTAGGCAAATCTTTTGCCATATTATGTCGAATAGCGCTTTTTGCAATAGAGAGGGTTCGGATTAGTTTATTTCGATCATTAACTGTTTCGTAGACTTCATCTACGATTTCTTTCGTAGCAATTTTTGGATCGTAGAACACATTTTCCGCCTTCTTTTGGATATAGTCGCGATCACCTCTTTTTGGATAGCTTTCACCCATAGCACTTTCGTATAATCCAGAACTACCAGTTATAATAAGTGCCTTTATTTTTTCAGGATACATTTTAGTGCATAAAAGGCCAATATGACCTCCCAATGAATTCCCTAAAAGCATTACCTCACTATACCCTTTGTGATCTATGAAATCTGACACGTATTTCGCGAAATTTTTCACATTGGTTTTTAGTAATGACATTTTGTAAATAGGGAGTTCAGGAATAACGAGTTTGTAGCCTTTTTCTGGAAAAAATCGCAAAACACCATCAAAGTTGCTTAAGCCACCCATAAGCCCGTGAAGAATAATTATTGGTGTTCCCTCACCCACTTCAATATAAGAAAATTTACCTTCTTGCTTTAATTTGTTCGTCATTCGGGTTACTACAATTAACAAATACAAAAGTAATGAAATTTTTGTGAAACACGATTTATTAAGATTCTTTGTAGTGGGAGCACTATTTTTCCTTTTTTCTAAAAATAAAAAAGAGGAGGTAAAACTTATCAACAATGTGGTAAAATGTGGTAAAATGTGGTAAAAGTTGTATATATTTGAAACTATTATTTGCAAATTACAAATCATCTAATGCTCAATTTAATAGGTACATACGAGTGCAAGGCAGACGTTAAAGGAAGGGTCATGGTGCCGTCTCCTTTAAAAAAGCAATTACTTCCGGTAATGACCGATGGCTTTGTTATTAAGCGAGCGGTTTTTCAGCCTTGTTTGGAAATCTACCCAATGAATGAATGGAATGCTCTTATGCAAAAGATGAGGGAGCTCAATAGGTTTAATAGAAAAAATGTTGATTTTATTCGACGATTCACGGCGGGAGTTAAAACTGTAGAATTAGATGTTGCTGGTCGTTTGCTGATACCAAAAGACCTTCAGTCTTTTGCTGGAATCAACAAGGAAATTGTGATTTCTTCGGCTATAAACATTATTGAGATTTGGGATAAAAAGAAATACGAACAGGCTATTAACGATTCGGCTAACGATTTTGCAGACTTGGCTGAAGATGTAATGGGAGACGAAAGTAATGCTGCTAATGGAATATCATAATCCGGTTTTACTAACCGAATCGATAGATGGACTTGACATCCAACCTGATGGGGTTTATGTGGATGTTACTTTTGGCGGCGGTGGTCATTCTAAAGAAATTTTGAATAGGCTAGGAGAACATGGGAAACTTCTTGCATTTGATCAAGACTTAGATGCGCTTGAAAATACAATTGACGATCCAAGATTCATTTTGATAAATGAAAACTTCCGGTTTTTGAAACGGTTTTTGCGTTTTCACAATGTAACTGAAGTTGATGGAATTCTTGGTGATTTTGGTGTTTCCTCCCATCAATTTGACGTTGCCGAGCGCGGTTTCTCTACAAGATTTGAAGCTGACTTGGATATGCGAATGAATCAAAACTCCGATTTTTCTGCCTTCCATGTCATTAATAAATATGATGAGTCTCAGCTAAAAGCAGTATTGCTTGATTATGGGGAATTAAGATCTGCAGCTGGTATTGCGAGGCTAATCATTGAGGCCAGGGGAGATTCTCCCATAAGGTCTAGTGAGCAATTAAAAAAAGTGATAAGAAGGTTCTTGCCGCAGCACAAGGAGAATAAAATATTAGCTCAAATCTACCAGGCTATTCGTATAGAAGTAAATGAGGAATTAGAGGCTCTAAAGGAGTTTCTGATTCAGTCCTTGGAGGTTCTAAAGCCAGGTGGGAGGTTGAGTTTGATATCCTATCATTCACTTGAAGATAGATTGGTAAAACGATTCATGCGCAATGGTTTGTTCGTAGGCGAGCCGGAAAAAGATGTCTTCGGAAGGGTTGAAGTGCCAATGAAAAATATTGGGAAATTTATTATCCCTTCTGAAAATGAAATAAAAGAAAATAACAGGGCCCGAAGCGCAAAGCTTCGAATTGCAAAAAAGATATAAAGCTAATTTAAAACCCAGCCCTTCTAAAGACAATGAAAAGCCTCTAGAAGCAAAGCAGCACTTATGAAGCAAAACTTTCTAAATATAATTAAGGGAAAATTTTTGGTAAATGACGACGCTCTCAAAAACTGGAGGTTTATCGTCTTCCTGTCTTTTTTGGCATTGGTAATGATTGCTAGTTCACATTCGGCCGATAGGAAAGTACATAAGATTGCTAAACTTAGTAACCAGGTTAAGAAGTTGAAAAGTGAATATGTTGATATACGAATGAAATTAATGCGGTCAAAAATGGAGAGTAAAATTATAGATGCAATGTCTAAGCAGGGATTAGTTCCGTCTGTAATTGCACCACAAAAAATAAAAATAATTACTAAAGAATAGAGAATTGCCAACAGTAGAAAAGAACATACTAAACCGCCTTTATATTATCGCCGGATCTATGTTCCTTTTTGCGCTTCTTATTGCTAGTAAACTAATATCAATTCAATTGGTTGATGGTGATAAGTATCGTGAATTGGCTCTAAAAAATACGACGAAGAATTTTGTAATTGCTGCGAATCGCGGAAACGTATATGCCGATGATGGCAGCTTATTGGCAACCTCTGTCCCTAAATATGATATTCGTTTTGATGCTGTCACTGTAAGTTCTAAGAGTTTTAATACCGAGCTTGTTGCTCTTTCAAAAGCTCTATCCAAAATGTTTGGTAAAAGGGAATCTTATTATCAGAGCCTTCTAAGGAAAGCTCGTGCGGATAAAAACCGGTATTTATTGGTTGCTAGGAATTTAGGTTATTCAGACTATGTAAAAGTGAAGAGCATGCCCTTATTCAATTTAGGACCATACAAGGGTGGAATAATTGTCGAACAAAAAACAGTCCGTGAACATCCTATTGGAAACATTGCAGAGCGTCTAATAGGTAGCGAAAACAAACAAAAAGCTGGCTACTATGTCGTTGGCTTGGAAGGTGCTTTTAATAGTCAATTGCATGGAAGGGACGGGAGAAGGTTAAAACAAAAAATAGCGAAGGGGCAGTGGAAGCCAGTATTCGATGATAACGAAATTGAGCCACAGGATGGGTATGACGTTGTTTCTACAATAAACGTAAACATTCAAGATATTGCTCATCATGCCTTGTTAAAACAGCTTGAATATTACGAAGCAGATCATGGATGTGTAGTCGTAATGGAAGTGAAAACAGGAGAAGTGAAAGCAGTTTCCAATTTAAAGAGAACGACAAATGGAACCTATTATGAAGCCTTAAATTATGCCGTTGGGGAATCTACCGAACCAGGTTCGACTTTCAAAACAATAGCATTGACTGTGGCCCTGGAGCAAAAAGTTATTGATACATCAACAATAGTAGATACCAAAGAGGGTAAAATTAGAATGTATGGGCGAGATATTTCAGACTCACATCTGGGGGGTTATGGTAAAATATCTGCTGCGAGGGCTTTGGAGGTGTCTTCCAATATAGGTCTTGCAACTTTGATTAATGACAACTACAAAGACAATCCTAAAAAATTTACAGATAAACTTAAATCTTGGAATTTACATAAGCCCATAGGCATTCCAATCAAGGGAGAGGGAAAGCCAGTTATTCCCGAACCGGGAGATAAGATTTGGAGTAAAAATGCACTTCCATCGATCGCTTATGGTTATAACCTTCAACAGACACCTTTGCAAACACTGACGTTTTACAATGCGATTGCCAATGATGGAAAAATGGTAAAACCTCTTTTCATTCGAGAAATTAAAGCTTGGGATAGACAAGTGAAGTACTTTGAAACGGAAGTTGTGATAAAGAAAATCGCTTCAGAAGAAACAATCAATCAAATACAGGAAATTCTGAAGAACACAATAATACGAGGTACAGGTAAGAGGCTCTATTCTGAAAACTTCTCGATGGCCGGAAAAACAGGAACAGCTCGAACCGAATATGGAGCAGAGGATTGGAATACCAACAGGAGATACATCTCATCCTTCGTTGGTTATTTCCCAGCTGAGAGCCCTAAATATTCTTGCATTGTTGTAATCCATAAGCCTAGTACCAAAAAAGGCATTTATGGGGCTGATGTTTCGGGGCCAGTTTTTAAAAGAATTGCACATAAAATATATACAGATTCACCAATAATGGCCAAAGTAGAAAATATTGATAATGAAGACGTGGCAATAGTATCCGATTTTGAAGATTATTATTTAAAGGCTCAAACAGAGTTTAAGGTAATACCAAATGTGACTGGAATGGCAGGAATGGATGCTGTTTCTCTGCTAGAAAACCTTGGGTTAAGTGTTAAAATAATTGGAAATGGAACTGTGTTTAATCAGTCAATCAAATCTGGAACTACAATAAAAAAAGGAGTTCAAATAATACTGAAACTATCGTGATTTTAATAAGAGACATATTGTACAAAGTCACCCTTGAAAAAGTGGTGGGAAATACAGCTGTGGCTATTAGAGAAATTCAATTTGATTCTCGAAAAATTGGTCTGGATGATGTGTTTGTTGCAACGAGAGGAACTCTATCGGATGGACATGACTTTATAAAAATAGCCGTGGATAAGGGAGCTATTGCCGTTGTATGTGAAGAATTGCCGGCACAATTAGTAAACGGAATCACATATGTTCAAGTTTCAGATTCCCAGCAGGCATTGGCTATAATGGCGGCTAATTATTACGATAACCCTTCAGAGAATATAAAGTTGGTTGGTATTACAGGTACAAACGGTAAAACTACTATTGCGACGCTGCTTTTTAATTTATTTAAAGCGGCCGGTTACGAAGTGGGATTGCTTTCTACCGTAAAAATAATGGTTGGTAATAAACAGCACAGTGCTACGCATACGACACCAGATTCATTGACAATCAACAAGTATCTTAAAGAAATGACCCAGGCAGGTGTTGAGTTCTGTTTTATGGAAGTTAGCTCCCACGGCATTCATCAAAAACGTACTGAAGGGCTTCACTTTAGTGGAGGGGTATTTACTAATTTATCACATGACCATCTCGACTATCATAAAGATTTTGCAGCATATCGAGATGTGAAGAAGTTATTTTTTGATCAGCTCCCTAAAACCGCATTTGCATTAGTGAATGTTGATGATAAAAACGGACTCGTCATGTTGCAGAATACAAAAGCTAAAAAATATAAGTATGCTCTTAAGTCATATGCCGATTATAAAGCTCAGATTCTAGAAAATCAATTCACCGGATTATTATTGAAAATTGATAGCCAGGAATTATGGGTGAAACTGATAGGAAGCTTTAACGCGTATAATCTCTTGGCTATATATGCCACTGCAGATTTGCTTGGTCTTGAGCAACTCGAAGTGCTTCAGTTAATGAGCGCTCTTGAAAGTGTCGACGGCAGATTTCAATATTTGGTTTCAGAAAAAAACATAACAGCTATTGTTGATTATGCGCATACACCCGATGCCTTGAAAAATGTATTGGAGACCATAAATAGTATTCGAACTGGTAATGAAGAATTAATAACTGTTGTTGGTTGTGGTGGAGATAGAGATGCCCAGAAGCGACCGAAGATGGGTAGTATAGCGGCTAAGTTGAGTACTAAGGTAATATTTACAAGCGACAATCCGCGAAGTGAAAACCCGAATTCGATAATTGAACAAATCGAGGCAGGAGTACCTCCCGAGGACTATAAAAAAACCGTTTCTATTGCAGAAAGAAAACAGGCAATTAAAACTGCTTGTCAGTTTGCGAAAGCCAATGATATTATTTTAGTCGCAGGTAAAGGACATGAGAGCTATCAAGAAATTAATGGTGAACGTTTTGATTTTGATGATTTTAAGATGGTAAGTGAACTATTAAAAGCCCTAAATAAGTAAGCTATGCTGTATTATTTGTTTGAGTATTTAGAAAATAACTATCAATTGCCTGGAGCAAGTCTCTTTCAGTTTATCACATTCAGGGCTTCATTGGCAGTTATCTTATCTCTTTTCATTGCTACCGTCTATGGTAAAAAAATCATTTGGTTTTTACAAAAGAAGCAAGTGGGGGAGACTGTTCGTGATTTAGGCCTGGCAGGACAAAGCGAAAAAGCAGGGACGCCGACCATGGGAGGGATAATAATAATTTTGGCAACTATAGTACCGGTTTTACTTTTCGCTAAGTTGGATAATATATATGTTATTTTATTATTGGTCACTACAATTTGGATGGGAATCATCGGGTTTGTGGACGATTACATAAAAAAATTTAGAAAAAATAAAGAAGGACTGGCTGGAAGATACAAGGTTGTAGGTCAGGTTGGACTGGGTATTATAGTGGGAGCTACTATGTTTTTTCACCCGGACATAACTGTAAAGCGCGAGATTGTTAATTCTACAAACGGGACAGAGATTGTTCAAAGTTCTAAAAGAGAGTTTTATCCAGCAGAGAAAACTCTATTAACAACTATTCCTTTTGTAAAGTCCAATGAGTTTAACTATGAGAATTTAATAAAATGGGCCGGTGGCGACTATAAAAGCTACGCTTGGCTAATTTTCATCCCAATCGTAATTTTCATTATTACGGCCGTTTCAAATGGTGCTAATTTAACAGATGGTATAGACGGGTTGGCCGCTGGAACTTCGGCTATAATTGCCATAACTCTAGCCATTTTTGCGTGGGTGTCTGGTAATGTTATTTTTTCAGATTATCTGAATATTATGTATATCCCCAACACCGGTGAGATGACCATTTTTATTATGGCGTTTGTTGGTGCGCTAATAGGGTTTTTGTGGTACAATACGTATCCTGCGCAAGTATTTATGGGGGATACAGGGAGTTTAACCATAGGTGGAATTATTGCTGTAATTGCAATAGCTATTCGAAAAGAATGGTTGATCCCAATTCTCTGCGGGATATTTTTAATGGAAAATTTATCAGTAGTAATGCAGGTGAGTTGGTTTAAATATACCAAGAAGAGATTTGGAGAAGGTCGAAGAATTTTTAGAATGTCACCATTGCATCATCATTATCAGATAAAAGGATTTCACGAAAGTAAGATAGTTACCAGGTTTTGGATTGTAGGAATATTTCTAGCAATTATTACGATTGTGACATTGAAAATACGATAGAATGATAAATGAAGGATGTTAATAGAAAAATAGTTGAAGCTATAAATGCCATTAAAAAGGTGATTAAATCATAAATCGTCGATTAGATATGAATAAGCGTTTAGTGATTTTAGGAGGAGGCGAAAGTGGAGTAGGAACGGCTATTTTAGGTAAAAAGAAAGGATTTGAAGTGTTTGTTTCAGACTTCGGAAAAATTAAAGAGAAATACAAAAATGTTCTTTTACATCATGAGATTGAATGGGAAGAAGAAGGACATACAATGTCCAAGATTCTTTCAGCAGAAATAGTTATGAAAAGTCCGGGAATCCCAGATGATGTTCCAATTGTTTTAAGGTTGAAAGAAGCTGGGATTCGGGTTCTTTCTGAAATCGAATTTGCTTCGAGGTATACAAAGGCCTTGATAGTAGGTATTACTGGGAGTAATGGTAAGACAACCACAGCAACGTTAACATATAATATATTGAAGCAGGCTGGTTTAAACGTTGCTTTGGGCGGGAATATAGGTAAAAGTTTTGCAGAGGAAGTTTCAGAAGAAAAATACGAAAATTTCGTACTGGAACTTAGTAGTTTTCAGTTAGACGGTATTGAAACCTTCGCCCCTCACATAGCTGTGCTTATGAATTTAAGTCCAGATCATTTAGATAGATATGATGATAGCTATGAAAAGTATATCGCTTCAAAATTCAGAATTGTAATGAATCAAACAGAGGAAGATTACTTCATCTATGATGGTGACGATGCTGAAATAGTAAAATGGCTTTCAAAGCAGCCAGTAAAATCTCAATTATTGCCTTTTTCGATAAAAGAAGAGCAGAAAAAAGGCGCATTTATAAAAAACAAGGAAATAATAATAACGACTCAAAATACAAATCTCACTATGCCGATCGCATCATTAGGAATACAAGGAAAACACAATCAAAAAAACGCAATGGCTGCAACCACTGTTGCAAAACTTCTGAAAATCAGGAAAACCACAATTCGCGAATGTTTGGAAAGCTTTCAAGGCGTGGAACATCGGCTTGAAAAAGTATTGAAAATCAATAATGTGATGTATATCAATGATTCGAAGGCGACGAATGTTAATGCTACATTTTATGCTCTAGACAGCATGCAAACGCCAACCGTTTGGATTGTTGGGGGAGTGGATAAGGGCAATGACTACTCGCAGTTATATTCCCTGGTTAACGAAAATGTTAAGGCAATAATCTGTCTTGGGATAGATAATTCAAAAATAATTGACGCCTTTGGTAATCTAGTCGATGTTATGCTGGAAGCTCAATCGATGGATGAAGCTATAAAAGCGGCCTATCGATTGTCACAGCGAGGTGACACAGTTTTATTGTCGCCAGCTTGTGCCAGTTTCGATTTATTTGAGAACTATGAGGACCGAGGAAGACAGTTTAAAAATGCAGTGCGAAACTTGTAAAAAATCAAGGTAGATAATGCGTAAAATTTTCCAATACATACAGGGAGACAGGGCTATTTGGGCAGTGGTTGCGCTATTAGCACTCTTCTCGTTTTTGCCGGTATATAGCGCCAGTAGTAATCTGGCGTATTTATATGGGGATGGAAGTACGTTACCTTTTCTATTGAAGCATTTTGCACATTTGGTATTGGGGTTTGCTATTTTATATGGCGTGCATAAGATTCCTTACCATTATTTTCGAGGCTTGTCTATAATAGCACTACCGGTAGTAATACTTCTTTTACTCATCACTATTTCTGAAGGAGCTACAATTGAAGGTGCGAATGCAAGTCGGTGGATTCGTATTCCATTTGTGGGGGTGACTTTTCAAACATCTACATTAGCTTCTGTTGTTTTAATGACCTACGTAGCGCGATATCTTTCAAGAATTAAGGATAAAGAAATTACTTTTAAGGAAACTCTTCTGCCTCTTTGGGTACCTGTGTTTATCGTATTGGGCTTAATTTTACCCGCTAATTTATCAACGACAGCTATAATTTTTACGATGGTTATTATTTTGGTATTTGTTGGAGGCTATCCTCTTAAATATCTAGGAATCATTTTGGGGGTAGGGCTACTTTTTCTAACCTTATTTGTCTTGACTGCAAAGGCATTCCCTGGAGTTTTTCCAAATAGAGTTGATACCTGGATGAGTCGAGTAGAAAATTTTGCTGATAATGAAGATACCGAAGCAGATTACCAAATTGAAAAGGCAAAAATTGCAATAGCTTCAGGAGGGTTTACAGGATTGGGACCTGGAAAAAGCATTCAGAAAAATTTCTTACCGCAATCCTCGTCAGATTTTATCTATGCCATAATTGTAGAAGAGTTTGGTATGATTGGCGCCTTTTTTCTCTTGTTTCTATATCTATTATTTCTTTTTCGTCTTGTAATAGTAGCGCATAAAGCGAGTTCCATGTTCGGTAAGTTGCTGGTCATAGGAGTGGGCTTGCCCATTGTTTTTCAAGCGCTAATAAATATGGCAGTTGCGGTTGAATTATTCCCTGTAACTGGGCAAACCCTACCGCTTATTAGTAGTGGGGGGACTTCCATTTGGATGACTTGCTTGGCAATAGGTGTGATTTTAAGTGTAAGTGCTAAAAGAGAAGTTGTAGTTACTGAAGAAGATGAACTAAACCCTTTAGATGTTTTAAGTGAAGCGTTATAAATTTATCATAAGCGGCGGAGGAACAGGAGGGCATATATACCCTGCGATCTCGATTGCGAATCAATTAAGGATTCGGTATCCCGAATCTGAGTTCCTCTTTGTTGGGGCAAAAGGTAGAATGGAAATGGAGAAAGTGCCACAAGCTGGTTACAAGATTGAAGGTCTATGGATTTCGGGTTTGCAACGCAGTTTAAGTTTTAAGAATTTGATGTTTCCGTTAAAACTTGTTTCTAGCTTAATACGTTCTCGAACTATAATTAGAAAGTTTAAGCCCAATGCCGCAATTGGAACTGGTGGCTATGCAAGTGCACCGTTGCTTAGAATGGCCTCAAATAAGGGGATTCCTTGTTTAATTCAAGAGCAGAATAGTCATGCGGGAATTACTAATAAATGGTTGGCAAATAAAGTAAGCAGTATTTGCGTTGCCTATGATGGGATGGAGAAGTTTTTCCCTTCTGAAAAAATAAAATTAACGGGTAATCCAGTTCGGCAAGATCTGTTGGAAGTAGTTTCAAAAAAGGAAGAGGCGATTTCTTTTTTTAAACTGAAAAATGATAAGAAAACACTTCTAGTGCTTGGAGGAAGCTTAGGAGCTGGAAGGGTAAATGAACTAATAAATGAATCGTTACCGTTCTTCAAAGAGAATAATTTACAAGTAATCTGGCAATGCGGGAAGTATTATGAGGAAATATATAAGGATAAGGGGAGCGCAAGAGTGCAGGTTCATACATTTTTAAACCGAATGGATTTAGCGTATGCCGCTGCCGATATTATTATTTCAAGATCCGGGGCATTGTCGGTGTCGGAATTGTGTTTGGTAGGCAAGCCCGTAATTTTTATTCCTTCACCAAATGTGGCAGAAGATCATCAAACTAAGAATGCTCTGGCAATTTTAGAAAGAAATGCAGCTTTAATGGTAAAGGAAAGTGATTTGGAAGCAGATTTTGAAACTATTTTCTTGTCATTGTTAAAATGTGAAATACAACAAAAGGAATTGTCAGAAAATATAAAAAAGTTGGCGAAACCAAATGCGGCTAAAGATATTGTAACTGAGATAGAAAGGATATTAAAAATTGCAGATTGAAAAGCATCGATAACATACAGACCTTTTATTTTATCGGCATCGGCGGTATTGGAATGAGTTCTTTAGCTAGATACTTTAAATCCATGGGGAGAAACGTCTGGGGATATGACAAAACAGCTAGTACTCTTACAGAAGCGTTAGTGTCTGAAGGGATTCCAGTGACTTATATAGATGAAATATCTCAATTACCTGCCTTAGTTTCAGCTAATGAAAACACATTAATTGTGTATACACCTGCTATTCCGAAACAAAATAAAATATTGAACTATGTTCTTGCTGAGAACTATTCAGTTATTAAACGCGCTGCCTTGTTAGGTGAAGTCACTAAAAACACTCTCTGTCTGGCTGTAGCAGGAACACACGGCAAAACAACAACCTCTGCGATTCTAGGACATTTATTGGCTAAATGTAATATGCCTGTCACCGCTTTTTTAGGGGGGATTGCTGAAAATTACAGTTCCAATTTCATCTCCAATGGATATGAAATAACTGTAGTGGAGGCAGATGAATTCGACAGGTCATTTCTACAACTAAGTCCGGATATTGCCTGTGTTACTTCAATGGATGCAGATCATTTAGATATTTATGGAGATACTTCTTCCATTGAAGATGCGTTTAGAGATTTTTCAGACCTTCTTCCTAATTCAGATAACTTGCTTTTTAAAAAGGGTCTGCCTTTAAGGGGTAAGTCGGTCGCAATTGAAGAAGCAGCCGATTTTGAAGCGCAAAATATTCGAATTGAAAATGGAGGCTATGTTTTTGATTTAAAAACACCGACTATAATACTAAAAGATTTACAATTTTATTTACCCGGACGCCATAACCTATTTAATGCGGTAACAGCATTGGGAATGGCAATTTTAGCTGGTTCCCCAGCCGACTGTCTTCCTAATGCTTTACTAAGTTTTAAAGGAGTTCAGAGGCGATTTACGTATAAAATTAAAACTGAAAACCTAGTGCTTATTGATGATTATGCACATCATCCTACCGAAATTGATGCTTTATTTCAGGCTGTGAGCGAGATGTATCCCAATGATAAAAAATTAATCGTCTTCCAGCCTCATTTGTTTAGCCGAACAAAAGATTTTGCAAATGGTTTTGCGAGAAGTTTGTCTCAGTTTGATGAGCTTTTTCTTTTACCTATTTATCCTGCACGTGAGCAGCCAATTGAGGGTGTTACTTCTCAGTGGTTACTGGGTAAAACAACTAATACACAGAAGCGACTAGTTTCAAAAACTAGTTTACCTGCAATTATCGAGAACTCAAAATGTCGTATTAAACTTCTCGTAGGTGCCGGTGACATTGGGGCAGAGGTAAATGCTATAACTAAATATTTGCTTGATGAAACGTAGTTTGAAAATAATAAAATATCTGTTCATTGTTGCTCTTGTAGTGTTTCTATATAGTTTCACTACAGAGCGAAATTTAAAGCGAAAAATCACTAAAGTAGACATTGAATTCGTCGATGAAAACCGGCCTTTTGTCACTTTGAATACGGTTAATAAATTGTTGATACAAAGTCATAATAATGTTACGAGCATCAATAAAGAAACTTTAGATTTGAAAGAAATGGAGAATAGGCTATTGAAAAACCCTATGATTCGTGATGCTCAGGTTTATTTGTCTGTTGATGGGGTTTTAGGAGCAAAAATTGAACAGCGCACTCCCATAGCACGTGTTGCAGGTTCACCGGATTATTATCTGGATGCAGATGGAATGAAGATGCCTCTTTCCAAAATTTACACAGCGAGAGTTCCATTGATAAATGGAAATTCGAAATTGAATTTTGAAAAAGTAACAGAATTACTGGTAAAAATAAATGAGGACCCGTTTATGAAAAACAGTGTAGTTGGACTAAATGTTTTAGCAGATAAAAAAATTATTTTGCAATTGAGAAAGCAAGAGTTTAAAGTGCATTTGGGTAAAGTTGAAGGGATAGAAAAGAAGTTTCAGAATTTTAAAGCATTTTATCAGAAATCGAAACAGGACAATACTCTTAAGGAATATAAACTTGTGAATTTAGAATATTTAAGTCAGGTAGTGGCTACAAAACTATAAAGGCAATGGAAAACGAAAACATAGCTGTTGGATTGGATATTGGTACCACCAAGATTGTTGCCATGATTGGTAAGACGAATGAATACGGCAAAGTTGAGATTTTGGGTATTGGAAAGTCTAAAAGCCTTGGTGTGCATAGGGGAGTGGTCAATAATATTACACAAACCATTCAGTCTATACAACAAGCGGTTCAAGACGCAGAAATCTCTTCAGGGATTAAGATAAATGAAGTTGTGGTAGGAATAGCTGGGCAACATATTAGAAGCCTTCAGCATAGTGATTATATTACTCGATCGAATAGTGATGAGGTTATTGATGAAGAGGATATTGATCGTTTATGTAATCAAGTCCATAAGTTGGTTATGCTTCCAGGAGAAGAAATTCTTCATGTATTACCTCAGGATTTTAAGGTAGATGGTCAGGCTGAGGTTAAAGAGCCAATAGGAATGTATGGCGGGAGATTAGAAGCTAATTTTCATGTTGTTGTTGGACAGGTTTCCTCAATTCGCAATGTAGGGAGATGTATTAAAAGTGCTGGTTTAGAGTTGTCAGGAATAACCTTAGAGCCTTTGGCTTCTGCACTTGCGGTATTGAGTCAAGAAGAAAAGGAAGCGGGGGTAGCCTTGATTGATATAGGAGGAGGGACTTCAGATCTTGCGATTTTTAAGGATGGGATTATTAGACATACAGCTGTAATTCCTTTTGGAGGAAATGTAATAACTGAGGATATAAAAGAAGGATGCTCCATCATCGAGAAGCAGGCTGAATTACTGAAAATAAAATTCGGATCTGCATGGCCTGGGGAAAACAAAGACAATGAAATAGTTTCGATACCAGGATTGAGAGGAAGAGAACCTAAAGAGATTACTCTTAAGAATCTTTCTAAAATTATTCATGCGAGGGTGGTAGAAATTATTGAACAGATTTATTTAGAAATTAAAAATTACGGACACGAAGAGCAAAAGAAAAAGCTTATTGCAGGGATTGTACTAACTGGAGGTGGCGCCCAGTTACAGCATTTGAAGCAGTTGGTCGAGTATATCACCGGTATGGATACAAGAATTGGGTATCCTAATGAGCATTTGGCTGGAGATAGTGATAGTGAAACAACGAGTCCTCTGTATGCTACTGCTGTTGGATTAGTGCTGAATAGTTTAGAACAAAAAGAAAGATTTGCAGGAAATAATACTGTAGAAAGTTCGGATGAGCTAGATGACGAGCCGTCAACCAATCAAACGGCGGACGAGACTGAAGTGCTAGAGCCAAAATACAAGGAGCCAAAAAAGTTTTTTGATAAATGGGCAGAAAAGTTTAAAGAATTTCTGGATAATGCGGAATAGACATATGGGCTAATTAGTAATGGTGTAAGCCTAAAGTAAAGTAAAAAAGATTTCCAGTTAGTGGAAAAAAATATATAATCAACCTGACAAAAAAAAAGTATATGAGCAGCAACAAAGAATTTGATAACATCTCGTTCGATCTGCCAAAGAACCAATCAAACGTTATTAAGGTCATTGGCGTAGGTGGTGGTGGAAGTAATGCTATCAATCACATGTTTAGCCAAGGGATTAAGGGCGTGGATTTTGTTATTTGTAACACAGATTCACAAGCATTAGATAATAGTCCAGTTCCCATTAAAATACAATTGGGTATATCCCTTACAGAGGGATTAGGAGCCGGAGCTAATCCAAAGGTTGGAGAAGAATCTGCTGTAGAGAGTTACGATGAGCTAAAGTCCATGTTAACTGCAAGTACAAAGATGATTTTCATAACTGCTGGTATGGGTGGTGGTACTGGTACTGGTGCCGCACCAATAATTGCTCGTATGGCAAAGGAAATGGACATACTTACTGTAGGTATCGTTACAATTCCTTTTCAGTTTGAAGGAAAAATGCGTTGTGAGCAAGCAAATATTGGAGTCGAAAATTTACGTCAGAATGTAGATTCACTTATTGTTATTAATAACAATAAACTACGTGAGGTTTATGGTAATCTTGGTTTTAAAGCAGGGTTTTCAAAGGCGGATGAGGTTTTAGCTACGGCGGCTCGAGGTATCGCTGAAGTTATTACACATCATTATACACAAAACATTGACCTTCGAGATGCGAAAACCGTCTTGGCGAATAGCGGAACTGCCATCATGGGTAGCGCTAGTGCTAGTGGTTCAAACAGAGCTCAGGATGCGATTTCAAAGTCTTTGGACTCTCCCTTGCTTAATGACAATAAGATTAAAGGTGCAAAAAATGTATTGCTATTGATCGTTTCTGGAAATGAGGAAATTACCATTGATGAAATTGGAGCAATTAGTGATTACATTCAAACGGAAGCCGGGCATAGCGCGAATATTATTATGGGAGTTGGCGAGGATGAAACGCTAGAAGGCGCAATTTCCATAACGGTAATAGCAACAGGCTTTAATGTTGAGCAGCAGAATGAAATTGTAAATACAGAGGCTAAGAGAATTATTCACACCCTAGAGGAAGATCAACGTGCGGAACAGAATTTAACACCCGAATTAGATTCTTCAGTTATCGAAATTGAGGAAGCTTTAGAAGATGTAAGAGGTCCGATTATTAAGCATAACTTGTTTGATGAAGAAGAAACTATTGCTGCGGAAA
>JBLHIC010000031.1:0-24910 GCA_047614245.1 Flavobacteriaceae bacterium
GGCAACAAATGCAGTGGCTTCCAAAAATGTCTTGATCCAGTATTTGCTTTAAGAAATCTTTCACTCATTTTAAATATTGAAATATGTTTATATTCCCGTTCAGCAATAATTCTAGTTAACCAATTATCTAATTTATAGATCATTGACGCATTCTTTACCACACCTACTGTTTGCGTTATTTTTAAATAAACCTAAATAAAAAGGAGAACAATTGAAGTAAAGTGTCATAACAGTTAAAACTAACAGTCGGAGAATGCGGGTAATTGCAAATCCTTACTTGAGATTATAAGATCCTCTTTATCTAACTTCCAGTCAATGAACAATTTTGGGTCATTATAGATAATTCCACCTTCTGATTCCTTATTATAATAATTATCGCATTTATAGAAGAACTGTGCCTCTTTGCTCAGAACCACAAAGCCATGGGCTAAACCCCTAGGTATGAAGAGTTGTTTCTTATTCTTCTTACTTAACTCGATAGAAAAATGTTTTCCAAAAGTTGGTGAATCTTGACGAATATCCACAACGATATCCAATATTTTTCCTTGAATTACACGAACAAGTTTTGCCTGTGAAAACTCGCCTTTTTGGAAATGAAGTCCTCTCAGCACTCCTCTTTTAGAAAAAGACTGGTTATCTTGTACAAACTTAATTTCTTCCCCTACTGCTTCGTCAAAGAGTCGGGTATTAAAACTTTCAAAAAAATAGCCCCGCTCATCATTAAAAATCATGGGTTCAAATATTATACATCCAGATAAGTTAGTTTGAGTTATTTTCAATTCTATTCTTTAATTAGGTTTAATAAATTCGAGCCATAGCCACTTTTTAAAAGTGGTTCACATAGTGCTATAAACTCCGTCCTGTCAATATAGCCCATTTCATAGGCCACTCCCTCAATAGATCCAATTTTCAACCCCTGTCTCTCCTCAATAACCTGAACAAATTGAGATGCTTGCATTAATGATTGAAACGTACCTGTGTCTAACCAGGCCGTGCCAATTTCTAATTTACTCACTTTAAGTTTACCGCTTTCGAGATACACCTTATTAATATCAGTAATCTCTAATTCCCCTCTATGACTAGGTTTAATGTTTTTTGCAATTTCTACAACGTCATTATCGTAAAAATAAATACCAGGTACGGCATAATTGGATTTAGGTTTCTTTGGTTTTTCTTCAATTGACAAAACCTTATCATTATGATCAAATTCGACAACCCCATAACGTTCAGGATCGTGAACGTGATAGGCAAATACAATTCCACCATCTGGATCACTATTGGCCTTTAGCAAATTACTTAAACCTGTTCCGTAAAAGATATTATCTCCTAATATTAGAGCGACCTTGTCATCACCAATAAAATCGGCCCCAATTATGAAAGCCTCAGCCAAACCGTTAGGAGCTTCCTGAACAGTATAACTAAAGCTACAGCCAAATTTTTTCCCGTCTCCCAATAAATCTTCAAAAAGTGGTAAATCTTGAGGTGTTGATATAATTAATATCTCCCGAATTCCAGCCATCATTAACGTCGACAATGGATAATAAATCATTGGCTTATCATAAACAGGCATTAACTGCTTACTTATCGTAAGGGTTATGGGATGTAGTCTTGTTCCGGATCCACCGGCTAGAATAATTCCTTTCATACTATTTTATTGATATTATTTATGGTCTCCTAAACATTATCCCCATTTACTAAAATTGACATACAATGTTTTAAACTATCTAAATACGGAATAATTTTAATCTTATATCTCTCTTGAATCTTTTTAGTTTCTAGTAACGAAAATAGAGGTCTTTTGGCTTTAGTTATGAATTCAGACGAAGGTATAGGAAGTATTTCACATTCCAAATTAGAAAGTTCTTTAATCATTAGAGCAAAATCGAACCAACTTAATCTTCCACCATTCGAGTAATGAAACACACCCGGCATCCATTTATCATATTTAATAATACTAAGAATGCAGTCTGCAAGATCTTTAGCATACGTAGGTGATCCAATCTGATCGTCAACTACCTTAAGGTTGTTTCGTTCAGTCATTAAACGCAACATGGTTTTTACAAAATTATTGCCAAAAGATGAATAGACCCAGGAGGTTCTAATAATAATTGCTTCAGAGTTGTTTTTAAGGCAATTTACCTCTCCTTTATATTTAGTTTCACCATAGGTATTCACAGGAAACATCTTACTATAATCTTCAGATATTGGGCTGTCATTTTCAGCATTAAAAACATAATCTGTAGAAACATGAATCAATTTGCAATCGAATTCATTTGCCAATTTCGCTATGAAAGCAACCGCTTCGTTATTTATACTATTGGCTAACTGAGCATTGCTTTCAGCTCCATCCACATTAGTATATGCCGCACAGTTAATGCAATAATCGGGTTTGTTTGTTTGGAAATATTTTCTCATTTGGTCTTTATTTCCGAGCGAAAACGTCTTCCTATCAGTAAACAAAAATTCATATCCTGTTTTTAATTTACTGAGTTCTTGTAATTCCATTCCCAATTGACCATTTGAGCCGGTAACCAATATTTTTTTCATAGATAATGAAATTGTAAATCTTTAAGAATATTGCTCGGTATAATACTCTTGATATTTCCCCGAAGTAACATTTTTAAGCCATTCCGCATTTTCGAAATACCAGTTTATTGTTTCCTTAAGACCTTCTTCAAACGTAACACTTGGCATCCACCCCAACTCCTTATTAATTTTTGAAGCATCTATCGCATACCGCAGATCATGGCCCGGTCTATCTTTTACGTAGGTTATTAATTTTTCACTTTCACCTTTACCCCTTCCCAATTTGGCATCCATTTGTCTACACAATAACTTTACCAAATCAATATTTTTCCATTCATTAAATCCACCAATATTATAAGTATCACCCTTCTTTCCATTATGGAATGCTGTATCTATCGCTACTGCGTGATCTATTACATATAACCAGTCTCGGGTGTAATTACCGTCGCCATAAACTGGCAGGGCTCTTTTCTGAATTATATTATTAATGAAAAGTGGAATTAATTTTTCTGGAAAATGATTTGGGCCATAATTATTTGAACAATTACTAATTATGAAAGGCATTCCATAAGTTTCACTATAAGCTCTCACAAAATGATCTGAACTAGCTTTTGAAGCAGAATAAGGAGAATTTGGATCATATGATGTAGTTTCAGTAAATAACCCTGTGGATCCCAAAGAACCATAGACTTCATCAGTACTTACATGGTAAAATAACTTATTCTCAAAGTCACCATTCCATAAATTCTTAGCAGCATTTAATAAATTAACGGTGCCTACTACATTCGTCATCACAAAATCCATTGGATTAGAAATTGATCGATCAACATGTGATTCAGCTGCTAAATGTATTACAGAGTCGAATTTATATTTCTCAAAGAGTTCATTAATTCGAGCCGCGTTAGCTATATCACCCTTTATAAACTTGTAATTTTCCTTTGACTCGATATCTGTCAAATTTTCAAGATTCCCGGCATAGGTCAAATTATCAAGATTATAAATATTATAATCTACATATTTGTTTACAAAGAGCCTTACTAAATGTGACCCAATAAAGCCCGCTCCCCCGGTTATTAAAATATTCTTTTTCAAAATTAAATATACTTTATATTAACTAATTATTTTAGTTTAAACCCCATCCTATTTATAAAAAAAGATGTTACCGTCAAAGATAGTAATTCTTTGCTCTATAGCAGTTTCTAAGGTAGCTTTTCAATACTTTTGTTGGTCTGAAAACAAACTCCACTATTCAAACATATTGTATTAATAAAGTCAAGATAATTTGAACATGTTTTTTACTTTTTGCCGAATTATCACATAGACTGAAGCTTGTACCATCCAAAAAAGTGGATTTCTAAAACCCTGTTAAGCCAAATTATATAGTATAATTTGTTTTAAAAACACTTTTCGTTTGAATCACTTCATGGGCACTATAGGCCAAAAAAAACTTTCCTTCTTAAGAATATATTGAATTTTAAGTTCGCCAATAAAACTGTTCTTTTAGTTTTTAGCAACACAAAATCGGCCTATTCTATTGGTCTAAATGTCATTAAAAAACAATAAAATAAACTCATTAAGAAAAAATTAATTTGAATCTAATAATGCTCGATCTCCTGCCAAGAATGATCCGTTCAGTAAGTTTTTTTTATTATAGTTAAGTAATTTTCTACTGGCAGGATCAATAACTTCTAATCCAACTGCAGTACAAATCGCCTGCCCTGCAGCAGTATCCCATTCCATCGTTGGCGAAAACCTTGGATACAAATTGGCCTTTCCTTCAGCTAACAAACAAAATTTTAATGAACTACCAACCGAAACAATATCTACTAAATTATCCTTTTTCATTTCTGAAATATAGCTTTTGGTTTCTGTATTTAAGTGTGACCTCGAAACTAAAATTTTTATGACAGAAGAAAGTTGAGAATTTGAAGAATAAGGTATTATCTCCAAAGCATTTTCAGAAATAGTATCCATTGATGCGTTCTTGCCCGACAATATAATTTTAAACGCCTTTGAAACATCTTCATCAGTATAGTAAAGTGTCTTTTGTACAGGTAAATAAATCACTCCTAAAATTGGCTTCCCATCCAAAACTAGTGCAATATTTACGGTAAATTCATCATTCTTTTGGATGAATTCTTTAGTACCATCTAAAGGATCTACAATCCAACAAGTCTTCCAATCCTCTCTTTTCTCATATGGCAACAATTTATTTTCTTCACTTATGATCGGGATATTAGTCGATTCTAGATAACGATTAATAATATCATTAGCTTTTAAATCTGCTTTTGTAATCGGAGATTCATCAGATTTTAATTCAACATCGAATTCGTCGTTGTAGATTTCAAGAATAGCAATTCCTGCCTCAATAGCCGCCTTAATTGCAATACTCAAATTATCTCCCATCCTTTAGGGTTAATTCAATATTAATAAAACAAATTGTCATATACAATGGGTATAAGTGTAACCAAGAGTGAACAACACCCATTATAAGGTGATTCCGAACCCAAATGCGATTCGCAAGCCTTCATCACTTTTAAAGAAGCTCAATTGCCCAGTGATTGCATCAACCGCGGATATTAAAACTCCTCCGCCAAAATTCGAATGCCAGTTATTAGAATTTTCACCATCAACCCAAACGCGTCCAGAATCAAATCCACCAAATACTCCAAGCTTTAATGGCAATAACCCTGTATTAAATTTCAGCAAACTATAACGTAAATCAGCACCAAATACCAAGGCTCTTTTACCACTATATCGTTGTTCTCGAAACCCTCGTAATCCAGTATCAGCTCCTAGACTAGCAGCTTGATAAAATTCAAAACTATCACCTATATTGAAATGTCCTCTTGCCTTAGTATGTAGCACTAGCTTACGATTGTTTGTTATTGCATTAAAGAATTGCAAGGACGGAATTACATAACCAAAGGTCCTAGTTGTCTCATCCAAATTTGTCTTAATTCCTGATTTTAATGAAAAAAACATTCCACGGGTTGGAAAGGCCCCATTATCACTACTTGAGTAACTATAAATAGCTTCTACATTTCCAAATACTTTATCATCTAAAACCTCAGGTGTTCCTGTAAACTCCGTAGAAATAAATCGCCCAAGAGTTTGTTCAACCTCTATCTTTTCTACTCCGGCTGTTAAATTTATACGACTTCCACCAAAACCGGTTTTAACAACGCCAATTTTTCCACTTAGCATTCCGGTTTTAACACGATTATAATCCAAATCTTTGGTCTCATCTAATTGGGTATTATTTCCAAAACCAAAAAAGTTTTGAGTGAAACTCTCACTTGCAAATCGCCCACCAGCAATAATATTCCATTTGCCAAAAGTATTTGAAAATTCTCCATCATACTGCACGTCAAAACCCTGGGTTGCAAAATAATACCCAGCCTTGACTATATGCTTACTATGATGGGGGTTATTTTTAAACCCCTTAATGGTATAGACATCCTGAATTCCTATCTTCATACCATCATCAGGATTAAAACCAATTGAAGGCAGAATGGTATTAACTCTACTAATATGTTTATCGAAATCATAGGTGTTATTACTATAAATATCTTTTAGTCTAAAGACGGCCCCTCCCTTTTTTTCAATCGTATTGGGCTTGCTATTATGCTCAAACACTTTTACTCCTCGTCCATCCTCAATGTTGTATACATCGTTATTCTGACCACCAACTATGCGAGTGAAAATTGGATTCGACCCTTTGCCTTTTACGGAGAACCTGTCATCGTCATCTAAACCATAGATCCAAATTTCCTTTGTTTCTTTAGCACTTAACGTTCGCTCTTTATAAGGCGATAAAATTTTATCGTCCTTTATCCTTGATACTGAAATTTTCGTTTTTCCGTTTAGACGTGTTATATCAAAATGATCATCCTTATCTGTGCCGGTGATAATTATCAGCTTAGACATATAATCATAATAGCGTGAAGCGATATCCACCATAGTTTCACGCCTAGCCTTTAATTTTTCTTTAATACCTTCAGATGTTTCATTTCTTACTTCCTTAGGTAATTTATTAAATGCCTCGTCTATTGCTGCATCTGTTAAATTTTGTTGTATGAACTTCGCTTGTTCCAGCCAGACTTCTTTAGACGAATTCTGTGTGAAATTACGATCCATTTTTATTCCAGCTGAATTTATCCATTTAATGTTTTTCAACTCAGTTTTATACTCCTGAAATTGTCGAACAGGAGGAATAAGTGCCTTCATAAAGTCCAATAAAGCTCCATCATAATTAGAAAATGCCTGATCTCTATCTCTAGGTATTGGGCGATATATTTTTTTATCATCGGAAATATCAAAACGTGACCAACGCCATTGATCTTGATGTCGATCCCAATCCCCTATCAACATATCGAACAATCTTGCTTTTATATACGCAGCCTCATCAATTTGATATTTTTCATCTTTCCGAAGCCTCTTAATAACGTCATCCGTGCTTTCTATAGCGTCGGGTTTTCCAAAAGATTCAACATTAATAAAGTCATCATCAGGCCGTTCTTCAATAATATATAATTCATCTCCAAACTCCTCATTGTAATTTCCAAGACTTTTGTGTTTTGGAACATAAATTAAGGTAGGGTTGGTATGATAAAGGCCAATTGCATCAGACAATCCCCCAATAGTTAATGTCACATACGGATGACTTGAGGTATAAAAATCGAAAAGAACTTCCTCCGAAGTTGTCCCTTTAAAGTCTTCCTCGATATAGGTCTCCGTAAAGACCACACTCTGCAAGAATCGCACAGCGCTTTTCTTAACACCACGCAATGCGAAATTTTTACCATCCTTATCAATTAATCGAAGTGCTCTTGATTGGTGCCCTCCTCCTTTTCGCTCTATAGTAAATCCTCCCATTAAGGTGTCTAGCGTCACAACAGGAACTTCTAGATCAACTCCGTAAATATCTCGATAATGTTCACCCCAAAACCACCTATAACTTTTACTTTTCTCGGTATCCTCTTTCTTATATGCTGAAACTTTCGTTACTGGATCAAAATTCGATGGCAATTTTGACACATCATATCGTTCAGGGGTTTCAAAAACTGATGTCTTATATAGTAGATTCGGCTCTCCATTTTCTGCAGAATAATAACTAACCTCGGACGAACCGTCATCATATACATTCAAAACAGCAAATCCTTGTCCTCCGTAGGAAAACTTACCATCATTCCCTAAAGCTGTAGCAGTTTTCTTTGACCCAGAACCAGAAACAATTTGTTTTACACCATCATGTTCTATGTATTGCAAAGAATGTTCATGTCCCGATACAAATACTACTCTTTCATTATTTTTAGACAAAGTAACAAGGCGTTCCATCAAGTTGTTATATCTGTAGCTAAATCGATCCTGGGGCGAAACACCTCCCTGAGAACGTATTTGAACAGCTAAACTTCCTATGCCAGGTAATGGAATGTAAGGACTAAAGGGAAATAGGTGTTTCTGTGCGTTGAAATATCCACCGTGACTACCATTTGTGTAAGCCGGGTGATGCATTGCAATTAGAATCGTTTTTGCGCCATTTTTTTTAAGTTCACCTTCTATCTCCAAAATAAATTCATTTCGAGATTTAATCTCACAATTGTCATTCATAGTAGGATGCTTATCCCAATCTGTTATATACCATTGGGTATCTAATGCTAGAATTACCAAATTGTCTGAAACATCAATTTTTTTGATGGGGCACCCTTTCTCAGGTTGAAATGCGTTCTTATCTTTTAAGGCTTTTTCAATGTACTCTTCCTCCCTTTTCAATCCTTTTAACCCATTATTATACCAATCATGATTGCCAGGTATAAAGACCGTTTTGCCATCAAAGTCCTTCATTGCTGCTATTTGAACATCTAGGCGATGTTCCGATAAGGCCCTAGAATCGCTATTCCCTTTAGGCATCCCACTGGGATAAATGTTGTCCCCGAGAAAAATCGTGTAATCTCCTTCTGTATTTAATGAACCCGTATGCTTTTTTAAAGCTTTTAGTGCGTCACTCGTTTCACCAATATTCGTTAAGCCAGCATCACCTATTAAAAAAAATGTTTTTTCAATTTTCTTATCTGACACAGACTTTTTATTTAACTTTTCACCTGAATATTTTACATCATAAGTAGCACAACTATTAAGTAAGAAAAAAGTGATAAAAATTAAGACGATGTTAATTTTCTTCATAAGTTAAGAGTGGTGTGATTTTTTTAGTAATTTGTCACAAATAAACAACAATTATGTCTCAATTAGTTGATGATAGTTTAGATTTTGTGGCAGGCCTGTTTGCATCTAATTTGCCAAGCACCTGTCTATATCATAATTTAACTCATACCAAAAGAGTACTTAAAAGTACAAAAGAAATTATAGTTAATAACAATTTAAATGACGAAGAGATTGAAGTGCTCGAGTTGGCTGCCATTTTACACGATACTGGCTACATAAAAGGCTCAACTGATCACGAAATTGTGAGTGCCGAAATTGCTGCTAAATTCTTACAAGAACATGATGCCAATGAGTCTATTATTGAGCAAGTTATCAGCTGTATATTAGCGACAAAATTAGATGCCGAGCCGAAGACAGTATTAGAAAAAATTATTAGAGACGCAGATGCCTCGCACTTCGCGAAATATTATTTTCAAGAAGCCAGCGAGTTATTGCGATTAGAATTAAAACTTCAGGGGATTAAAGATTATTCAAGAAAAGATTGGCTCGAAGGGAATATTAAAATGCTTACGACCCAACATAAGTATTATTCAGATTATGCCATTGAACATTGGAATCCAAAAAAAGAAGAAAATTTAGCGCTTACAATAAAAGACAAGAAAACATTAAAAAAGGAGGATGAAAAAGAAATAAAAGAGATGAAGAAAATTCTAAAAGATGAAGACCCTGAAAAGGCGATTCAAAGTGTTTTTAGAATTACTTTGAAAAACCACATTAAATTAAGTGACATTGCAGATACGAAAGCCAATATTTTATTATCGGTAAATGCAATCATTATTTCTATTGCATTATCTAACCTCATTCCGAAGCTAGACAATGCTTCGAATTCATACTTGATTATACCAACTTTAATATTTCTGCTATTTACAGTAGTTTCTATCGTTCTCTCCATTATTGCCACAAGGCCAAATGTCACTTCGGGGAAGTTTACAAAAGAAGATGTGAAAAACAAACAGGTAAATTTATTATTCTTCGGTAATTTTCATAAAATGACACTTCAGGAATATCAGTGGGCAATGACTGAAATGCTAAGCGATAAAGATTATATATACTCGTCAATGACCAAAGATTTATATTTTCTAGGATTAGTTTTACAACGAAAGTATTCAATCTTAAGACTGACTTACACCATATTTATGACTGGAATAATTGTATCGGTAATTGCCTTTGCCGTTGCATTTAAAATGGACGGAAATTAATAGTTTTAAGAACCAATAGTGTCCATTAAATCTTCGTACGTATAATATTCTTTAGACGTATCTTGTTCTTTTGTATATAAAATACTAACTCGTATCGCTTTTAAGCCCGTTACACCTTGTAAATTTTCTAATTCTAAAATTTCAACATTGTTATCGAGTTGCTTTTTTGATTGAAGAAACTCAATATATTTTAGAAACTCCAGCTCATCTTCCTTCTGCGAATAGATAATAGCGATCTTTCCAGCTTGTGTAATTCGCTCCTTTGTACCTTTTATATTCGCCTTGTCCACGCGTTTTTTCACCACCTCATATCTAGCATTGTAAGTCCCATCAACATCAAACCTCTTTTCATCCATTCTAAAGCGCAGCGACAGGGATCCTCCAAAAACTAAAATCATCGAGGCAACACTTAATGATACTGGAAGTGTTTCTTTTAAATTATAGAAATCACGTTCCATCTCACACATAACCTGCAGCTGCCACAATCTTAAGTTGTATAAATAAACACTATTAAAACTCTTTTGCTTAGTTATAGATTCACCGATGTACAAGTTATGTTCAACACCATCCGTTTTAAATCGCTCAAAATAATGTGGGTACATTCCTTGGGCATCAATTTGTTTAGAATCTAAGACAGATGCCATTCTTTTATTTATAAGCATCACCGAATCATCATAATCCTTCCGATGTTTATAGATAAATCCTTTTTCTTCATCAACCATTTCATAATACTCGTCAATGAGCTCCTTTAATGCTTGGCTCTTTTCGCTCAAGTGCTTATATAAAGGAATTATTTCATTTTGCAGAAAGCCTAAAATATGACGTTCACTATCAACTTGAAAAGCATTATTACAATCATCCAAATACCTAGTAACTCTAAACTCAATTTGCTCATAAATAGGTAATGATTCAATTTTAAAAATCTTTTTTATTATTCTCTGAACCTGCTCTAACTGTAAAATTAAATCTTTTTGTGTTGCTACATTTCGAGCTTCAGAAGAACCTTTTATATCTATTTGCCCATATAATGGATAAACATCCTCAAAAACGACTTCTCTAAAAGCCACAGAATCTCCTTTCAGTTTCGCCTTTATAACTTTTTGAGCCTCCTGCCGAAATTTCCAATGAACACTTGGATGAATAGATGTGCACTCACTCTGTATTAGCAATTCAATTTCACTTTCTTCTTTATCCTTAGACCTCCTAACCGAATCTATTAAAAATGGCATAATGTCATGCAATTTATTCGCATTTACCGTATTCAAATCTTTTGTGTTAGGCGATACAATTTCTAAAATACCAAGTATTTCATCCCCACTTATTAGCGACGCGATAATGGCACTGCCAATCTTTTGATCATTCAGTTTTTTATAGAGAACATTATCCGGATATAACTTGTGATAATGAGCCACATCCGAGACACAATAAAAATCATGATTTTTAAATAAGGTACAATAAGATGCTGAACAAAGGGCGTCCTTCGATAGCTCAGATTCCACCCCATTTAGAATAAAACTTTTCATCTTTACCGAAAAAGGCACCTGCTCCAAGACCTCATCCTCTGCATTGAATTTGGTAAAACCAATCTTCAAGTCAGTGAGATTGAAAATTGATCTAATTATATATTGAAAGCGCTCAATTTTCTTTTCTTTTTCAGAATCTCCTTTTAAAAGATTCGCTTTAAAATCTGATAACGCAACATCAATTGTCGCATCATACATATTGGCAATAATGAATCCCTTAAAAATATAACTTCCCGGAGGAAATTTTTCTTTCCAAACCTCAATATTATCAAAATTTTCAATCAATTCGAGATAATCGGCTTCTGTGATTTCTTTGGCCTTGTCTGTTATTTCAATTTCAATAAAATCTGCATTAAACAAAACTTTATAACTTCTTAAAACACCTTTGTCATTTGGAATGCTATAGAAGAAAGGCCTCATGAGATCAGCTTTAAACCCGTAATACGTATTCAAGATTATACTACACGCCATAATGTATGAATTCTGTTCATCAAAATTAACCAGCTTGAGCTCGTAGTCCTTTCCTGCCGCAATAATAATATCTTTGTACCGCTGTGATGACTTAAAAACAAACTCTTGAAATGGTATAGTGGCAGTCTTTATTTCATTATGCTCAAGCATTGGAGAGAATAAATCCTCAAGTACAATATCAACCTGACCTTTATATTCTTCAAATTCGGATTCATCTAATAACCCCTCAGAAAGTTTCGGATATTTCTCAGCAATTGCCAATACCTCGGCAGTCCTATTACTTCTGGAATTATTTTTTGAATCAGCCAAGTATCGATATCTATCAAAAACTTTTTTTAGGCTAATTTGTATAGTAAGTGGAAAGTCTTCTCTCAGCTTTTTCATCCGTATTCAAAGATTTACGTTTAAAATTAACAATAATCAGAGTTATTTTCACTAAAAATAATCATAATTAACAACAATTTTAGAACTGTATTTTTTTTCAGGGCAAAATCTAGTTATTTTTGCCTTCGATAAAAATACAATTATGAGACGTTTATTTGCAGTACTACTTACAATTAGTCTAATATCATGTAATACAGATACTAACTCCTATACTATTGATGGACTTGCTGCCGGGTTTGAGGATAATACCACCCTACTGGTTTATACTCTTGAAAACAACAGTGCAAAGATAGTCGATACATTAATTGTATCTAATGGAAAGTTTTCTGGGAAATTTTCTAAAAAGGAAACATCTAATGTCCATTATTTTCATCTTCCTAAATACAAAGCGAACATCTTATTTTTTCCAGAAAATGAAGATTTAAATGTTACTTTATATAAAGACAGCATCCAATCTTCTTTTGTAAGTGGTAGTCCGCAAAACGAAGCTTATACTAATTATACTCAAAAATTAAGAAGTTATAATGCTATAAAGCAGGATCAGTCAAGTCGTTTTCAAGCAGCTCGATCTGAAAATGACAGAGTTGCTATTGCCAAAATTCAAAATGAAGCGCGAGTTATGGCGGCTGAGGAATCTGCTATTAAAATAGAATTCATTAGTTCTAATGTGAACTCTAGCTTTTCAGTAATGTTACTTTCTGAATTGGTTTCTAAGAAGGAAATAACTGCTTCTGAAGCGACTGAGTTGATCGGAAAACTTTCACCTAAAGTTACTGCATTGAGCATTACCAAAGATCTAAAAAAATCATTAGCAGAGATAAAACAATCCGATGTAGGAGGAATAGCTCCAGGTTTTAGTGCACCATCGCCAGATGGAAAAGTGATTTCGCTTCAAGATGCATTAGGCAAATATACAATTATCGATTTCTGGGCTTCTTGGTGCAGACCGTGTCGGGCGGAAAACCCTAATGTCGTTAGAGTTTATAATAAATACCACAATAAAGGATTAAATATTATTAGTGTGTCACTAGACAAAGCTGGGCAAAAAGATCGCTGGATTAAGGCAATTGCCGATGACAAAATGGATTGGCATCACGTTTCTAATCTTAAATCTTGGCAGGAACCAATCGCAAAAATGTACGGTGTTAGATCGATACCGGCAACCTTTTTATTGGACGAAAACGGTAAAATAATTGGCAAGAATTTGCGTGGCGCTGCTCTAGAGAGTAAGATAGCCTCTTTGTTTGGTGAATAAGCAGGCCTAACTAAAAAAAAGAGGCTTATAATTCAAGAAGTTATCAAACTTTTTTTTACAATCAAGAATCCACCTAGTTCAGAACAAAACGAACATTTACAGTTGTACGTATTTCAATCTCACCCGGAGCTAGTGTTTGCTTTATTCCAGCGCTTTCATCTTGCATTGCCATTGACTTAAACATTGGTTGAGGGGCAATAGAGTTTTGAAATTCACTTATTGAAACAGCTTTACCGATAGTCTGATTTAAAACTCCAACATATTCCTTAGCCTTCATTACTGCATTCTCGACGGCTTTTTTTCTGGCCTTAGATTTCAATTCCATTTCTTGAGATGATGAAAAGGAAATACCATCGATACGATTTATACCGCTAGCCATTAAACCGTCCATCAATGATTCATATTTTTCTAAATCTTTAAGGTAAATGCTAATTGTCTGATTTGCAGAATAATTATATGTTTTAGTATTGTGTTGATAGTTCTTACTTAATCTTACATATTCGGTTTGCACATTCTTATCTTCGATTCCTAGGAGTTTAATCGTCTGTAGCACATCATCTAATATCTGATCATTCTTCATCTTCAATGGTTTTACTTCATTTCCCGTATTTTCTACCCGAACGGAAATTGTCACTTCGTCTGGTACTGCACGAACGATAGCTTCACCGGTAACATCGACCGTTGGCTGCGGATTATTCTGGGCTGTCATAACCGTGCTAATTAATAAGATTAGAAGTGTTCTGAGATTTTTCATTTGTCTTGTCATTAAATTTTTCCGAGTTTATGTAATATAAAAAGGAGAATAATTGGGAACGCTAATAATACCACAATCCAGAGACTGGTTTCTAATAAATAGGGGGCGAAAAGAATTGTTAAGACATAACCCCCAATAGCACCTCCAATATGGGCGTCATGCCCAATATTTCCGAGTTTGTTTTTCATTCCATAAATTGAATATAACAAATACGCCACACCAAATATCCACGCTGGAATGGGGATAGCAAAGAATAAATATAAATTTTGATTTGGAATAAAAAGAATTGCAGCATACAAAATCCCCATCACGGCACCGCTCGCTCCAACAGCACTATAATGATATTCATTCTTATGGAAATAAAAGGATAGAAGACTCCCAAGAAGCAAACTGGCCAAATAGATTAAGACAAACTGTGTCACTCCAACATATGCAATTACAATACCTGCAAAAAAATACAGCGTAAGCATGTTGAAAATCAAGTGATTATAATCGGCATGTAAAAAACCCGAACTTAACATCCTTATCTGTTCACCTTTCCGAATACCGGCTATATTGAATTTATATTTTTCAAAAAAGCTAAAGTCTTTAAACCCCTTCATCGAAATGATCACATTGGCTGCAATAATTATGATAGTTGCAATATGTATATTCTGCATTTATTTAATCTTAGATATTAACGATAGCTCAAAGGCAATTATATAAGTAGTAAATTTTATTTTTCTGAATATTAACTGACAGTTACTTACTACTTCTCAAAAATACTTAGTTTTGCGGTAAATTTACCTATGCAACTGCTAGTTTATATTTTGGTCTACCCAATCTTATGGATAATTTCTATAATGCCAACTCGGTTATTATATGTTTTCTCCGATCTCATCTTTGTTTTTATTTATCACATTTTTAGATATAGAAAGAAGGTTGTAGTCGATAATTTGAAACTTGTATTTCCTGAAAAATCGGAAGAGGAAATTGAATCTATAAGTAAAAAGTTTTTTCATCATTTCTGCGATATACTCCTAGAGGCAATAAAATCTCTTACTATATCGGAAGCTGAATTAAAAAGGAGGTTTATACCTTCAAACATGGAAGAAATATTAAAAATTGAAAAAGAGAATAAAAGTTTAGTGCTAATGATGGCTCATTATGGAAGTTGGGAGTGGATTTTTATTCTACAAGGATACACAACATCAAAGGGGTATGCAATATACAAGCGTTTAGGAAACAAATATTTCGATGCCTTAGTAAAACGAATAAGAGCAAAATACAATACTTTCTTGATTACAACCAAAGAAACAATTTCAACACTTAATGAATCGAAAAAAAATGGAGAATTAACACTTAATGGTTTTATTTCTGATCAAACGCCAAAACTCAATTCAGCTTACCACTGGAATGAATTTATGGGCATAAAAGTTCCTATTCACACCGGTGCCGAAATGCTTGCTAAAAAACTGGATCTGGCTGTTGCTTTTTGTGCGGTGAAAAAAGTGAAACGTGGGTATTATGAAGCCACGTTTAAAACCATAACCTTAACCCCTAACGAATTTAAAGACTATGAAATTACAGATATCTTCATGAAGCTTGTAGAAAAGCAAATCTATGAAGCACCAGAATATTATTTATGGACGCATAAAAGATGGAAGCACAAAGATGACATCCCTCTTAAATTCCAATAGTAACAAATTATAATTGAAACCAGCTACTGGAAAGTGCCGTGCTAGGACCATTAATTTCAGACCGATGTAAAAATTGTTGGTCCACTAGGTTATAACCTTTACGCCATTCCTTATAATTTTCGGAGAGATCTATAATACTGTCACAAACAAATTTAATTTCTTCATTCGTTGTTGTTGGGTGGATAGAAACTCTTATCCAACCTGGCTTTATTTGACAAGCGCCAGCTTCTACTTTGGAAACAATACTATCAGAAAGTTCTTGGTCGATATCTAAAAGATAATGGCCATAAGTTCCTGCGCAGCTACACCCCCCCCGAGACTGTATTCCATAACGATCGTTCAACATTTTTACAGCGTGATCATGGTATAATCCATTAATAGTAAAAGAGAATACACCTAACCTATTCTTATGCTGCCCTGCGAGAATATCAATGTTTTTATTTTCAGATAAGCGCTCGAACAAATAATTTAATAATTCATGTTCTCTTTTTAAAATATTTGAAACGCCCATTTTCTCCTTTAATTTCATTGCTAATGAAACACGAATAACCTGAATAAAACCAGGTGTTCCCCCGTCCTCTCTATCTTCTATATTTTCAACATATCGATGTTTTCCCCAAGGGTTCGTCCAAGTCACAGTGCCTCCGCCAGGATTATCTGGAACTGAATTATGGTAGAGTTTTTTATTAAATATTAATACGCCACTCGAGCCAGGACCTCCTAAAAATTTATGAGGAGAAAAGAAAATGGCATCTAAATAAGCTTCCTCGTCTTTAGGATGCATATCAATGTCAATATATGGAGCAGAGCAGGCAAAGTCAACAAAACAGAAACCATTATGTTGATGCATCAGCTTAGCTACTTCAAAGTATGGCGTGATGAGCCCCGTAACATTAGAACAACTTGTAATTGATGCAATTTTATAAGGCACATCCTTGTTTTCTTCAAGAAGGGCTTCAAGATTTTTTAGGCAAAACAGCCCTTCTTTGTCACATGGAATGACTACAACTTCAGCTATAGTTTCCAGCCAGGAAGTCTGATTACTATGATGCTCCATATGCGAGATAAAAACCAAAGGTCTCTCATCTTCAATAAATTGAACACGCCCTTTTATAGACTCCGGGATTTTTAAACCCAGAATACGCTGAAACTTACTAATCGCTCCGGTCATTCCAGTTCCACAGGTAAGTAACATGTCCTCGTCATTGGCATTAACATGAGTTTTGATAATATCTCTAGCCTGATGATATGCTTGCGTCATAGTAGTACCCATGACAGCTGTCTCAGTATGCGTATTGGCTACAAATGGTCCAAATTCATGCAACATTTTCTCTTCTATCGGGAGATACAATCTGCCACTTGCTGTCCAGTCTGTATAGACAATTTTTTTTGTACCAAAGGGAGATTCAAAGGTTTGATCAATTCCCAAGATGTTATCTCGGAAAGGCTTAAAATAAGTTTCAAGTTCAGATTTCATACGATCCGTTGGCCCGGGCATTTATTTAATTTCGAATACTATATAGTTAAGTAAATATTATATTTTGGAAATTTGTTTAATCTCATTGATGAATCTTTCAGCTAAATCATCCGCTTCTTTCTGCGATTTTGCTTCAGTATATATGCGAATAATTGGTTCAGTATTGGATTTTCTAAGATGTACCCACTGATTCTCAAAGTCAATTTTAACACCATCGATTGCATTTATGTCTTCCAATCTGTATTTAGACTCCATCGCCTTTAAAACACCTTCTACATCGAGCTCGGGTGTTAACTCAATCTTATTCTTACTTGCAAAATAAGCAGGATATTCTTTCCTAAGCTGACTTACAGAGATATTGATTTCTGCCAAATAACTTAGAAATAAGGCAATTCCAACCAAACTGTCCCTTCCATAATGCAATTCTGGATATATGATTCCTCCGTTACCTTCTCCGCCAATAACAGCATTGGTCTCTTTCATTTTCTCTACCACATTCACCTCTCCCACCGCACTTGCAGTATAGCTACAACCAAACCGTTTTGTGACATCATGAAGGGCGCGAGATGACGACATATTTGAAACGGTATTTCCTGGTGTATTTTGTAAAATATAATCTGCTACAGCTACGAGCGTATATTCTTCGCCAAACATGTCTCCATTTTCATCAACAAATGCCAATCTGTCTACATCTGGATCCACAACAAGACCGAAGTCAGCCTTCTCTTTGACAACTAATTCCATTAAATCCCCCAAGTGTTCTTTGAGTGGCTCTGGATTATGTGGAAATTGACCGTTAGGTTCGCAGTATAGCTTTACGGGATTAACTCCCAAAGCTTCCAACAATAAGGGAACAGCAATTCCGCCAGTAGAATTTACCGCATCGACTACAACTTTGAATTTTGCTTTCTTAATTGCTTCAACGTTTACTAGAGGCAAGTTTAGAATCTCTTCAATGTGTATATCAATATAGGCATCATTAATAGTTATATATCCCAATTCGTCGACCCCTGCAAAATCAATAGTCCCTTCTTCGGCTATATTTAGAATTTCTTGACCTGCTTCAGCATTTAAAAACTCTCCTTTGCTATTCAAAAGTTTAAGTGCATTCCATTGCTTAGGATTATGACTGGCGGTTAGAATAATTCCTCCGTCGGCTTGTTCCAAATCGACGGCAACTTCTACAGTAGGTGTTGTTGACAATCCCAGGTCGACCACATGAATTCCCATCCCTACTAATGTTTGCATTACCAACTGCTGAACCATATGACCAGAAATACGTGCATCCCTTCCCACCACTATCTTGTGAAGACTCTTATTTCGTTGTTGTTTTATCCAAGCTCCGTATGCTGCAGCATATTTCACAGCATCTATAGGTGTAAGATTATCTCCCTGTGCACCACCAATAGTACCTCGTATTCCGGATATCGATTTTATTAATGTCATTGTCTAAATCTAATTTTTTTCTTTAAAAAATATTTTTCAAAATAATTATATGAAATATGTGCAAATATAATAGTTAGAATAAATGTGAACGCATTAATTAGAAATATAGTTAAAGTATAACCCAAACTTGAAATAAACGGAAATTTCAAAAACATAAATACTACTATATTCATAGCTATTGCACTATACATATAAATGCCATAGGATATCTTTCCGAAGTAATTCGTCCATTTATTAGTAATCTCTATCTTCTGATTATTGAATGACAAGGTGTGAATAAACAATCCGAATAATACACTAGTTAATAAATTATTTAGCCATCGGGTTTCGAAAACGAAGATATCGGTCATAAAATACATGACCGTAAGAATACAGATTATAAGCGGGGTAAAAATAGATTTTTTTAAAAATTCGAGCATTCTTTCTTCCTCTAAAATAGCGACAACACCACCAGAAAATATAAAAAAGTAAACAAAACTGAATTTCTTCAAGAACCAGAAGTATTCGAGATGATATATAACAAAATAGCCAATCAAAAGCCCCGATAAGACCATTAAAACCTTCCTCTTATGTAGTACATACAGCAAAGGCGCAATGAATAAATAAAACTGTTCTTCAATTCCTATGGACCATAAAATTTCTAGTATTCCACCAGGTTCATATAAGGTCGAGAATATATTCGGAAAGAAAAAAACAGATAGTAAGATCCCTTCAAAAAGAGCGTAGTTGTTTTCAAATGGGATATTCAAATAAGGTAATAGTACCTGATAAAAAACAAATCCAAATGTTGCAATCAAGTAATACAAAGGGAAAATTCTTAAAACACACCTCATATAGAAATTTCTCACGGAGAAACTACCATTCAGTTTTGCTATGTATATTAATCTAATAATTAAGAAACCACTTAAAGAAAAAAACATATAAACCGCTTGAGTGCCCCTATGAAAAATTGGCAAAGCATCAAAACATAGAAGTCCTTGATTTTTAAATAATTGCGGGATATGAAAAATCAAAACAAAGGTTACCAGTAAAAAGCGAAGCGAATCTAAATTAGGTAATCTCTTCAAACTACAATTTTTAAAGACCAAAAATACATATATTTATTGAATGAATTTTCTTGCACACATTTACCTCTCCGGAGACGATGAAGGTATCACAATTGGCAATTTTATAGCTGACGGAATTAAAGGTAAAAAATATTTGAAATATCCAGCTAAAATTCAAAAAGGAATCCTCTTGCACCGATCAATTGACAGCTATACAGATCATCATCCAACAGTGAGGTTAAGCACTGCGAGACTTCACAAAAATTACGGCCATTACAGTGGCGTAATCGTAGATATTTTATACGATCACTATTTGGCAAAAAACTGGGTGAAGTATCATTCAAAACCATTAGATGAATATATTGAGGATTTTTACGAGCTTCTAAGATCTCGCTATGAAATTTTACCTGCACGGATCAAAAAAATGATGCCTTATATGATTTCCGATAACTGGTTACTAAGTTATGCCACCGTGCCTGGCATAGGCAAAATACTAAGTCAGATGAACGTTCGCACCCGAGGAATCTCAAAAATGAATTTAGCCGTAATCGATTTAGAGGAGTATTATTCAGAATTCGAAGATGAATTTACTTCTTTCTTTGCGGATTTAATTAATCACACCGAAAACAAACTAACTGAATTATGAAACATTTCTACTTTCTAATTATTGCGGTCCTTTTTATATCCTGCAAACAAGATTCAGAGAAACCAAGAGAGGAAGTTCCAGAGTCCGAAGTAGGATTAATTACGGAAAACGCGATGGTAGTTTCTGCGCGTAAAGAAGCTTCTCAAATTGGCAGCGATATCATGCAAAAAGGTGGAAATGCTTTTGATGCAATGGTTGCTACCGAGATGGCACTGGCCCTTACCTTCCCCTATGCTGGGAATCTTGGAGGGGGGGGGTTTATAGTATACAGAACTCAATATGGAGAAATTGGCGCTTTTGATTATAGAGAAAAAGCTCCTATAAAGGCCACAAAAGATATGTATCTCGATGAAAATGGGGTGTTTATTCAAGAAAAAAGTAAAGTCGGCGGATTAGCAGTTGGGGTTCCGGGGACCATCGCAGGAATCTTTGCGGTACATCAAAAACTAGGAACACTGCCAATCGAAGAAATATTGCAACCCGTTATCGATTTAGCAAATAGAGGTTATGTAGTGACTAAAATGCAAGCCGAGCGATTTGCAAAATACAAACCCGTCCTTGAAAAGGTAAATAAAGAGAGTTCCCTCTATACTAAAGATTATAAAGAAGGTGATACAATTAAGAATATAGCTCTCGCGAATACACTTTCTAGAATTTCTGCCGAAGGAAGATCTGAGTTTTATAATGGAGAAACCGGCCGAAAACTGGTCGAATTTATCAAGTCGAAAGATGGGATTATTAGTATGAAAGATCTTAATGCCTATGAAGCTGAATGGAGAGAACCCATCGTTTTTGGTTATAAAGATTTACGTGTGATTTCAATGTCTCCGCCTTCGAGTGGAGGAATTTGCCTAGCCCAAATACTTAAATCAATTGAGGGATTTCCTCTAAAAGAATACGGTCACAATAGCACAAAGGCTATTCAGGTTATAACAGAGGCCGAACGCAGGGCATATGCAGATCGCAGCCATTTTCTAGGAGACCCTGATTTTGTGAATATACCAGTTGACACTCTTATAAGTGAAGCATATTTGAAAGGAAGAATGGACGAGTTTTCGTTCGATAAAGCAACCCCTTCTTCTTCTATTAGTCATGGTGAAATTCCCGGCTATGAAAGTAATGAAACTACACACTATTCTATTGTAGACCAATTTGGAAACGCAATTGCCGTGACAACTACACTCAATGGAGCTTTTGGATCCAAGTTATATGTAAAAGATTTAGGCTTCTTTTTAAATAATGAAATGGACGATTTTAGTGCAAAACCTGGAGAACCGAACATGTTTGGACTTATAGGAGGTGAAGCGAATGCTATAGCTCCACAAAAACGAATGCTCAGTTCAATGACACCTACCTTGGTAGAAAAAGATGATAAATTTTGGATGACCGTTGGTACACCAGGTGGTTCGACTATTATCACTTCGGTATTACAAACAATTCTTAATGTATATGAATTTGATATGAATATTCAGGAGGCAGTAAATGCTCCTAGATTTCATCATCAATGGCTACCAGATGTCGTCATGTTTGAACCAAATTCTTTTCCGAAGAAAACCCTAGAAGAATTGAAAGCTAAGGGATATATAACCGATGAGGAAAATTCGCCCGTAATAGGAAAAGTGGATGGCATTGTTCTTTTACCAAATGGCAAACTAGAAGGCGGTGCTGATAAGAGGGGTGACGATACTGCCATCGGTTTTTAACAAAACCCTCAATTTTAACACACTTTACCCGATAAAATTGAGTCTACATCGATTTGTAGGTATTTTACTACATTTTATAGAAAATAACCTTAAATTTGATCATTAATCTAAGTTGTTTTCGAAAAGAAAATGTTAAAAGTGGAATATTTGCAGGGAAATTATCTCAGGGAAGATAGAGTATTTATTATAAGAATAACTAAATATATTTTCTTTCATAGGGCGTATTAGACCTAATGTTCCCCGAGCTATCCTAGCAAATTTTTTTTTGAAAACTTTCAAATGAAAAAGAAATCTTTCAATAAGGATTTATTTACGATTCTCCCACTAGTTTTTAGTGGGCTACTTTGCATTTCGGTTATATTAGTACTTTACCAAAAACTCAGTTCATCTCCAGAATTCGGGCAGCAACTGTCGAGTCTAGCAACTATTTTTTTAAGTATTAGCGGTTTTCTTTCGGCTTTAATATTAGCATACCTAGCCGTGTCGGTTATAAATTTAAAAAAGAACCGTTCAGCAGTGGTAGGTAGTCTTAACAGAATTACTCAGAAGATGCATAATTTTAGATCCATTGTGGAACTCCTTATGCATTCTAAAATGTGGCTACCAGGCTTAAAAGAATATATAGACGAAGAATTTGAAGGCCTAACATTTTTCGAAGTCAAGGAATTCTATAAGGGCAAATCGAAATTGGCAATAGAGTTTTTACAAGAGAGTCATAATTACGGTGAAACTGAGAATCTATATCTAGAGTTGAAATCGTTACTAATGACAAGTTCAAAGGATAAAAAGGTTATTGATGATCTAAATTATCCAACAATTTATAACAGAGATATTGTAGAAAAGTGGTTAGAACATAAATGTGGTTCTGGACTTTGGTATTTCTTTGGCTATAAATATGGTGCTTTTAAAGATTCCTTAAACCTAGAGGCAGTTTTTGAGCGTCACCAAGATAAAATAATGACCTTAGCTAATACAATTGACGGCGCAGCCTTTGAAGATTCATCTTTTAATGAAGTTTTTCTGTCAAAGTTAGGTGAATATATGAGTAAAGAAGTAATGCCTAAATTATATCAATTACACGAGACTATGGGTAGTAAATTGCCAAGAGTAATGCGTTATTTATATATGGTTTTTTTACTTCTTATATCATTTGGTGTACTCCTACCCCTATTCTTTCTACTTTTAAATCTCCCGATAATTAGTTTGGTTATAAGCTATGCGATAGTAGTTAGTGTCATATTCTATATTTCTACCACTTTATATCAATTCTTGAGCAGCGAAATGCAAAGCTAATTTTATCTTTTTATTCGAATTACAAATGCTAGAAAAATCGTCGATACTAGAAATAAAATAAGCCACGGTTACGATTGAGTTTCAGATGACATTTTTTGGTCAATAATTGCACGTGATTCAGATAATTTAAAAGTGGAACTTGAGAAACATCTGAACACATAAACACTAGCTTCAGTTGAGCAGGTAATGGGGAATCTCATCCCTAAACCTCTCACACCTGCCCATCCAATGAGGCCGGGAACTGCAAGGGATAGTCGCCCATTGTACGGCTCGTCAAATTAGGCTAATTTATAACCTTTACCAATGATAGAAGTACTACGGCTTTATTTTAAAAACGGCAGGCCAGATCAGATTATGGACGAAAAAGAAGTGTGGTCAACTTGATTGTGCAAGCAAATTATTAGGTTTCTTTTATTTGTTAACTGTTATTAACCCGTTTAATTAGTATTGGGTTCTCGATACAATTCCGATTCCATCGGGATCACTCGAACTGATATTATCGATGGGTTGACACTAATTACTGCTCACTATTTACGCCTTTCTCTTGGTTTTGGATTCTTGGGTTCTTGGAATCTTCTTTTGAGTTTTGATTCAGGTTCTGACTTTCAATATCATATTTTTCTTTTTTCCACTCTTCAACCTGAAAAACACCCCTAATAGCTACTGCGCCGGCGCTAAGGTTTTATCGCACGCGGATCAAGGGGACAATTTACTCGTCAATGTTGTAGTTACAGCGTTTCAGAGAATTAGTTTTTACCCAACATCCAACACCGTCGCTTCGAGTGAAATTCAAATTGCCCAGTAAATTTGAATTTAGTCTCGAGAAGTTACTTTTTATATCTTTCTTCTTATTTTAAACTCTTCACTTTCGCCCTTCACTCCTCATTGTTTTATTTTTCACAAATCAACAATTAACAATCAACAATGGCTTAGATATTTAGAGTAAAGTATCCTTTTCAAACTACGATTACACCATTCAACGATTCAACAAATCAACTTTCTTTACTTCAGCAATCAATAATCAATTTGGTATTAAAGAATATAGAAAGCACTCCGACTTCAAAATTTTCATTCCAAATAAGTATCTTTGCAAACTATGGCGAAAAATGAGGGTTTTATCGAGGTTTTTGGGACACGAGTTCATAACCTGAAGGGGATCGATGTAAAGATTCCAAGAGAAAAATTGGTGGTAATCACCGGTCTTTCAGGCAGCGGTAAATCTTCATTGGCTTTCGATACAATTTATGCTGAAGGCCAAAGACGCTACATAGAAACCTTTTCTG
>JBLHIC010000032.1:0-24140 GCA_047614245.1 Flavobacteriaceae bacterium
CAAGAGCAGCTGGCATTAACGATATTATTGCCGATCCAGGCTTTGGTTTTGCTAAAACACGAGAGCAAAGTTTTGAATTACTCAACAATCTAGAGCTCTTTAAGCATCTTGACGTGCCTTATTTAATTGGTGTTTCCAGAAAATCCTTGATTTATAAAACGCTAGAAACTACGGCAGAAAATGCACTAAATGGGACAACCGCTTTACACGCTATTGCATTGTTAAAAGGAGCTTCCATATTGCGGGTACACGATGTACGGGAGGCTGTAGAATGTGTAAAACTGATGCAATTACTTTCGGAGCAAGAATGAACCACCTTCAGACATAGTAACTTTGAACTTCCCTGATTAGTGTTGACCGTTTTTTATATTTTGCATTTACTTTTCACTTTCAACTTTTCACTTTCAACTTTTCACTTTCAACTTTTCGCTTTTACCTTTTACCTTTGCAGAACTTGATTATCTGAATGGACACCCAAGGCAGGGATTAACGGAATTTTATTGATTAAATTAGCTGTTAATATTTTCAAATTTTTTAAACTACATTTACATAAAACAACCACCATTTGGAATTCTTAGACTTACGAATTATAGACATCGTTGACATAGTGCTTGTGGCGCTTCTTTTGTACTACGTCTATAAACTGGTAAAAGGAACTGTAGCCATTAATATATTTGTTGGAATTGTCATCATTTATGGAATTTGGAGGCTCACAGAAATTTTGGAAATGGAGCTGCTAAGTAAAATTCTAGGTGGTTTCTTGGGCGTAGGTATGTTCGCCTTAATAGTAGTTTTTCAACAAGAAATTCGAAAGTTCCTGCTTATGCTCGGTTCGACTAATTTTAATGCACGACGTCGGTTTTACAATAAGTTTAAATTATCTGAAGACCTTTCAATCTCCTTAAAGGTCAATGCCCTAATCGCGGCTTGCAAAAACATGGGGGCTTCAAAAACAGGGGCCTTAATCGTTTTACAAAGGAATAACAGTTTAGATTTTGTGAAAAATAGCGGTGATGAAATGAAGATCGCCGTCAACCAACCCATCATCGAAAGTATTTTCTTTAAGAATAGTCTGTTGCACGACGGTGCGATGATAATTGAGGATAACATAATAACTGCCACCCGCGTAATTTTACCTATTTCTAATGATCGTAAAATTCCGTTGCGCTTCGGACTTAGACATAGAGCTGCTTTAGGTATTACTGAAAAAACCGATGCTGTCTGCTTGGTTGTTTCCGAAGAAAATGGACAAATCTCTTATCTAAAAGATTCCGATTTTGTTTTGTATGAAAGCCTAGAGGCGCTTGCCAAGATAATCACCAAAGACTTAAGCTAAGCTAAATTATGAATTGTAAAAATTGCGGTACTGCACTAACTTCTGAAAATAATTTCTGTAATTCCTGTGGCGCAAAAGTGATTCATAATCAACTGACACTGAAAAACGTATTTGAAGACTTTAGTGAACAGTTTCTAAACTACGACAATAAATTTCTACAAACTTTTATTGCTCTTTATAAAAAACCTGAGGACGTTCTCAATGGTTATATTACGGGAACTCGAAAAAAATATGTCAACGTCCTAAATTATATTGCGCTGGCAGTTACAGTTTCAGGATTAGAACTATATATTTTATTCAAGTTCTTTCCAGATGCCATGCAGTTACCAGATTATATGACTAATAACAATCCAATAGGAGAGGGGTTGGTCAATGCTATGTTTGAATACAATTCTTTTTGGTTTATAGCTCTAATTCCGTTGTATGCTTTGATTAGTAAATTAGTGTTCAAAAATATCAAAAAATACAATTATGTAGCTCATATCGTGATTATGGCCTATACACAGGCGCATCTATCGATTACTTTTTTCATTCCGATAGTTATTTTATCAATGATTGGTTTTAACCTTTTCGAATATAACTACATAACCTTGGCAATAATGATTCTTTATACCGCCTATAGTTTTAAGAAATTATACGAACTAAGCCTAAAGAGAATCATCGTAAAAACATTTGTGTTTTTTGGTATAGGTCTCCTATTTTATATAGTGATGCTAATCCTATTTATGATTTTGATGTTAACATACTTATACCTAACTGGGGGAATGGAAGATTTTGTGGAGAGTCAGAAGACTACTACCTATCTTGTTTCTTCTGCCATAAATTGGACTTCATAGAGGTTTCGATAATATCCGTTTTCTTTTTTGAGTAGTGCCTTATGCGTTCCCGTTTCCACAATTTTACCGGCGTCCATTACTAAAATCTTATCGGCTTTCTTGATTGTCGCCAATCGGTGCGCAATCACAATCGATGTTCTTCCTTTAGTTACTTTATCGGTTGCCGTTTGAATCATTTCTTCGGAATAGCTATCAATGGAAGAGGTTGCCTCGTCTAAGATCAAAATACTTGGTTTACTCACATAGGCTCTTAAAAAAGCAATGAGTTGTCGTTGCCCAGAAGACAACATACTACCGCGTTCTTTTACATTGTAATGATACGCCCCAGGCAGACTACTAATAAATTCATGAACGCCTATTTCCTTAGCAGCAGCGATCACTTCAGCTTCAGAAATGGTGGGGTCATTAAGGGTAATATTATTCAGTATCGTATCGGCAAATAAGAACACCTCTTGTAAGACAACTGCGATATGATTCCGGAGGGAATTTAGATTATAATCGGCTATCGAAATAGTATCGATTAAAATCTTTCCACTATTAATTTCATAAAAACGGTTCAGTAAATTAATAATCGTCGATTTCCCTGCCCCGGTAGCACCAACAATGGCAACAGTTTGACCTGGTAAGACATCAAAAGAAATATCCTTGATCACTTCTTCGTCTTTATTGTACCCAAATCGCACATTTTTAAATTCAATAAAACCATCGGTAGCAGTTAGATCGACAGTACCTTCATCTGCTATATGAGACTCGGTATCTAAAATCGCGAACACACGATTCGCGGCCACCATGCCCATTTGAAGGGTATTAAACTTATCTGCAATCTGCCGTAAAGGTCTAAAAAGCATTTGTGCCAGTTCCACAAAAGCAACAATTAAACCTAAAGAAATTGCACCACCTTGGGCAGCGTTAAGTCCTCCATACCAAACTAACAGTCCAATAGCTACAGACGAAGCCATTTCGGCAATTGGAAAGAAAATAGAGTTATACCAAACTGTTTTTACCCAGGCTTTTTTATGCTTCTCATTTATTGCATTGAACGCCTTGTACTCGGTCTCTTCTCGAGTAAAAATTTGAACGATCTTCATTCCTGTAATTCGTTCCTGAACAAATGAATTAAGCTCAGCCACCTGAGTTCTCACTTCTTCAAACGCAACTTTCATAGCTCTTTGAAACACCCTTGTAGCATATAAGATAAGGGGTAAAATCGCGAATACAATCAACGACAATCGCCAACTCTGATACAGCATAAACCCAGCTATCGTAACCATTTTAAGCAGATCACTTATTATCATAAATAAACCCTGACTAAAAATACTCGAAATGGTCTCGATATCATTTACTGCCCTTGTAGTTAGTCGACCCACGGCACTCTTATCGAAATACTGCATCTTGAAACTCATCATCAGATTGAAGAGCTTCACTCTTAAATCGGTAATAATGTTCTGCCCCAACCAATTCGCATAAAAAATAAAGGCAAACTGAAACAACACCTCTAAGATTAAAACAACGAGCATTAAAACCAGGAAGTACAAAAAAGCTTCGCTATCCTTTGGTAAAATGGACTCATCTATAGCTCTTTTAAGCAGATATGGCCTCAGTATTGCCAAAACTGACATCGCGACAGCTGCAAAAGCTACGAAGTAAAATATTAGTCGATACGCATTGGTAAACGCTAGCAAGCGTCTAAACAATTTAAAATCGAATGCCTTTCCTGATTCTTTCAATGTAATTTATTAATGTTTACTGCTTATTCCAAGATGAAAATCGATTCCGGATACATCACCTTTGTCAAATACAGACCGTTTGCCGGCGCGGATGAACCAGCATTTACTCTATTTTTACTCGCTATAATTGCGTGAAATCCTTCCAACGTAATTTTCGCATATCCGACATCAAGCAAAGTGCCAACAATTGCCCGCACCATATTTCGGAGAAAACGATTTGCGGTAATTGTAAATATGAGTCGGTCATTCTCTACCCGCCAATAGGCTTTCTCAACGTTACAATGATACGTTTTTACATCGGTATTGGTACGTGAAAAACATTGAAAATCTTGATAGTTCAATAAGGTATTTGCTGCTTCGTTCATAGCATCCACATTTGGCTTTTGATGCAATAAATACGTAAAACCTTCAGAGAAGGGGTCCTTTTTTAGAGAGATGACATATTCATATTCTCTTTCCGTAGCATGAAACCTAGCATGTGCATCCTCTCTAACCGAAATTATGTTTTTTACTGAAATGTCCTTCGGAAGAAAAGAATTGAGTCTGAAAACTAGCTGAGAAAAATCATGTATTTCTTCAAAATCAAAGTGTGCAAACAATTGTTTTGCATGAACACCAGCATCTGTTCGCCCCGCTGCTGATAGTTTTATCTCTTTCCGAAGCAATTTAGACATGGCTCCCTCCAACACCTCCTGCACCGTAATAGCGTTAGGTTGCATTTGCCATCCGAAGTAATTGGTGCCGTTATATGCTATTTCAATAAAATATCTCAACAGTAAAAGTTTTTCGAAGCCGCAAATTTACTAATTACATTATTTAAAAAGCAAAATACGGTGTTAAGTTAAATATCTGTTTCGCCATAAAGTAGTTTAATTGGATTAGTGATTAGTGAAACTTTATAACTCTGTATCTCTATAACTTTGCACTTTCTAACAATACAACAATCTAAAAATCTAAGAGTCTATCTTTGAAACTTTGTAACTTTGCAGCTTAAAAACTCTTAAACATTGACCAAAATCCTTCTCTTAAGCGACACCCATAGTTATATCGATGCTGATATTTTAAAATACGTAAAACTTGCAGATGAAGTTTGGCATGCAGGGGATATTGGTGATTTGAAGGTTACTGATGCCATTGCGAAATTAAAGCCATTGCGGGCTGTCTTCGGAAACATTGACGATTCGAAGGCGCGACTTGAATTCCCACTCAATAATAGATTTCATTGTGAAGAAGTAGATGTTTTAATAACCCATATCGGTGGTTATCCTGGAAGATACAGTCCTGCAATTAGAGACGAAATTTATAAAAATCCACCTCGAATCTTTATCTCTGGGCATTCGCACATATTAAAAGTAATGAACGACAAAAAAAGAGGCATTCTACATATGAATCCAGGTGCTGCAGGTACTCACGGTTTTCATAAAGTCCGCACGATGCTGCGTTTTGAGATAGACGGGAACGATATTAAAAATTTGGAGGTAATTGAGTTTAGGAGGTAAGTGATTGCTGAAAATTAAAACTTTATAACTCTGTATCTCTGTAACTTTGTACTTTCTAACAATTTAAAAATCTAAGAGTCCATCTCTGTAACATTGTACTTTCTAACAATCCAACAATCTAAGAGTCCATCTTTGAAAGATTGAATTAAAAAAAACCCCGAAGATGGCATTCTTCGGGGTTCCGCACTAATATACTAAGATTGGTTTAGCGTAAACGGTCCACAGATTTCACGAGATCCTCATCCTTTTTGATGGCCTTATTGGCCATCGCTAATAAAACGATAGAAATAATAGGAAGTAGCACCCCAATACCCTTCTCAGAAACCAAAGTCTCTCCGGATAAAGTTAGCGACCTATAAACGAAAACTCCCAGTAATACAAAATTTGATATGATATTTAAGCGATTCAAAACAAACTGCATTTGTCGCTTTTTAAATGTTAGAATAGAAATAATGGTTAACCCAATGGAAACAAAGATCAAACCGAAAATCAAAGGATCGTCTCGCTCAATTACCGCGTTTCCTGCTGCATCTCGAACCAACGGAAACCATAGATAGAGCGCTGCCATCGAGATCCCGGACACGAGTAAGTATAAAGTCTGAATGCGTTGTAACATTTATTTTATTGTTAACTGACAGCAAAAATACTGTTTCTTTTTAAAAATATAAATGCAGAATTTAATTTATTGTTGTATAATTGCAGTAACAATATGTAATCAATTCAATCACGGTTACTTAGTCTTCAACATATTTTCAGAACTAACTTACCCCTTCAAAGGAAATAATATATCAATTTAAACCTATTGTATTTTAAATGTTTGAAATTTCAGAATTAAAACTAAAAAAGCTGCCTGAACTTCAGGAACTAGCTAAAACTTTGGCGGTCCCAAAGTTTAAATCCCTAAAAAAATTAGATCTTGTCTATCAAATTTTAGATTATCAAGCTGCTAATCCAGCTGCTGTTAAAGAGATTAAACCTCAAGCAGTTACTCCATCTAAAGAACCAAGTAAGAAACCGGAGCAAGCCGATAGTAGTGATACTAGGCCTAAAAAAAGAGAAACTCCTCCACGAGCGCCTCGAAATGATAACCGGAACCAAAAAGACAGTCCAAAACCAAGGCCGAATCCTCGTAAAAAGGTAGAAGAAGGTCTAGCTGCAAAAGCAGAAAGCACTTCAAATGCCGAAAACGCTACAAGTCCTGAAAGCACTACAAACACCGCAAGTGTAGAAAGTACTGAAGTTAAGAATCCGGTAAAGACTGAAGAGAAGGAATCCAAGACTCCAAAAGAATCGGTCAACAAACCAGCTCCTCAGCATAAAAAACCGAAACATCCGGATAACAGACAAAAACAACAAAGAGATAATAACCCGAATAAGAATAAAGACTCACGGTCTAACGGGAATAAGGATTCTCGTAACAGATATAAAGAACCTGACTTCGAATTTGACGGAATAATCCAAAGTGAAGGTGTTCTTGATATTATGCAAGACGGTTATGGTTTCTTGCGTTCAAGTGACTATAATTATTTATCATCACCTGATGATATTTATGTATCACAATCGCAAATTCGCCTATTTGGTTTAAAAACTGGAGATACTGTTTTAGGTGAAGTACGCCCTCCTAAAGAAGGAGAAAAGTACTTTCCTTTAATTAAAGTTGCGAAAATTAATGGTTTGAGTCCAACCGTAGTGCGTGACCGTATCTCTTTTGAACACCTAACGCCACTATTCCCGGAAGAAAAATTCAATTTAGCCGATAGACAAAGTACAATATCGACACGTATTATTGATCTCTTTGCCCCTATTGGGAAAGGACAGCGTGGAATGATAGTCTCTCAGCCAAAGACTGGTAAAACTATGTTGTTGAAGGATATTGCAAATGCGATAGCTGCCAACCATCCTGAAGTTTATCAAATTGTATTATTAATTGACGAGCGCCCTGAGGAGGTTACCGATATGCAGCGTAATGTGCGCGGTGAGGTTGTTGCTTCTACTTTCGACAAGGAAGCAACGGAGCATGTTAGAGTAGCCAATCTTGTTCTTGAAAAAGCAAAAAGATTAGTTGAATGTGGTCATGATGTCGTTATTTTATTAGATTCAATAACGCGTTTAGCTCGGGCTTACAATACAGTTCAACCTGCAAGTGGTAAAATATTAAGTGGTGGTGTAGATGCTAATGCACTTCACAAACCAAAACGATTCTTTGGTGCAGCACGAAATATTGAAAATGGTGGATCACTAACGATCATTGCAACAGCACTTACTGAAACCGGTTCGAAAATGGATGAGGTTATTTTTGAAGAATTTAAAGGTACTGGTAACATGGAACTTCAATTAGATCGTAAAATATCGAATCGAAGAATCTTTCCAGCAATCGATCTTACGTCGTCAAGTACACGTAGAGATGATTTATTACTGGACGAGTCTACGATACAACGAATGTGGGTAATGCGTAAGTATTTAGCCGATATGAATCCTGTTGAAGCAATGGAATTTATTAATGATCGCTTTAGACAGACTAGAAATAACGAAGAATTCTTGATTTCAATGAATAGCTAAACAGCTATTTCACAAAATTTTATATAACTATAAACCCCCTGTTGCGAATGCAACAGGGGGTTTATTTTTTACTAAAATCAGCTTAGTTCTTAATAACCTTTTCGGTAAGTGTTCCAACTGATGTTTTCAGATTTAGAATGTACATACCTCTTGAAAGGTCTGCTGTATTCATAACACCATTTATCAATCTTACCCCTGTATTTTTACCCAAAATATCAAATAAGACAGCATTCTGCACCTCGATTGTTGAAGGCACCTTGATATTCAAAACATCATTTGCTGGATTAGGAAATATAGCCACTTGAGCTAATGCATTATCATTAACCGAAAGCACCATACAGTCAGCTCCAAATAAGAAATTACCAAACAACTCTCCACTATCATTTGCGCCTTGCAATTCAATTTTAGTCACCATTTCATCTGAAACAAAACCGAAAAATGTCTGTGCATTGGTAGGAGTAATGACATTAAATGTTTCAATCAAGGTCCCTCCGGCTCCATAAATTCGAACAACGGTTGTAGGATCATTATTCTCCCATATATCCATTGCCACTGCATAAACGTCTGTTGAGAAATTTATAATAGTAAACTCTAAAAATGTTGCTGCTCCAATTAAGGAATCTGTATTGCCAATCGCTGCAGGAGGAATAGATATAACAACTGAAGCATTTGACGCTTGAATATCAAATCCTACTTCAAGCTCTCCAGCCCCAAAACAGTCATCTCCGGCGCTATTTACGGTATTTCCACAAACTGTTATTCCAGCTGGCCCTCCTGTAAAATCTTCCGAAGCTAATGTTGTTACAGTACAATTTGCAGCAACGGCAGCTTGAAAATAAACTAAAGTAGTATAAGTAACAACAATGGGTAGCCTTCTATTTTCAACTCTTTTAATTATGGGTTCTTCCGCATTGGAAGATGTTATATCCTAAGTATTAGAATTAGCTAAATCCGAATAGGATTCTGGTTGCTGCGCAAAACAAATGTGCTAACAGTCAAAAATAATAATGTAATTTTTTTCACAATATTTAGATTTAATGTGATTGACCGTAAAACTAAGTTTATTTTAATAAATTTTATTTAATAATTTAATTCTTCGTGCGTGGGTTAAACTTACGCTTACAAATTACTAGTTGCTTACGAAGCTCCACTTTTTATAATTATCTTATTCTATTGAAGAAACTTTTATATTTGTTTAAAAAAGTAAATGAAATCCTTCTTAGCTGTTCTCCTTGTTTTATTTCTATTCTCGTGCTCGTCTGAAAAAAAAGACGTGGACTATGATTTTACAAGTCCATTCGAAAAATCACAAGGAACAGAATCTGCAACTTACGCCGAGGTAATCGAGTTTTATACCCAGCTTGCAGCAAATTATAAGTCGATTGCCATGTATACTATGGGAAAAACGGACAGCGGAAAACCATTACACCTAATCACATTTAACCCAAATAGAAGTTTTGAATCCGAATTCTCTGAGGATAATAAAAAGAACATTCTATTAATAAACAACGGAATCCATCCTGGGGAAAGTGATGGAATTGATGCCTCAATGCTCTTGCTTCGGGATTTAGCAACTAATAAAATTGAAACTCCTAAAAATACCATAATCGCTGTAATTCCAGTTTATAATATTGGCGGAGCTTTAAACCGAAACAGCACAACGCGCACCAATCAAAATGGACCGAAAGAATACGGTTTCCGTGGAAACGCTAGAAATTATGACCTCAATAGAGATTTCATAAAAGCCGACACTAGAAATGCGCGTGCTTTTATAGAGATATTCCAGACAGTAAATCCGGACCTGTTCATAGATACCCACGTAAGTAATGGCGCCGATTATCAGTATACGCTCACTCACCTATTCACACAGCACAATAAATTAGGAGGAGAACTTGGAAAATACTTACATAGTTCATTAATGCCCCAATTAGAGGATTCGTTGCAAAAAAATGCTTGGGATATTACGCCGTATGTAAATGTTTTTAACCGAACTCCGGAAAGCGGATTTTCTCAGTTTTTAGATTCGCCACGATATTCTACTGGGTATACGACATTGTTTAACTGCCTCGGAATGATGATAGAGACACATATGCTTAAACCTTACAAACAAAGAGTTGAAGGCACCTATGAACTTTTGAAGAGTTTTCTTAGTATTGCCGATAAGGATGCTGAAGTAATAAAAGAATTACGGAAAAATGCGCTTAGTAAATACAAAGCAGGTACGCATTATCCGTTAGGATGGAAAATAGACAGTACACAAACAACAACTTATGCCTTTAAGGGGTATGAAGGGGAAATGAAACCAAGTAGTATAACAGCTGCAAATAGGTTAAAATACGATCGCAATAAACCGTTTACTAAAGATATTACTTATTACAACTATTTCAAAGCAAAGGATAGTGTACTGATTCCTAATGCTTATGTTATTCCAAAAGGGTATTGGAACATTGTTCAATTATTGAGAGATAACAAAATTAGAGTTTCTAGAATTAAAAAAGATAGTATTATTGATGCTGAAGTCTATAGAATTAAAAACTATGAAACTGTTCGCGGCCCATATGAAGGACATTATCTGCACTATAATACTCAAATAGAAACTTCCAAAGAAAAAGCAACTATCTTAACGGGAGATTATTTAGTAGAGACTAATCAGAACGGGGTACGCTATATTATTGAAACCTTGGAGCCTTCTGCTCCCGATTCATTTTTTAATTGGAACTATTTCGATACTGTTCTTCAGCAGAAAGAAGGATTTTCTCCCTATGTTTGGGAAGACATGGCCGAAACTTTCTTAACTGAAAACCCAGAAATTAAGACGCAATTTGAAAAAAAGAAGATTGAAGACCCTGCCTTCTCAACAAATTGGTATGCACAATTAGACTGGATACACAAGGAATCAAAACACTACGAAAGTTCACACCTTCGATACCCTATCATTAGGGTGGGTGATTAAATATTCCTTCGGAAAGATTAATTTAATATTTTCATAAGAATCTCGAAGTGCCTTTTGAGACTGCTCAAAATTCTTCCATTTCACTTTTTTGATTCCCTCGGCTATTTCAGGAATTAATGGCCCACTATAGTCTGAATACATCTCGTACCAATACGTAATTTTCAATTTGAACTTATCATTACGCTGGAAAACATGGTATGTTTTAGTGATAAAGTGTCTAACTTCAAGGTTTTGCACTCCAGTTTCTTCAGTAGTTTCTCTAACCGCTGCCTCTTCATGAGTTTCACCCTTTTCTATTTTTCCTTTTGGAAGATCCCATTTGGAGTTTCGGCGAATAAACAGTACTTCCTTCTTTTTATTAAAAACCAAACCACCCCCAGCTTCTACAACTGGTAACTTTTCCCGGAGAAATTGCTCTAACTTTTCCTCATTTTTATGATAAACATTGACATAGAGCAGCTCACCATTGTTGATTTTATCAATCAATCTTTTAAACTTAACCTCCTTAAGTGGGATTGATGTATACTGCTTACCAACTTTCTTTTCTGTTGAGAGAATGATAGGAATATCTTTAACAAAAACTTTATACATTTGCAGTATGATTTTAAACAAAGAAACGGCACAAAAAACAGCCGAATTGCTATTGCAAATTAATGCAATTAAATTACAACCACAAAAACCTTTTACATGGGCCTCTGGATGGAAATCCCCAATTTATTGTGACAACAGAATAACGCTGTCATATCCTGAAATTAGAAATTACCTCAAAGAACATATCGCGAAGCAAATTGAAAGTCTTTATGGTAAGCCCGATGTTATTGCAGGCGTTGCGACTGGCGCAATTGGCATGGGAGCTCTTGTGGCAGATTGTTTAAACCTTCCTTTTTGTTATATTAGACCAGAAGCGAAGGCACACGGGCGGCAAAATAAAATCGAAGGTCATGTTGAAGCTAATCAAACCGTTGTTGTAATTGAAGACTTAATTAGTACTGGAAAAAGCAGTTTATTAGCTGTTGATGCGTTGCGTGAAGCAAATGTAAATGTAAAGGGTATGATCGCCATTTTTACCTACGGATTTGACATTGCTCAAACTAATTTTGAAAATAAGAACGTACTTCTTCATACCCTAAGTGATTATAACAATCTGTTATTAAAAGCGGAAAGCACCAATTATATTTCATCTAGTGAGGCGGCATTGCTTTCTCAATGGCGAAATGATCCAGCCACTTGGGATCCAAAAAGTTCAACTTAAAGTTTAACGGCACTATTGTTGTCTTCTAATTTAACCAATCCATAACCCCTAGCTCCATGAATTTAAACAGTAAAAAAGTCCTAGTTAAAAAATCCGCTACTTCACTTTGTGAATTCTTAAGTGATGTTAAGAATTTCGAACATTTAATGCCTGAATCAATTAGCAAATTTGAAATAATTAGAGAAGATGCTTTTGTTTTTGCATTGAAAGGAATGCCAGAAATCGCCCTGGAAGTAAAGGAAGTTAATTCTCCAAACACAGTTGTCTTAGGAGCAATTAGCGACAAGATTCCGTTCACATTAAGAGGAAACATTACAGCTATTGACGAATCGACTTCAGAGGCTGAATTGTTATTTTCAGGAGAGTTTAATAGTATGATGGCAATGATGATTAAAAGTCCAATTACTAAGTTTATAGAGACATTAGCCGAGAATTTAGAGAAAATCTAGAATAGCAACTTAATTTGTTTAAGTTCAAAATTTTGAACACTTTCATCTTCTTTTTCAACAAGAAGTTCGCCAGATTTTGCAACACCTAATATGATACCATTAAATTTGAAGCCAGTAGGATCTTCAAAAGTCGAAACTTTATTTCTTCGAAATAATGAGGCTTCATAGGCTGATTTGAGTTTTAAAGTATTTCCGCTTTGAAGAGGTTCCAATTGTTTCTGAATTTCCTCCCACATCAATTCAAGAACTTCATTACGCTCGAAAACATTTCCAGTTGCCAATCTCATGGAAGTCGCCTGTGGTAATTCTGAAAATTGTGATTCATTAACATTTAGACCTATACCAATAATGGTTGAAACGACATAGCTCCCCTCCAACTGATTTTCGATTAGTATTCCGCATAACTTTTCACCGTATGACATTATGTCGTTTGGCCATTTAACTGATATCGCAGGTACTCGCAATTTTTCTAAAACTTTCTTGATAGCAATTGACACTCCAAAAGTAATAGAAGATTGATCCGAAATATGTAGATCGTTAAATCTTTTAAGCATACTAAAAGTAAGGCTTTGCCCTTGTTTAGATTGCCACCTTGCACCCATCTGACCGCGCCCTTGAGTTTGTACATTAGCTACTACCAATGTACAGTCACTTACAGTTGTATTTTTACATAAGTCTTTGAGGTAGGAATTTGTAGAATCAATGGCATTAAGTTTGATTATCTTCAATTTCAAAAAGATTGTGTTAGTATTAGGACGACAAAGTGTTTAAAGAAACAAAAAAGTAATAACTTTGCCCAAATAAATAAAATTAATGTCGAAGAAAGAAAAAGAGACAGATCAATTAATTACTCAAATTATTAAAGGAATTGATGAAGTTAAAGGTCAAGATGTTGAAATTCTCGATCTTAGAGAAATAGAAAACACAGTTTGCGATTATTTCATTATATGCAACGGGACATCAAACACGCAAGTAAATGCGATTGTAAATTCAGTTCAGAAAACCGTAAGTAAGTCATTAAAGGATAAACCTTGGCATGTAGAAGGAAGTGATAATGCTGAGTGGATATTATTGGATTATGTCCATGTTGTGGTTCACGTATTTCAAAAGCACATCCGTGAATTTTACGATATTGAAGGACTATGGGGTGATGCAGCATCAGTAAAAATAGAATCAACTTATTCAAAATAAAAATAGCCACATGGCAGAAGAGAATAAAGACAAAAAACCTGAAATAAAAAAACCAAAATTCAGTGCATATTGGATTTATGGTGCAATTTTTTTAGTATTTATCGGCATCCAGTTTTTTGGAAGTGGAAGTTGGGCACAACCAGGCAAAACGACCCAGGCTGAGTTTGAGCAATATCTTAGAGATGGCGATGTTGACAAAATTGAAATCATAAACAAGAAAGTTGCTAAAGTTTATCTTACTGTGGAGGGGAAGTCCAAATCCATTCATTCAAAGAAAAAACAGAATAATTTCATGGCCCCTGGGCCAACCGATGCTTCGTACCAATTTGAATTTGGAGATCTTCAAAATTTTGAAAATAGTATTGAAAAGATTAAAAACGAATCTTCTCTGGATACTCAAATCGTTTGGAATACAGAATCGAACATGTGGGGAGAAGTCCTAATAGGTTTGTTGCCATTTGTCGTTATTATCGGGATATGGATATTCATTATGCGTCGAATGTCTTCGGGCGGAGGCGGTGGCGCCGGTAGTCAAATTTTCAATATTGGGAAATCTAAAGCCAAACTATTTGATGAAAAGTCTGAAGTAAAAACTTCTTTTAAAGATGTTGCAGGACTTGAAGGAGCTAAAGAAGAAGTTCAAGAAATTGTTGATTTTTTAAAATATCCAGAAAAATATACGGCCTTAGGTGGTAAAATTCCAAAAGGAGCTTTATTGGTAGGTCCTCCAGGAACTGGTAAAACATTATTGGCAAGAGCAGTTGCTGGGGAAGCAAAAGTCCCCTTCTTCTCTTTGTCAGGTTCGGATTTTGTTGAAATGTTTGTAGGAGTTGGCGCATCAAGAGTAAGAGACTTGTTTAAGCAAGCCAAAGAAAAAGCACCTTCTATAATATTTATCGATGAGATTGATGCTGTTGGTCGTGCGCGTGGAAAAAGCAATTTTTCAGGGTCAAATGATGAAAGGGAAAATACCTTAAATCAATTATTGACTGAGATGGATGGTTTTGGAACAAACAGCAACGTTATTGTTATTGCAGCAACCAACCGTGCGGATGTTTTGGATAAAGCACTTATGAGAGCGGGGCGATTTGATAGACAAATTTATGTTGATCTTCCCGATATTCGTGAGCGAAAAGAGATTTTTGATGTTCATTTACGTCCAATTAAAACTGAAGAGACCTTAGACATGGATTTCTTAGCTAAACAAACACCAGGTTTCTCTGGGGCAGACATCGCCAATGTATGTAACGAAGCAGCTTTGATAGCTGCAAGAAACGAAAAGAAATTTGTTGACAAACAAGATTTTCTGGATGCAGTAGATAGGATTGTTGGTGGACTAGAAAAGAAAAATAAGATAATTACTCCTGACGAGAAGAAGGCAATCGCCTATCACGAAGCAGGACATGCAACCGTCAGTTGGATGTTAGAGCATGCAGCTCCATTGGTTAAAGTTACGATTGTTCCTAGAGGACAATCATTGGGAGCGGCCTGGTATCTTCCAGAGGAACGACTAATTGTTAGGCCCAATCAAATGCTTGATGAAATGTGTGCGGCTTTAGGTGGTCGTGCTGCTGAGAAAGTTATTTTTAACGAAATCTCTACTGGGGCTTTAAGTGATCTTGAGAAAGTGACAAAGCAGGCCAGAGCTATGGTGACTATTTACGGTTTAAATGAGAATGTTGGTAATTTGACTTATTACGAATCTGGCGGTCAATCTGAATATGGTTTCACAAAACCATATAGTGAGAAAACTGCTGAATTGATTGATAAAGAAATTTCCAATCTAATTGAGACCCAATACCAACGGGCAATTGCTTTGCTTGAAAAGCATAAGGACAAATTGACCGAATTAGCAGATGTATTGCTAGACAAAGAAGTGATATTTAAAGATAATCTTCAAAAAATATTTGGAAACAGACCGTTTGAAACAAATGAGGAAGAAAAAGTGATTACATCATAATAAACTAAAGTTTAAGATTTATAACTTAAACTTTAGTTTTATCATAACAAAACTTCAATCTAGATTTTATATATTTGGGGTTGAAGTTTTTTTTTAAACTCCTCAAAAAAGCATAAATGAGTCTGTTTAAAAGACTATTAAATCCGAATTATAAGTCAGATGAAAAAGCCAGACGGGCTAAAGAATCTGACCATGGTAAGTATTACCCAGAGGAAAAATCACCAATAGACGAAAAGTTCACGTATTACTTCAACAAGAATGGGGGTAAATTCCTTTATTGTGAAAATATGGAAGAGGCTCTTGAGGCCTTCGATAATATTTTATTAGAAAACGATTGGTACGAAAGAAATGTCTTTTGTTTTGACGAAAAGCTCATTTCTAGATTTGACGGTTTCAATCTTAATTTCGTAAAAGACACCGAGGCGACATTTTTCCTTTCTCCCTGTGAAGCATTAGTCTCAAAGAATGGTTCTATCCTACTTTCTTCGAATCAAATTAAAGAGAAAAACCTTAAAGAACTCCCATCTAATTTTATTGTGTTTGCAACAACCAGCCAATTGGTAGAATCAATTAGTGAGGGACTGCGAAAAATTAAAAATCAAAGCACCAACTATATACCTAGTAACATCACAACAATACAAGACTTCGAAACAGAAAAAGAAAAGGACTTTATGAGTTATGGAAGTAGCACAAAAAACCTATATTTGTTGCTATTGGAAGACTTATAATATGAAGGAAGTTATCGTGCGAACTATATCTGGTGTTCTCTACATCGCTATAGTTCTTTTTTCAATGTTTACCTCGCGCGAATGGTTTATGGGACTCTTCTTTATACTAGCGATTATTACGCTTAGAGAGTTTTTAAAATTAGTTCACCTCACCAGCTACCTATCTTATCTCATACTTGCATCGTTTCTATTCTTTCTAAGTTATAATGTTCTAGAAATAAATGCGGTCTACCTGCTGCTCATTTCATCCTGTTTCGTGAATTTATTTCTCTTTAAAGATTTACTTTGGGTGGGGAAAATTCCAATGTTTGAAAAGAAAAAATACATCGCTGTTATTTTTTATATCGTTAGCGGATTTGTTTTTTTAACGCTTATTCCAATGCGTGAAGGAAAATTTGAACCAAATATAATCATAAGTGTTTTTATACTCATATGGTCTAATGATACATTTGCATATATAGTAGGTAAGAGTTTTGGTCGCAGAAAACTTATGGAAAGAGTTTCTCCTAAAAAAACTATTGAAGGATCTATTGGAGGTTTAATTGGAGCCATTGTTGCCAGTTTTATATTGTTTAAATTTATCGGATATTTTAACTTATCTATTTGGATTACACTTGCAGTTGTAGCATCCGTGTTTGGAACAATAGGAGATTTAATCCAGTCCAAATTTAAACGTCAGGCAGGAGTAAAAGACAGCGGCATGTTGATCCCGGGTCACGGTGGATTTTATGACAGATTAGATAGTATTATTTACACAAGTCCGTTTATTTTTGCACTATTAGAAATTATAGAATATGTTTCATAAGGAAGGTCATAAAACAATATTAATTACTTTTACTCTATGTATTGGTCTATCGCTATTGGCCAACAATTATCTTGACAACAGCACCCTTAAGGGAGCAATTATTATTTCACTCATAGCGATCCTACTATTAATTTTACAATTCTTTAGAAATCCTAAGAGGAATTTTACAATGAAGGATTCGCAGGTACTTTCGCCTGTTGATGGGAAAGTTGTGGTTATTGAAGAAGTATTTGAAAAAGAATATTTCAACGAAAAACGACTCCAAATCTCCGTGTTCATGTCTCCTTTGAATGTTCATGTAACCAGGTACCCTGTGTCTGGTAATGTGGTCCTAAGTAAATATCATCCTGGTAAGTTCTTGGTAGCTTGGCATCCAAAATCCTCTGAAGAGAACGAAAGAACTACTGTTGTGGTAAAATCAAAAGAATTTGGAGATGTTCTTCATCGTCAAATTGCAGGAGCCCTTGCTAAACGTATTGTAAATTATGCTAAAGAAGGAGATAATGTGAATCAAACTGATGATAGTGGTTTTATTAAATTTGGCTCGAGAGTAGATGTTTTTTTACCTTTGAATACTAAGGTGAATGTATCGCTAAACGAAATTGTGAAAGGTGGAATTACAATCCTAGCTGAAAAATGACTTCTGAAGAATTAAATATTGAGTTTTTGGCTGCTGTAAAAAGCATCAATGATCATACGGAAGCTTTTCCAGCAGATTTCTTGCTACGATTGTATGCGTACTACAAAAGAGCAACAAATTCTCAAGATCAACCTACCAGTCGGAATGCATTAATTGGCGCCTTTAAAACAAACGCCCTTTTTCAAATTCGGGATTTGGAGCCGGATCAGGCTAAAGAATTATATATTGAAGTGGTAAAGCATTATTTTCTTTATAGAAAATAATGCCAATTTAGTTTTAAGACGTTATAGCTACCGCAAGCTCGCCAAACTCTTCTTTATCGTTTCTATTTTCGCTACTGCATCAGCCTCTTTTTGACGTTCTATTGCGACAACCTTTTCAGGTGCGCCACTTACGAATCGGTCATTTTTGAGTTTCCCTTGTACACTTTTTAAAAACCCTTCAGTATATTTAAGTTCTTCCGATAGCTTCGCAATTTCTTCATCTATATCAATTGTTCCCACGATTGGAACGAAATATTCATTCGATTTGTTTCTGAATGTTAAAGCTCCTTCTATCGCTTCAGTGATATAATTTATTTCAGAAAGATTCCCTAATTTTGAGATAACCACATCAAAAGATTCTGATGCCTTCTCCTTATTAATTAGAGACAGCGCTATCTTCTCCTTAAACGAAATGTTCTTTTCTTTTCGAATTGTTCTAATTCCTGAAATCACTTCCGAAGCAAATTCGAAATTCATATCAATTTCCTCGTCAAAAGCTTCAGGAGTAGGCCACTTAGAAACAATTAAAGCTTCCTTAGGCTCTCTAGGTTTAATATGCTGCCAAATCTCTTCAGAAATAAAAGGCACAAAGGGATGCAATATTTTTAAGTTATCTTCAAGTATAGAAATAACCGAAGCATAAGTCTTAGCCGCAACAGGCTCTTCAAAGCCTGGTTTTACCATTTCCAAAAACCACGAGCAGAAGTCATCCCAAATTAGCCTATAAGTAGACATTAGGGCATCACTAATACGATATTTTAAATAATGATCTTCGATTTCAGCAAGCGTTTTTTGAAATTTACCTTTATACCATTTTATTGCAATTGCTGCCGTTTCCGATTCAGGTATTGTATCAGAAACACTCCATCCATCAATTAAACGATACGAGTTCCATATTTTATTAATAAACCCACTCCCCTGTTTGCATAGATCTTCTTCAAACATCAAATCATTTCCTGCAGGCGAACTCAATAGCATACCAACACGCACCCCGTCTGCTCCATATTTGCCCATCAAATCTATTGGATCTGGTGAATTACCCAGAGACTTACTCATTTTTCGACGTTGTTTATCTCTTACTATACCTGTGAGATAAACGTTGTTAAAAGGCTTTTCACCACGGTATTCATAACCAGCAATTATCATACGTGCCACCCAAAAGAAAAGAATCTCAGGCGCTGTTACTAAATCATTGGTAGGATAATAGTAATTTACTTCTTTGTTATCGGGTTCTAAAATTCCGTTAAACACACTTATTGGCCATAACCACGAAGAAAACCAGGTGTCGAGTACATCGGAATCCTGCTTTAAATCTAAGGCAGTAAGATTCTTATTTCCAGTTTTTTCTTGAGCCTTGAGTACAGCATTCTCTATTGAATCGGCTACAACAAAATCATTCGTGCCATCACCATAAAAAAATGCCGGAATCTGTTGACCCCACCATAGTTGTCTTGAAATATTCCAATCACGAACATTCTCCATCCAATGACGATAGGTATTAATAAACTTCTCTGGGACAAGTTTTACGTCTTTATTAAGAACCGAATCTAGGGCAGGTTGCGCTAGTTCCTTCATCTTTAAAAACCACTGGTCACTCAATTTGGGTTCTATAATGGCACCGGTTCGCTCGCTCGTCCCTACCTTATGTATATGGATTTCAATCTTGGAAACAACACCCATCTCCTGCAATTCTTTAACTATTTCCTTTCTAGCAACAAAACGGTCTTTCCCCTTATAGTGCAAACCGAAACTATTCAAGCTAGCGTCGTCATTTAGAATATCAATTACTTCTAGATTATGTTTTTCACCTAAGACTTTGTCATTTTCATCATGAGCAGGGGTAACTTTTAGACATCCTGTACCAAATTCGATATCGACGTAATCATCCTCAATGATAGGAATTACTCTATTACATATTGGAACAATGGCCTTTTTTCCTTTTAAATGCCTAAACCTATTATCGTTGGGGTTTATACATATCGCAGTATCCCCTAAAATTGTTTCAGGTCTAGTAGTAGCAATTGTCAGCTCGTCATTACTACCTTCAACCTTATATTTTAAGTAATAAAGATTCCCTTGCTTCTCTTCGTAAATAACCTCCTCATCAGAAAGTGTAGTTTTCGCCTCTGGGTCCCAATTAACCATTCTAAATCCGCGATATACATTCCCTTTCTCATACAAATCGATGAAGACTTTTATCACCGATGCGGACATATTGTCATCCATGGTAAACTTGGTTCTTTCCCAATCACAGGAAGCGCCTAATTTTTTAAGTTGTTCAAGGATTATTCCTCCATGCTTATGTGTCCAATCCCAAGCATGTCCTAAGAACTCTTCTCGAGATAAATCCCCTTTCTCAATGCCTTCAGCTTTTAATTTCGCTACTACTTTGGCTTCAGTTGCAATGGAAGCATGGTCCGTTCCCGGCACCCAACATGCATTAAGCCCTTTTAAGCGTGCACGACGTATTAAAACATCCTGTAGCGTATTATTTAGCATATGGCCCATATGTAAAACTCCTGTTACATTTGGAGGAGGGATTACAATAGTATAAGGCGTTCTTTCGTCAACTTCTGAATGGAAATAATCATTTTCCATCCAATAGCTATACCACTTATCCTCAATATTTTGAGCATTATATTTTGCTTCTAAAGCCATTCTTGGTCTAATTTTTGAAACTAAGAAGGCAAAAGTAGGTATAACCACAGGATTATGAAAATGAATAACTTATTTTGCTCTTTGCACGAAAGTTGCCTACTTTAGCGTTATAACTAATAAATACAATTATGAAAAAATTAGTCCTTTTGGCGCTGATAGTGTTAGTAAGTGTTGCAGCAAATGCACAGGCGAAAATTAGTTTTAAGTCAGAAACTGTCGATTTTGGAGAAATAGCCAAGGGTAGTGATGGGATTCGTGTATTTGAATTTACGAATACTGGTAACGCTCCGCTTATTATTTCTGAAGTCAAGTCCAGTTGTGGCTGTACTGTTCCTAAAAAACCAGATGGACCTATCGCTCCAGGTGCGTCCAGTACAATTCAGGTTAAATATGACACCAATCGTGTTGGCCCGATAAGAAAAACAGTTACGGTTTATTCGAATGCAGAAGCATCAATTAAGGCCCTTAAAATTAAGGGAGAAGTTTTGGCGGCTGGAAAAAGTGTCTTAGAGAAAACCGAATAAGGAAAACATTATTATAGATAATAACAATCCCGACAATAGCGTCGGGATTTTTTATATCACCTTTTTTAGTGTAAACCTTGCTTTAAATACTACATTGTTTCTTTTAACCTTTAGATTTATCCTTTTACCTGCCTTCGATGAAAACAAAGCATTGAGTGCAAATAACTTTATTTTATGTGCAGCACTACCATTTATGGTAACGATTTCATCTCCAATTTCTAGTCCCGCCAATTGTGCTGGAGAACCTTTTCTTATATTGACAATTACATAACGTGGAACAAGGGAAATTTGAGTAAAAACACTTACATCTGTAACTGCCTGACTCTTGGTTCCGGTTTCTGAACCTCTTGAACCAGCAAAGTCGAAATTACGACGTGTTGTTAATTCTGTTACCACATCAACTCCATCGTGCTCAATTGTTAAACCCGCCATATTATAATAAAAAGGCTCTGAAAAGTTACTATTCTTCTTAAGGGTCATTGTCTTTGATTGATAATCCATCGTAACAGTAAACCGTTTTAATAAATCACCTCCAATACTGCCATCACGTTCTTTAAAAAACCTTATACCTTCTGTAGCGCTCTTATCGGGAAAAGCGACTTTTACTTCCTTCAGATAAAACTCTCCAAGCCAAACCTCATCTAATTTTGAGCGCTTTCCGAAGATATCCCCACTAAAGCCTAAGCCTAGGAAATCATCAAAATATTTCTTGGGATCTGCCGGTAGTGTCCCTTCTTCCTCGAACAACCACAAAGCATCACTCGATCCAGAATCTACAAGTAAGGTTATCTCTTCGGAAGTTTTTTCTAAAGAGGCCATTCTGATCTTTGCATATGGTTTGTTGTTGTGAAATTGCAAGTCCAATTCTACACAATTATTGCATTTCTTGTTACGGTACTTTATTGGATCATAAAAGATCAACTTTTTGGCAGTATAGTCTGTTTTAACAACAAAGCTTTTAAAGAAATCATAACCAAGAATCCCATGAATAGGAATCCCCATTCTGGTCGAAAAATTAAGTGATTCTTCAAAAATCACATTGATCGAATGGTTCCTATCAATAGCGTCGCCTATCCGTAATTCGTTATTTTCGCTTCTTAATGCAATTACACCATCGCCTTCACCCAGACCTCTAACCTTTATGAGTTTTGCATTATTGACTCGAAGCGAATCCGCCTCAGTAATTCCGAAGAGAATGGTTGAGTTTACACCTGTGTCTAACAAAAAAGACACCTTATCTCCATTAACCTCGACGGGCACAATGACCAAATTATTCACTAACTCAAATGATATTTTATCTTTCTTCATATGACTTGGCAATACCAATCCCTGTTGGGAATAGCAAATAGTCATACAAATTAGAAGAATTCCCAAGGTGATATAGAATTGCTTCATTTTATTTTGCTTTTCAATTATATCAAGATATAAAAAAAAATACTTAATTGTGATGCTTACCAATACCGATTTATAAAATATATTTTGCAACTTTGTTCGTAAAGAAACAAATTATGCCTTCCATCTCTCTTAAAGGTCAAAAAATGCCGGAATCGCCAATTCGCAAGTTGGTTCCCTATGCCGAAAAAGCATATAGTGCAAAGAAAACAGTCTATCATTTGAATATCGGGCAACCAGATATTAAGTCGCCACAAATTGCCATGGATGCCGTTGCGAGTCACTCTTTAGAAATATTGGCTTACTCTCGATCTGAAGGGTCACAAGAATATAGAGAGAAGATTTCAAATTATTATAAAAAAAACAATATCCCGGTTGAAGCTAATGAGATTATTGTAACGACTGGCGGGAGTGAAGCCTTGCTTTTTGCCATGGGTAGTATTGCAGATGTCGATGATGAAATAATCATTCCAGAACCTTTTTATGCAAACTATAACGGATTTGCAACGGCTTCAGGCGTGAAGATTGTACCTGTAATTTCAAAAATTGAAGACAACTTTGCCCTTCCCCCTATTTCAGAATTTGAAAAGCTTATTACAGAAAACACAAAAGCAATCCTTATCTGTAACCCCGGTAATCCAACTGGATATTTATATTCAAAGGAAGAAATACAGAAGTTAGCAGCAATTGTAAAAAAGCACGATCTTTTTTTAATCGCTGATGAAGTCTACAGAGAGTTTACTTATGACGGTTCAAAGCATTATTCAATCCTAGAAGAGAATGGCTTAGACGAGAATGCGATAATAATCGATTCTGTATCAAAACGATATAGCATGTGTGGCGCTCGAATTGGCTGTCTGGTTTCAAAAAACAAAGAAGTAATAAGTACAGCGCTGAAGTTCGCCCAGGCTCGATTGAGTCCGCCAACCTTTGCTCAAATAGCAAGTGAGGCTGCCTTGGAGACACCACAAAGCTATTTTGATGAAGTTATCGTTGAATATCAAGACCGAAGAAATACGCTTGTGAAACATCTCCTAGAAATTCCAGGTGTTAAAGTAGGCGTACCAAAGGGTGCTTTTTATTGTATTGCCGAATTACCCATAAAAAATAGTGACGTCTTTGCTCAATGGTTGCTAGAAGAGTTCGATCTTGAAGGTGAAACCATTATGGTAGCTCCTGCGGCAGGATTTTATTCAAGTCCAGGTGTTGGTCTTAATCAGATACGTATTGCCTATGTGCTCAGGAAGGAAAGCCTTATTAAGGCTGTTGAGATACTGAAAGCGGCTTTGAAGATATACAACGATTAATGCTAATTGAACCAAATAAATCACTTAAAGACTACAATACCTTTGGCATTGATTGCAAGGC
>JBLHIC010000033.1:0-24036 GCA_047614245.1 Flavobacteriaceae bacterium
TTACTGCAAAGAGAATTGAAATTGTTTAGAAATACTAAATTTATTAGTTTTAAGTCAAAAGCCACTAATATTCAGAACGAATCACCGATAAGATTCTATTTTCAAGTCTCGCTTGACCAGTATCAACTTTCCAGCGCACTTCTATAACTTCCCCTGCGGTTAGAGCAGTAACCATTGCCTCTAAACACACCACCGAGCTCTCTGAATAAATTGTACTAATAGAATTAGTCACTTCAACACCATTTTGATAAATACTGTAAGTAGTAGCCGTAATTGAGCTATTAGCTTCTGTGCCAGCAGGATATTGTCCTCCAACATGTGTGCCTAAAATTGTCAGAGCTCCTAATGCAGTACCCACATCTCCAGTGATCGCAGAAGTTACAACATCTGAAACCGCACCATTAGAGGTAAACATCACAAATGAAGAAAGGAGTCCTAAATCAATAGGAGAAAGACCCGTTGGGGCCGTAAGAATTGTATTCGCTCCTAAACTTAATGCTCCTGACTTTGTAAACAACCTTCCTTCAAGGTTAGAATTGTCTCCCAATACAATCGCTCCGGCAGCAGAAACCAAGGTTCCTTTCATTACGGAGTTATCACCTGTAGATAGAGCTGCTTCAGACATCCAAAATATATTATTGGAACTTGCTCCATTGATTAAATTTACAGTTGTGCCATCTCCCGCAGTAAATGCTCCGACACTTCTGATAATAAACACAGAATTTGAGTCTCCACCACCATCTAGTGTAAGCGTTCCAGCAATCGATGTTGCTCCAGCCAAGTCATAGACACCCGGAAGCAAGTTCTCTCCATTACCAAAAACAAGAGCGTGAGTTGTATTAGTAGCCGTTATAGCCGTTAATTCTTGGTATATCCCGTCCATATCAATAACACCTTGGGCAGAACTAAATGGTTGATTTGTTGCGACAGCCTTGTGCTGGGCATTAAATAAAACGAGAAACGAACCCTCTTGAATCGACATCGTCATACCTGATGCCAACAAAGCATCAGTGGATGTGGTGCTAATAATATCGCCTTCAGTAACAGAATCAATCATAGAGCCTTTAACACCAGCCCAATTTGGCGACAAGGAAGTTCCAGTGTTTAATTGGCTATCATTCAATGTAGTATTATAAATCATTAAACCCGTCGCTGGTGATACTATTAAATCTCTTTGTGCCGTGGTTAATCTTGGCATTAAAAGCCCTTTATTGCTTGAAGAAACATCCAGTACAGAGGAAGCATCAGGTGCTTCAGTACCTACCCCCACTTGCGCATAAACACTACCTGAAGTCAATAAAATAAGCTGTATTAACAAATATTTTAAGATACTTTTCATAAGAAATTTTTAAAAAATTAAATATCTATAATTTAAAATGTGTAAAATTAACTATAATTTATGAATGCCGCACCCAAACAACTAAGTTTATTGCCATAGACCCCTTATTAAGGACCTCTTTTTTGGCATACTAATACAATAAGGTAAATTAGAAATGATAAAAAGCATTTTCAAAATGTTCTACTGTTTCAAGATGTTGATTTTTTAAGACAGCAATGATGTCAAAACGAACCTCCAAGTCGATCTCGTTCGTTGTGACGTATTCGTTAGCCGCCTTGACCATTAATTTTATTTTAGTCTTGGTGACAAAATCTTGTGGATCTCCAAAAAAAGCACTGTTACGCGTTTTAACCTCTACAATAATTATTTTTTCTTCTTTTTTAGCGATGATATCGAGCTCAGCCTTATTATAAATAAAGTTCCGCTCTAATATAATAAAGCCATTACGTGATAAATAGTCAACAGCCAATTGTTCTCCTAATTTTCCTAGATCATTATGATAAGCCATAGAAAATTTCTTAGGTATCGAGGAGTTGTTTTTGGTTAAACCCTAAAGTTACTTCATTTTTATCTACTTTCAATTGAATTTCTCGCCCTAATATTAATGCTCTATTATCATTTATATGACCACTAGGGAAATCAAAACACACCGGATAATTATATTCTAAAACTGCTTCTAATACTATTTCTTCAGCCGTTTTGCCAAACGGTATCGTATTATCTTTCATGTCATTCATACCTCCTACAACGAGCCCTTTGATATTTTCCAGCGCGCCACTTCTTTTTAAACTTTGCATCATTCGGTCAATATGATAGAGCATTTCGTCTAAGTCTTCAATAAGCAAGATCTTTCCTTTTGTTATTAATTCTGAAGAACTCCCTATTAGTGAATAAAGAATTGACAAGTTTCCTCCAATTAATTGACCTTTTGCATCACCGGTTCTGTTTAATTCGTTTCCAGAAGCTATCTTTATGTTATAGTCTTTTCCAAATAGAACCTTATTAATAGAGCTTCGTGTATTTTCCGTTTTACTATTAATGTCAATAGCCATATTTGCATGTAGCGTTTCTACCCCAAAACTATGAACATGAGAATGCAGAACAGTTACATCACTATAGCCGATTATCCACTTTGGATTCTTTCTAAAGACTGAAAAATCAAGCTGATCAATAATTCTTACCGTACCATAGCCTCCTCGTGCGCACCAAATAGCCTTCACTTTTGGATCATCGAGCATCGTTTGAAAATCCAGTGCACGTGTTGCATCATCCCCGGCATATTGCTTAGATTTAGCATTAATTGTCGATCCTAAAACATAGTTTAATCCCCACGTTTTAAGAAGAAGAATTAATGGCTTTAGTTCAATTGATGATATCTTCCTAGCCGTTGAAACAATGCCAACAGTATCGCCAGAAACCAGAAAAACAGGGGTGACCATTTGATAAATTTATACGTCAGATGAAATAAACATCAAACTTTTATGTTAAAAGTAAGTCAAACTTCCTCAAGTGTCTATGCTTTATGTACATTTAGTTCACTATCCAAAAAAATATTGAATATGGAAACCATTATTCCCCCTTCCTGTAATGACGCAACACTCATCCCATACGATCCTACTCCTCAGAACCCCTGGAACACAACAAAAGTAAAACATGTGTATCGTCGTCTTGGTTTTGGAGCAAAACAAGCAGATGTGGATGCTGCTCTTTCACTAAACCCTGAGGACTTCATAGATAATCTTGTAAATACTGCTGTCGCGCAACCACCAACGCCAGCACCTAATTGGGGATATTGGTCTTTCAGCAATTATGATGATTATATCATTCAAGGGGGGCAACAAACTAATGATTGGCGTGTTCAAACAGTTAATGACTTTTTGAACGAAGACCTACGCGGTAGACTAACATTTTTTTGGATGAATCACTTTGTTACTGAATATGAAGCATATGGCTACCCACCTTATTTATTTCAATACTACAATACGATGCAAACGCATGCGTTGGGCAATGTCAAGGAGTTTGTAAGAGCCATCGGGATTAGTTCCACAATGTTAATATATCTCAATGGTTTTGAAAATACCTCCTTCAATCCAAATGAAAATTATGCGCGCGAATTATACGAGTTGTTTACGCTTGGCGAGGGTAATGGATATACTCAAGATGACATATTAGAAACTGCTCGAGCATTAACAGGCTATAATCATTGGGACGAATTTGGAGCTGATATTTATTTTGACAATAGCACTTTCGATAACGGTGAAAAAACCATTTTTGGACAGACAGGAGTTTGGGGATACGACGATGTTATTGACATCCTTTTTCAGGAAAAAGAAAACGAGTTAGCATTTTATATCTGTGAAAAATTATATCGATATTTTGTGAGTCCAACGGTTGACCAAATTGTTGAGCAAAATGTCATTCAACCATTAGCAGCAACTCTTATTGCTAATAATTTTGAGATAATTCCGGTACTCAAGCAGCTCTTTAAGAGCGAACATTTTTTCGACGAACGCGCCCTAGGAGTAATAATTAAAAGTCCTTATGATGTTATTTTAGACTTCATTAAGGAAACGGAATTTTTTTATGATGACCCATTAGCTGATGGTCTTGTCTACTATACTGCGCTAATGGGGCAGGAACTCTATGACCCACCAGATGTTTCGGGATGGCAACGCGATGAAGCCTGGATAAATTCGTCTACACTTACTGGTCGCTGGCAACTCTTAGAACTTTACTTGGCATATCTTTACGATAATGACTTAGGGTCAACCTTTGTTGACCTTGCACGAAACCTCTCCAACGATAGTAATGACCCTTATTATATAACAGAAGTAGTTATCGACCATTTTATGTCTAAAAAACTATTTACTCTTGAAGACTATGAAATAGCAACCGATATTTTTAAATGGGACGTTCCCCAAAATTATTATGATGAAGGTTTATGGAATCTAAACTGGACCACCGCTCCTATTCAGGTCTTTTTACTTTTAAGACATACTGCTACTATTCCCGAATTTCAACTAAAATAAAAAATCATGTCTAACACTCATCATATCCCAAAGCAGCAGCAGTCGAAGACTGAAAAGCACATACATGATCAAGAACACACCAAATGGAATCGTCGATCATTTATTCAGGCCTTAGGCCTTGCCGGCGCAGGAAGTATGACCCTTGGACAATCGGCAATATCGGCTACCAAACCATCCCCCTTATCTGTCGCTTTGTCTGAAGCAGAAAATGATAAGATTCTAGTTATAATAAGGCTAAAAGGAGGCAACGATGGTCTTAATACTATTGTCCCTGTCTATGACTATGCAACCTACGCAAATTTACGCCCCACCATTGGTCATAACCAAAATGATCTACTAAATTTAAATGCCGATTTTGCCATCCCAAATTATATGAGCAGCTTAGAATCACTATGGGGTAATGGTCAAATGAAAGTAGTTCATGGGGTTGGTTACCCTGAACAGAATCTATCACACTTTCGTTCTTCAGAAATTTGGGCTTCAACAGATGAAGTCAACTTGGAACCAACAGGTTGGTGGGGTCGCTATTTTGAAGATTTATATCCCGATTATTTAAGCAACCCGCCTGAAGAGCCGCCTGCTATACAAATTGGAAGTGTCGGAAATCTTGTCTTTGAAGGCAACAATAACAATTATTCTTTTACAGTTGCAAATCCTGCTCAATTAGCAACAGTCGCAGAAAATGGAACTATTCATGATGTTCTGAATTTGCCAGAATGCGTTTATGGCGACAAACTTCTCTTTATGCGAGCAACGGCGAATACCACCTTTATTTATTCTCAAGTTATAAATGATGCGTATATGTCATCTACCAATAATGCTCCTTACGAGGATGAAGATCTTTCGAAGCAAATGGCCATTGTTGCGAGAATGATAAAAGGGGGGCTTGGCACAAAAGTATATATGGTAACTCTTAATGGATTTGACACCCATGCAAACCAACTAGATTATCAAAGAACCTTATTAGAAGATCTTTCAGATTCTATTAAAAACTTTTATACAGATCTCGAAACTGTCGGTATGAGTGATAAAGTACTCACCATGACAATTTCAGAATTTGGAAGAAGACCTTACGAAAATGGCTCGAATGGCACTGACCACGGAGCAGCCTCTCCTGTACTCCTATTTGGTGATGGACTTCAAGGTAGCGGCTTTGTTGGAAACCATCCCAATCTTAACCAATGGGACGATAATGACAACCTTATTCCAACCTCAGATTTTAGGGATGTCTATTCAACTGTTTTAACAGATTGGTTTTGTTTGGACCCTTCCGTTGTAAGTACTATCCTGCTAAATCAGAACTATCAAAACCTAGATTTAGGTTTCAATTGCGAGGTGCTTTCTAAACCAGATTTCAGCAATACAAGTCGTTTGCAGCATACCGCTACATATAGAAATAATACGACCTATGTCGAACTCAATATGCCCGCTGCAGCGCAAGTTGACATGAGGTTATATGATATTATGGGAAGGGAAATTGGATCCTTAACAAACGAAATACTGTTCGCAGGAAAACACCAAATTGATATAAAGGCAACTATTAAGCAACGCTTATCCTACGGACAATATATCTATCGTATCGCAACGGGAGGGCAATTCTATAGTAAGTCTATTTTAATTAAATAGGAGTATTGAAATTTATATGAGGCTATCTAAATAGTTAAAATGAATCAATTTGTCTGGTCGAGCGCAGTCGAGACCTTATCGATAGTCAGGAGCTTGCAGTTCTCGACTGCGCTCAACCAGACATCAAAACATACTTTTAATGCAGCCTTATTTCTTTTGAAATAAATCCCCTATTGAAGGTTCGACAAGCGATGTTTTCCGAAGATAAAATTCCTATTTTTGCATTTTCCGAAGTACTATGAGTCAAGATCCAAAAAGATATACAATTACCGCAGCGTTGCCTTATACAAATGGGCCTGTTCATATAGGTCATCTCGCTGGCGTTTATATCCCTGCCGACATTTATGCTAGATTTCAACGGATGCAAGGAAGAGATGTTGCTTTTGTTTGCGGAAGTGATGAACATGGAGTGCCAATTACTTTAAAGGCAAAAAAAGAAGGTATTACCCCTCAGCAAGTAGTGGATAAATACCATGCTGTAATTAAAAAGTCGTTTGAAGACTTCGGAATTACCTTCGATAACTATTCACGCACTTCAGCAAAAATTCATCACGACACGGCATCAGATTTCTTTAAAAAATTATATGCTGAAGGAAAATTCATTGAAGAAATTACTCAGCAACTCTATGATGTTGAAGCCAATCAGTTTTTAGCAGATCGTTTCGTAGTCGGAACCTGCCCAAAATGCGGCCATGAAGAAAGTTATGGCGACCAATGTGAAAATTGTGGAACCTCTCATAATGCCACCGATCTAATAAATCCTAAGAGTGCAATTACAGGCGCGGTTCCTTCACTGAAGGAAACAAAACACTGGTTTTTGCCGCTCGATCAATACGAAGCTTGGCTAAAAGAATGGATAGTTCAAGGCCATAAAAAAGATTGGAAAACAAATGTCTACGGTCAATGCAAATCGTGGATTGATGACGGTTTACGACCTCGGGCGGTTACCCGTGATTTAGATTGGGGAATCCCCGTACCTATTGAGGGCGCCGAAGGAAAGGTACTATATGTTTGGTTTGATGCTCCAATAGGATATATATCCGCAACAAAAGAATGGGCCGCACGTGAAGGAAAAGATTGGGAGCCATATTGGAAAGATAAAGAAACTAAGCTTTTACATTTTATCGGGAAAGACAATATCGTATTTCACTGTATTATTTTTCCGGCAATGCTGAAAGCTGAAGGAAGTTATATCCTTCCTAATAATGTTCCTGCTAACGAATTTTTAAACTTAGAGGGGAATAAAATTTCTACCAGTAAAAACTGGGCTGTTTGGTTACACGAATATTTGGACGAGTTTCCAAATCAGCAAGATGTATTGCGCTATACACTAACTGCCAATGCTCCAGAAACAAAGGACAACGATTTTACCTGGAGTGATTTTCAGGCTAGAAACAATAATGAATTGGTAGCTGTCTTCGGAAACTTTATCAACCGAGTAGTTGTTTTAACTCATAAATATTATGATGGTAAAGTGCCGGAAGCTTCAGAATATTTAGAAATTGATGAAACTATCCTGAAAGAATTAAAGGCGTATCCTGCTGTTATTGAAAGTTCGATAGAGCGCTATAGATTCCGAGAAGCGCAAATGGAATTAATGAATGTTGCTCGCCTAGGAAATAAATACCTAGCCGATGAGGAGCCATGGAAAACTATCAAAACTGACGCGGAAAGAACCAAAACTATCATGTATGTCGCGCTGCAAATTGCTTCCGCATTGGCAGTTTTAAGTGAGCCCTTTATACCCTTTTCTTCGAAAAAACTAAAATCAATTCTAAATCTTAACTCGATGGATTCTCAAGAGCGTGATCCTATCGAGAACAATTGGAAAGATGTTGAAACTAAAACTAACCTTCTACCTGCTGGTCATACTATTGGAAAAGGTGAATTACTTTTCAGTAAAATTGAAGACGAACAAATACAAGTACAATTAGACAAGTTAGAAGCCAGCAAAAAAATAAACGATTCAATGAATTCAGTTCAAGAAATAGCCCCACAAAAAGAAGCCATTCAATTTGATGATTTTACCAAGCTTGATATGCGAGTTGGGACAATTATTGAAGCCGAAAAGATGGCTAAAACTAAAAAGCTTTTAGTGCTAAAAGTTGATACTGGGATTGACATTCGCACAATTGTATCTGGCATTGCTGAAAGTTTTACTCCAGAAGAAATATTAGGGAAAAAAGTAACGGTTCTTGTTAATTTGGCTCCAAGAGCATTGAGAGGTGTCGAGAGTGAAGGCATGATTTTAATGACTGAAGATGCTTCAGGAAAGCTTGTTTTTGTGAATCCTGATATCGACGGAGTACCTAACGGAGGTACAATTAACTAAATCCTATCTAACTATTTCATCTTCAAAATAAAACGTCTTCCAACGAAATCGTTTTCGTGCCTAAAATCGTGGAATTTATTTCTAATATATATATTATAGATTCCGAATGACTAATTTTCCATTTGCTAAATAATAGCATTTACCTTATGAAGAATAAAGCGTTGTTTTGGTCAATCACTGTCGCAGTATCAGGGTTTTTATTCGGTTTCGACACAGTAGTAATTTCTGGCGCAAACGAACCAATCAAGCAATTATGGAACACTTCACCTTTGTTCCATGGAACTTTTATTATGTCTATGGCCCTTTGGGGAACAGTGGTAGGGGCATTATTAGGAGGAATCCCAGCTGACAAATTTGGAAGACGTAGGACTTTATTTTGGATTGGTGTTTTATTTTTAGTTTCTGCTATTGGATCGTCTTTTGCTCCTGATGAATATACCTTCTCATTCTTCAGATTCATTGGAGGACTTGGGGTAGGTGCATCATCCGTTGTAGCGCCAATGTATATATCTGAAATATCTACGGCTCACAATAGGGGAAAACTAGTTGCTCTATATCAGTTCAATATTGTATTCGGAATTTTTATAGCCTACTTTTCAAACTTAGCCTTACAAGGAGTTGGCGGTGCCAATGATTGGCGATGGATGCTTGGAGTTGAGGCGATTCCGGCCTTGATTTTTTGTTTTATGATACTCGGGGTGCCCAGGAGTCCCCGTTGGCTTATGCTTAAAAAAGGGAACGAAGACGAAGCTCTAAAAGTTTTAGGTTCTGTATACTCGATTGATGTAGCGAGAACGAAGCTTGAAGAGATAAAAAATGAGATACTCGGGTCTGTTGAAAAAACTTCGAATGTATTTTCAAAAATTTATAGTTTTCCTCTAATGCTTGCTTTTTTGGTCGCCTTCTTCAATCAATTGTCTGGTATTAATTTTTTATTGTACTATGCACCTGAAATTTTTGGAAGAGCTGGCATTGAAAATCCATTTCTAGCTTCGGTGTATGTCGGTTTGGCTAATTTAGTATTTACTATTATTGGTATGAGTCTTATTGATAAATTTGGTAGGCGACAACTCTTAATTATTGGTTCGTTAGGCTATATTATGAGCTTATCGGTGGTCGCTTGGGCTTTTAAAACAGATGCGAGTGCTACTATTTTACTCACGTTTATTATAATATTTGTTGCATCACACGCGATTGGGCAAGGTGCTATTATTTGGGTGTTTATTTCTGAAATATTTCCGAATAAAGTTAGAGCAATGGGGAATTCTTTTGGTTGTGGAACCCACTGGGTATTCGCTGCACTTATAACACTCTTGACACCTGTGTTTTTAGATGAAAAAGCCGGAATTCTAAAAAATGACCCCTGGATTATTTTTGCTTTTTTTGCAGGTATGATGGTTCTTCAGTTGCTTTTTGCAATTTTCATAATGCCAGAAACAAAAGGGCTATCTCTGGAAGAGTTGAGTAAAAAATTAGTAAAAAATGATCGGCACTAACATTTTTTTTGGAAAAAAGGCTTAATCGGACTTACAACGATTACAATTATGCTAGGATGCATTAATACTTCAGATAAAAACGATACTTCATTAATGAGCTATTCCGAAGAAGACCTATATCGTCCTAATTTTCATTTTACTGCGAAAAAAAATTGGATGAACGACCCAAATGGGATGTTTTATTTAAATGGAACCTACCATCTCTATTTTCAATACTACCCAGACGATAGTGTATGGGGGCCGATGCATTGGGGACATGCAGTTAGTGAAGATTTAATTCAATGGAAAGAAAAGCCCATCGCAATTTACCCAGACAGTTTGGGGTATATATTTTCAGGTAGTGCGGTAGTGGATCACGATAATAGAAGTGGGTTTGGAAAAGATGGCGTTACTCCTGTGATAGCAATTTTCACCTATCACGATAAGGTAAAAGAGAATAAAGGGGATCTTGATTTTGAAAGTCAGGCAATCGCTTATTCTAATGATGAAGGTCAGACTTGGACAAAATATTCAGGAAATCCAGTAATTCCTAATGCTGGGATTAAGGATTTTCGCGATCCAAAAGTTATTTGGGATAAAGATCGAAATCGTTGGGTGATGGTGCTTGCGACTTACGAAAAAACACTTTTTTACACATCTAACAATCTGAAAGAATGGGCTTATTTATCAAGCTTTGGTGAAGGAATTGGAGCGCATGAAGGTGTTTGGGAATGTCCAGATCTTTTCCCTATGAAAGTTCAAAATTCAAAGGAAGTAAAATGGATATTACTTCAGAGTTTGAATCCCGGTCATATTAATGGAGGATCAGGCACTCAGTATTTTATTGGAGATTTTGATGGCACCAATTTTATATTGGACGAAAAATTTGCACAAGACGTGGAAATGGACGGAGCCATTTGGTTGGATTATGGGCGTGATAATTACGCGGGTGTCACGTGGGCAAATGTTCCTGAAGAAGATGGAAGAACACTATTTATTGGATGGATGTCAAATTGGGATTATGCACAGTCAGTTCCAACTAATAAATGGCGAAGTTCTATGACTTTGGCCCGTGAGCTACAACTAACCCAAACAAATAACAACTATCGATTAGCATCAGCACCCGTTAAGGAACTAAATAAATATAAAAAAACGATAGTCGATATTTCCAATATTAAGTTTAAAGGAGAATATTTGATTTATGGAGGATTAAAAGAGGTTTTAAATAAATCTGTTATTGAAATCAAGCTAAAAAATTTAAGTAGTGAAAAATACAATTTTAGGTTATCCAATCAACATGGAGGTAGACTTGATTTTGGCATTGACAATGTAAATTCTAACTTCTATGTCGATCGTACTAATTCTGGACTGAATGACTTTTCAGAAAAGTTCACCAATACAATTTCAACGGCCTTTTTCAAATCACCCCAAGATGAAGTAACAATGGAGTTTGTTCTTGACAAAACATCTATTGAGATTTTTTACAATAATGGAGAAATCGTTATGACAGAAATATTTTTTCCTAATTCACCTTTTCAAACTTTAAAACTGAGTACAACTAATGATTCTGATGTTATTTTACATAATTTAATAATTAGCCAATTAGAATTTAACAACTAGAGTCTATGAGCTATTTTACATGTTTTGGAGAGGTGCTTTGGGATCTTTTTCCAAATGAAGCAAAAATCGGAGGTGCTCCTTTAAATGTTGCGTTTCGATTAAAAACATTTGACAATAATGTAGCTATTATTAGTGCAGTAGGTAGAGATGTTCTTGGTAAAAAATTAATTCAGTACTTAGATGCAAATTTGATAAATACTGAATTTATTCAAACTCTTGATGACTTCCAGACGGGAAAGGTTAATGTTAGTTTAGATGAGTATGGATCTGCCGCCTACGAAATACAATTTCCAGTAGCCTGGGATCATATTCAAATGAATAAAGAAGTCTTAGCGCAAGTAGAGCGGAGCAAGGTTTTTGTTTTTGGAAGTTTAGCTTGTAGAAATTCTGTTTCAAAAAGCACTTTATTTGAATTATTGAAGGTTGCTAATTTTAAAGTTTTTGATGTGAACTTACGTCCTCCACATTTCTCTCAAGAAATACTTAGTGAATTAATGAGTAGCGCTACTTTTATTAAATTCAATGAAGAAGAACTTGAACTCATTGCTAAAAATATAGGTTCTAACTTTACTTCAGTTGAAGAAAATATGACCTTTATTTCAAGTTCATCCGGCGCCAAATATGTTTGTGTTACCAGAGGAGGTGACGGCGCTATTTTATTAATTGAAGGGAGTTTTTACTATAATGCGGGTTATAAGATTATTGTCAAAGATACGGTCGGTGCTGGAGATTCGTTCTTAGCAACACTCATCAACAACTTATTGTCTGATGTTAAACCTCAAACCGCATTGGACTATGCGTGTGCTGTCGGAACCCTAGTTGCTGGCCGCGAGGGTGCGAACCCAGATATACTTGGGGCAGATATAATCAATCTTATGCGGTAATACCGTTTTATCTAGTGGAATCCCTAATGACAATATTAGTTGGAATTTCAATAGTAATAAATTCCGTAGGAACCTTGTTTTTGTTATTTGTTATTTCCTCAAAAAGGAGTTTAAAAGCAGCAGATCCCATTTCCAATCCTGGCTGGTTAACAGTTGATAAGCTAGGTGAAGTTATTTGAGACAAAAACCAATTACTAAATCCAATAATAGAAACTTCCTCTGGAATTTTAACTCCGGCTTCTTTAAATTTAACTAGGAGCCCTGTAGCTAGCAAGTCTGTAAATGCAAAAATGCCATCAATCTTTTGATTAGAAGCCAGAATTTCTTCCGCCACTTTCCTCCCATCTTCGTAAGACAAATGTTCTGCTTCAAATACTAAAGCCTTGTTATATTCAAGTCCATGTGCTTCTAATGCTTCTTTATATCCCAGAAATCTATGAATTGTAGTTTGTGGTTTTAATGGGCCACGGACGTGTGCAATATTTCTACAACCTGAATCGATTAAATACTTGGTTGCCTCAAATGCTGCTTTTTTGTCATCTATAACTACTTGGTTACAATTAATCAACCTTGAAATTTTATCAAACAATACAACCGGAATTTCTTCATCTATTATAGCATTAATATGCTTAAAGCTGACTGTGTCCTCAGCAAGAGATATTAAAATTCCGTCAACGTTTTTATCTAACAATAATTCAATTTGCTTTTTTTCATTTTCATAAGACTCATCAGATTGTAGTGTAATTACTAAATATCCCTGCTTTTCTGCAGCTTTTATAACCCCAAGAATAATATTGGCAAAAAAGTGGTGAACTATTTCGGGAATAATTAAGCCAATTATTTTAGATTCTTGATTTCGCAAACTTTGTGCAAACGAATTTGGTTTATATTTTAGCTCCGCAGCAAGCTCCTTAACCTCACTTTTTGTCTTGGCACTTATATCAGGATAATCCTTTAAAGCTTTTGATGCGGTTGCAATTGAAATGCCTAAAGTTTCTGCTATTAAGCTTAGTGTTATTTTTGCCATTGCGAGGAGTTAATTATGTGTAAAAAAATATTCCAGAATAATTCTTTGAATATAGATACTAATTTTATACTTTACCATCGTATAATTAGGAATCTGTCAAAATTACGCAATTTCGAAAACGTTTTCGGTACCCATAATAGATAATTAGAGTGGAAATCTGTTTAAATGACCGAAAAATGCATTAAACTTGAAGCTAATTCTATTTTAGATGTATTAATTGTACATTTACAAATCATTAACTTTAGCGAATAAAAATTTATTAATTAACAAACGATCAACTATGAAATTTAAATTACTCAAGAAACTGGTGTTTTCGACCATTTTTATGTTCGGAAGCATGGCATTTGCTCAAACGGTGAGTGGTGTAGTAACCGAAGCATCGGGCCCCTTAGGCGGTGTGAATATTTTGGAGAAAGGAACTTCTAATGGAGTTCTAACCGATTTTGATGGGAATTATTCTATTGACACCTCAACGGATAATCCTGTATTAGTCTTTAGTTATATTGGATATTTAACCCAAGAAATAGCTGTGGCTGGACAAACAAATCTCAATATCTCATTGTCCGAAGATGCTGCCGTATTAGATGAAGTTATTGTAATTGGTTATGGTACAACTACCCTGAGAGATGCTACAGGTGCTGTTGCATCGGTGAAAGCAGAAGATTTTAATGGCGGTATTATTTCATCCCCAGAACAATTAATTCAAGGGAAAACCGCAGGTGTTCAAATAAGTTCATCTAGTGGTGAACCTGGAGCAGGGATTGCAATACGTATTAGAGGTACATCATCTGTTAGCTCGAATAACAATCCACTTTTTGTTGTTGATGGTGTTCCATTATCTGATGGAGGCTCGCCTGGTGGAAGTGACTTAGGTTTTGGAGCGGGACCTGCGAAGAACCCACTTAGTTTTTTAAATCCTAGTGATATAGAAAGTATTTCCATTCTAAAAGATGCCTCTGCGACTGCCATATATGGTTCAAGAGGTGCAAACGGTGTGGTTATCATAACTACAAAAACTGGAAGAGCTGGAGCAGGTGGTGTGTTTGAATTTAATACGAATTTGAGTACTTCACAAACTGCGAAGAGATTTGATTTACTAGACAGACCGGCGTTTCTTTCCGCAATTACTGAATACGGAGGAAATGCAGCGGTTCAAGATTTTGGAAGGAGCACTGATTGGCAAGATGTTATTTTTAGAACTTCAACATCTACCGACAATAATCTTTCTTATGCTAATAATTACGGTGATGGTAATGTAAGGGCTTCCTTTAATTATGGCAAACAATTTGGTGTTGTTGAAAATTCAGATCAGGAGAGAATCACTGGTCGTCTGAATATGTCACATCGCTTTTTTGACAATAAATTGAAATTAAATGCTAATGTTAGTTTTTCTAGAATTAATGATCAAGGAGCAGCAACTTCTAACAACGCTGGATCTTTAGGAAATTTATTGGGATCTGCTTATTTTGCAAATCCAACTTGGCCAACTTTTCCTACATTTAATACAGGAAGTGCTCTCAATCCTGCTCAGCTTCTCAAATTTTTTCGAGATAAAACCAAAACGAACCGTGTCCTTTTAAATGGTTCTGCTGAATACTCAATATTATCCAATTTGAAAGCTAAAGTAAATCTTGGTTATGATGGATCTGATGCAGAAAGAACACAAGTGATAAGTGGAGAGGTAAATAGTGGATTTAATAACGGTACTATAGGGAATGGTCGAGGATCTTATCAAGATATTAACGTAAAGAATACATTAATGGAATTTACGTTAAACTATGACAAAGAATTCACAAATTCAAAATTAGACTTATTAGTTGGTTACTCATATCAGCAATTCCAAAATTATGGAAGAACAATAAACGGTTTTGGTTTTGGAACAGGGAATTTAGATGTAATGGGGCAGGATCTACAAAATTCTGCTAATACTATTGAACAGGCTATTACTTCTTCTTACCAACAGTTTGGTTTTAGTAATGCTGGTTTATTTGTAAATCAAGTTATTCCTGAAATTAATTCAGCTGTTCCGGTTATAGCGCCAAATAGATTAGCAGTACAATCTGTAACGGGAGATTATTTTGATAATACCGATGAGTTACAATCTTTCTTTGGAAGATTAAATTACTCGATTGCAGATAAATATTTATTTACTGCAACTATTCGAGGTGATGGTTCATCACGATTTGGTCCAAATAACCAGTACGGTTATTTCCCTTCCGGAGCTTTTGCTTGGCAAATACATGAAGAAAATTTCATGCCCGACGCTGTTTCTACGCTTAAACTTCGCATAGGATATGGTATTACAGGTAACCAAGATGGTCTTGGATATGGTAACTTTACATTTAGACAGCGTTTTAGCGCTCCAGGTATTGGAAACGGCGGTGAAGTAAACCTAGGTGGAGTTTCGGCTGTTGCATTCCAAAATGACGACTTAAAATGGGAAACAACTACACAAGCTGGTCTTGGTTTCGACTTTGGATTCGCAAATGATCGTTTAAATGGTTCACTTGATTTTTATCACAAAAAGACTAATGATTTAATTCTTCAACAAGAATCTGCTCAACCTGCGGTTCAACCTTTCGTATTTTCAAATGTAGATGCCGACGTTATTAACCAAGGAGTCGAGTTTGCTTTAAATTATGACATTATACAGAAGGATGATGTGACTTGGAATTTAGGGTTTAATGTCTCTTATAATAAAAATGAAGTACAAAACTTTTCGGGTTTAATTCAAACAGGAGAAATTAATGGTAATGGATTAACTGGAGCATACGCTCAATTATTAGCGGAAGGTCAACCTTTGTTCTCATATTACTTAAGAGAATTTGGAGGATTTGATGCCGCCGGTGTTTCTATCTATCCTAATGGAGATAAACAAGAATTTGTAGGTAAAAGTGCTTTGCCAGATTACGTTGTAGGTATCTCGACTAGTTTTACTTACAAAAGACTGAGCTTAGCAGCGTACTTAAATGGACAATACGGACAATATATATACAACAATACTGCTAATGCTTATCAAACTGCAGGTATTATTGGTAGTGGCCAGAACGTTACAACAGATGTACTTACTAATGGGGAATCAACGGCAAATGCTCCTGATGTTTCAACTCGATTCTTGGAGAAAGGTGATTTCTTAAGGTTAGCAAATCTTTCAGTAGGTTATGACCTTAAAATGAAACAAGACGGTGCTCTAAAAACATTGCGTTTTTCACTTACCGGTTCAAATCTTTTTGTAATCACTCCTTATTCTGGATTAGATCCTGAAGTAGATACACCAAAGTCACTTAACAATATCCCTTCTGCTGGTATTGATTATCTTAGTTATCCAAGAGCCAAAAGTTATACGCTTGGAATAAATGCAACCTTTTAAAAAATATATTATGAAAAGAACAGAAATATACAAATTACTTCTCTGCGCATTTTTAGTAAGTGCGTATAGTTGTACAAATCTTGAAATTGAACAAACAGATTCGAATTTTGAAAATTTGACAGGAGAATTCACAGGAGTTGACCCTGCTGCGAGTCTTGATGGTCTTTATAATGACTGGAGAGGGCAAATAGAAAATCAAGGTGATTTATATGCCTTGCAGGAAGTTTCATCAGATGAGCAATTAGTTCCTACACGTGGAACAGATTGGGGAGATAATGGTGTTTGGCGTAACCTTCACGATCATAACTGGGATGCTAACCATTCTATGGTGAAAGCAACTTGGAATAATCTAAACCAAAATGTTTTTAGAGCCACAGCGATTATTGATGCACGAAGTGGAGGAACTGCGGCGCAGGTTGCAGAAGCAAAATTCCTTAGAGCCTTAGCTACTTATCACCTTGTCGATATGTATGGTCAAGCTCCATTTAGAACACCAGATGAAGGACAAGACGTTAATCCTACTGTTAAAAGTAGAACTGAGGCTTTCGAATTTGCAGTTCAAGATTTAAATGAAGCATTACCTGCTTTACCAGCTGTAGGCCCTGGAGGTGGATTAAACAAAGCTACAAAAGCTTCGGCACAATTTCTATTAGCAAGATTGCACTTGAACAAACACATTTATTTGGCAACTGGATCACCAGCGAGTGCAGATATGAATAAGGTCGTTGAAATGGTTGATGCTTTAAGTGCTGCTGGTTTTGCACTTGAATCTGGATATTTTAACATCTTTAAAGAAGACTCGGACAACGAGACTATCTTCTTTGTTGGAGCAAGTACTGGAAACAGAATATGGAATACGCTTCATTACAAACAAGGTGCACCAGGAAATGAAGGTGGTGGTTGGAATGGATTTACAACTCTTGCTGAATTTTATGACCTATTTGAAGGAAATGCCACTACGAATGTACCTGGATCAGGACAAGAAGAGCGCAGAGGTTTTGTACCAACAAACGGTGATAATGGCGGAATTGGATATGGTTTTTTAATTGGTCAACAATATGATGAGACCGGAGCTCCAAGAACTGACCGTCCGGGTAATCCAATGATATTCACTAAAGAACTTCCTGGATTGTTAGGTAATAACGAAAATACAGGAATACGTACCATCAAATACCATCCTGAAAACGGATCCTTTACTGGTCACAATGTTGTGTTTAGATATGCCGATGCACATTTAATGAAAGCTGAAGCTATTATGAATGGAGCATCAGGAGGAAATGCTTTAGCACTGGTAAATGAGTTACGTGCTTTGAGAGGTGCATCTCCAATGGCTGCAGTAACTGAACAATCAATGTTAGATGAACGTGGAAGAGAATTATATATTGAAGGATGGAGACGTAGTGACCAAATTCGTTTGGGAACTTGGAGTCAACCTTGGGCTTATAAATCTAATGCAGAAACATTTAGAACTGTATTTCCAATTCCAGCTACAGCATTGATTTCTAATCCAAATCTTACTCAGAACGAGGGTTATTAATCTTCTTAAATTAATTGATATTAAAAGAGAGTATATATAATTTATACTCTCTTTTATTTTACTTTATTTTTTAGGTGGTATGTTAAGACTTATCTGTCTTTTATTCATAATACTTGCTTCTTCTTGTCAGCAAGACCCCAAGCTTTTTAATAAAATATCTTCTGAAGTTTCAAATATCACTTTTCAAAATAGTATATCTAATTCTTCTCAATTAAATATCCTTAATTATTTATATTTCTATAATGGTGCCGGTGTCGCAGCTGGTGATTTTAATAATGATGGTTTAGTAGACTTATATTTTGTCGCTAACCAAGAGCAAGATAAACTTTATCTTAATAAAGGAAATTTAGAATTTCAAGACATTAGCCAGGTTGTCAATCTTTCAAATGACAACAATTGGACTACAGGGGTTACCACAGTAGACATTAATAATGACGGATTATTAGATCTTTATATTTGTTTGGTTGGAGCCTATTCTGAATCTAAGAATATTCTATATGTTAACAAAGGTGTTATAGATGGAATTCCTAGATTCGAAAATGAATCTGATAAATATGGATTAGACATAAGCAGTTATTCCACTCAAGCCGTGTTTTTTGATTTTGACCTTGATGAGGATTTAGATATGTTCCTTTTAAATCATTCAGTACACCCGAACAGAACCTACGGTAAAGGGTCAACGAGAGAAACCTACAGCAAAGAATCTGGAGATATTCTATTTGAAAATATAGATGGAAGTTTTGTTGATGTTTCCCAAGAAAAAGGCATTTTTCAAGGTAAAACTGGATACGGCTTAGGTCTGTCGGTGAGTGACGTAAATAATGATGGCTATCCCGACATCTATGTTGGAAATGACTTTTTCGAAAACGACTATTTGTATCTAAATCAAAACGGGCAAAAATTCAAAGAAGTTATTTCTACTAACAATATGGCATTGGGCCATACGTCCCATTACTCCATGGGAAACGCCATCGCCGATATAAATAATGACTCTAAAACTGACATCCTTTCGTTAGATATGCTTCCTGACGACTTGGAAACTTATAAAACTTCAGGTTTGGAATTTTCATATCCTGTTTACGAACAATATTTGAAAAATGGATATAGTCCTCAATATATGCAAAATACGCTCCACATTAACAATGGAAATGAAACCTTTAGCGAATCTGCTTATCTAAGCGGAATTGCAGGAACAGAATGGTCTTGGAGCCCATTGATCGCCGATTTCAATAATAATGGCTTTAAAGATCTTTATATCACTAATGGAATATTAGGAGCCACAAATAATATGGATTTTATTAATTTTATTTCTAATGAAAAGATTCAGAATAAAATTGAAAAAGGATTAGAAGAGGACGACTTTCAACTTTTTAAAGATATTCCAGAACGTAAAGCATCCAATTATTTTTTCATCAATAATAGAGACAATACTTTTACAGATGTTACTAATAATTGGAGCTCAACTGAAGCCTCGTTGAGCAATGGGGCAGTATATGCAGATCTTGATAATGACGGTGATCTAGACATAGTGGTCAACAATATTAATGAACCTGCTTTTGTTTTAGAAAATACATCAAATAAATCTAAATCTTTAAACTACATAAAGGTAGGTTTTAACGGTTCGCAATTGAATCGTTTCGCTATTGGTGCAAAACTAATAGCATATCGTAATGCAGAACCATTGTTTTATGAAAATTATACTACAAAAGGTTACCTATCGGCAGTTGAACCGAAGTTAAATATTGGTTTAGGCCTATCAACACAAATTGATTCCCTAGTAGTGATTTGGCCAAATGGCCTTTATGAAAAACAATATAACCTTGCCGCTAATCAGGAAATAACACTAAACTATTCTGAAGCAATACAGGAAAACTACTACTCTGTATTTCCACCTCCCTTAAAATCTTACTTGAATAATATTCGTTCACCGGTCGATTTTAAACACAAAGACAGGTATACCTTAGATTTCAATAAAAACCCTCTAATTCCGTATGCATCTAGTAATTGGGGGCCTAAAAACGCTGTAATAGATTTTGATAATGATGGATTAGAGGATATATTTCTTAATGGAGGTAAAGCACAAGCCAGTGAATTGTTAATTCAAAATGAAGACGGTACATTTAATAATATGCAAAGTGATTTGTTCGAACAAACAGCCATAAATGAAGACACTTCAAGTCTGTTTTTCGATGCTAATTCAGATAATAATCTAGACCTACTAGTAGTTAGCGGTGGCAACGAATTCAAGAAAGGTACACCTATTTCCCCTCGATTGTATTTAAATACTAATGGAACATTAACAAGAAGTGAATCTGCTTTTAAGGAAATTGAAACAAATGCTTCTAGTGTTAAGTCCGTAGATTTTGATAATGACGGTGATCTTGATGTTTCAATCACTTCCAATTCAGATCCATCAGCATTTGGTGAAACACCAGAGCAGTTTTTATTATTAAATGATGGTAAAGGAAATTTCGAAAATATTACATCGGTTTACGCTAAAGAATTTCAGTATATAGGTAATGTCACAGATGTTGCATGGGTTGACTTGGATGCGAATGGTTATAAGGATCTAATCGCTGTTGGACACTGGATGCCTATCTCAATTTTTTTGAATACAGGAACTGCGCTAGTATTACAAAAACCCGCCACTCTAGAGAATACAAATGGCTGGTGGAATACTATAGAGGTAGGCGATTTTGATAAGGATGGAGATTTTGATATTGTCGTTGGAAATTGGGGCCTAAACACGAGGTTACAAGCTGCTGTGGACGAGCCTATTAATTTATACACCAATGATTTTGACGACAATGGGAAAGAGGAATCTATTGTGACCCATTTCTACAAAGGTGTAGAAACTACTTTCTCTACAAAGGAAGAGTTAACGAAACAAATTCCAATAATTAATAAAAAATATTTATCTTTTGAAGCTTTTGCAAAGGCTGATTTAAATCAAATATTTTCGCTAAAAAAACTAGAAGACGCAGACAAAAAGCAATGTTTTGAATTGGCAACCTGCTATTTAGAAAATATGGGAGATTTCAATTTTAAGAAAACTAAGCTTCCCTTTTCGTCACAAATCTCAAGCGTAAATGCTATACAAGTTGATGATTTTAATAACGACGGATATTTAGATCTTCTCTTAGCCGGAAATAATTATGAAATAAGCACCCAATTGGGACGATTAGATGCATCTCACGGTAGTTTGTTGCTAAATGATAAGCTCGGCTTTTTTAAAATGGCTAAAAATCAAAATTTCGATATTGCTGGACCAGCGAGGTCTATTAATAAAATTACTATTAACAATAAAACTCATTATCTCATTGGAATCAATAATCAGACTCCAATTTTTCTAATACAGAATGAATAAAAATATGTTTCCTTTAAAAAATGACATTAAATTCGGATTCCTTGGGCTAGTCATACTCCTTTTTGGGGCTTGTGACCAGACTTCAACAGATAGGGTTAAACCCTCTGAAACTCGATCTTCGTTGTTTACACTTTTAGACTCCACAAAGACCAAAATTAACTTCGAAAATACAATCGTCAACCAGAAAGACTTTAATATTTTCAAGTATCGTAATTATTATAATGGAGGTGGTGTCGCTATTGGAGACATCAACAACGACGGTCTCCCCGACATCTTTTTTTCCGCCAATATGAGTCCCAATAAGTTATTCTTAAACAAGGGAAACTTCGAATTTGAAGATATTTCACTAAAAGCCGGTATTGAAGGGGATAAGCCTTGGTCCACAGGTGTCGTAATGGCAGATGTGAATGGTGATGGCTTACTAGATATTTACGTAAGTAATGCTGGAAATATGCAAGGTAATAATCACGACAACAATCTATATATAAATAATGGCGACCTAAGCTTTTCTGAAAAAGCCGAAGAGTATAACTTAGCAAAAACCGGATTTTCAACACACGCTTCTTTTTTTGATTATGATAAAGACGGAGATCTAGATGCATATATTTTAAACAACAGTAATATTCCTGTAAGTAGCTTGGGTTATGCCCATCAAAGAGACAAACGCGCTCAAGACTGGGAAAATGTCCCTCATATTTTTAGAGGTGTTGGAGATATGTTACTTCGGAATGATAATGGAAAATTTGTAGATGTAAGCGAAGATGCAGGAATTTATGGGAGTCTTATCGGATTCGGCTTAGGTGTTATGGTAACAGATATAAACAATGATCTATATCCAGACATTTATGTGTCTAATGATTTCTATGAACGTGATTATTTATATATAAACAACCAGGACGGAACTTTCAAAGAGGATATTAAAAATTGGACTTCCCATTTATGCCTTTCTGCTATGGGAGTTGATATAGCCGATATTAATAATGATGGCCTATCCGATATTTTTATTACTGATATGATGCCTGAAGGAGATGCTCGTATCAAATCGGTGATGGAATTTGAGGGGTATAATGTTTTTAAACTGAAGCAAAGCAAAGATTTCTACCAGCAGTACATTCAGAATACATTGCAATTGAATACGGGGAATAACAGCTTTTCTGAAATTGCAAATTACAGTGGAGTTGCTAAAACCGATTGGAGTTGGGCGGGTCTTTTATTCGATATGGATAATGATGGCTTCAGAGATATCTATGTTACGAATGGTGTAAACCACGATTTAAGTGACTTGGATTTTGTTGATTTCTTTGCCAATGAAATTATTCAGAAAATGGCGCTGACCGGTAAAAAGGAGTCTATTGATTCCATAATCAATAAAATGCCCCAATCACCTCAGTCAAATTTCGCATATAAAAACAACACGGATCTTACTTTTGACAATGAAACTAAAAACTGGGGCTTGGACATTCCAAGTTTTTCGAATGGAACTGCATATGGAGATCTGGATAATGATGGAGATCTAGATTTGGTTGTGAATAACGTTAATATGCAGGCATTTGTTTATGAAAACCATTCTGAAAGAGAAACTCAAAACAACCATATTAGAATACAACTCAAAGGAGAAGGCGCAAACCAATTTGCTATTGGTAGTATTGTCAAAATATACGCTGGAGGTAGTATTTTTACTCAGGATGTAATGCCATCTAGAGGGTTTCAATCTTCCATGGATTATGTTATGGCTCTCGGATTAGGTAAGAATAAACAAATTGACTCCTTGCGAGTGATTTGGCCTAACGATAAAACCCAAAAAATCGCGAATATTGAAGTCAATCAGCTTCTTGTTTTAAATCAAAACGAGGCTAAAGAAATATACAAACCGATAAAAACCACCTCAAACTCTACTTTTCTATCGGAAGTACAAAACCCAGCGATCACGAAACATGAGGAAAATAATTACTCCGATTTTGACCATGAAGGTCTCATTTCGAAAATGCTATCACAAGAAGGTCCAGCAATGGCAATTGGTGATGTCGACGGCGACGGGAATGAAGATGTATTTATTGGAGGGGCTAAGAATCAAGCAGGGAAAATTTATAAAAATATGGGGCAAGGCAAGCTTACCGAAATACCTTCTGCCATATTTCAACAGGATGCTTCTTTTGAAGATACAGCTGCCGCTTTTATGGATGCTGATAATGATGGTGATTTGGATATAATGATTGGTTCGGGAGGAAACGAAGTGACTGAATCTAGAAATTATGTCGCCAGATTATATCTAAACGATGGCAAAGGACACTTCTCAAAATCTAAAGCAAATCTCCCATCTGTATTTACAAATATCGCCACCATAAGCCCAAATGACTATGACAATGATGGAGATATCGATGTCTTTATTGGATCCAGAAGTGTTGTTGGCACCTACGGGATCGACCCACC
>JBLHIC010000034.1:0-23787 GCA_047614245.1 Flavobacteriaceae bacterium
TTAATGGTCTAAGTTTAAAGAACTCAATATAACTTGGGGGGTTTTCAATTTCACCCAGTTCGGAAACTAATTTTATAGTGATATTTCTCTCTTTTGCCTTGAATGCAAAATCTTCTAGTATTTCTATAATGTCATTATCTAAATATCTTGTTTTTCTTACGTCTAGTTCTAGGTAAGAATTTTCTGGAAGACTATCTAATTCTTTTAAAATAGCTCCTTTATTAAAGAATGTTACTTCTTCAGCTAAGGTCATTTTTAATTTACCATCGTCAACACCTTCCCCTTCTTTATGTAAGAAATGAGAGTTTTGAAAACTTTTGATAAGTATTACTACAACACCTACTGCAAGACCCAATCCAATTCCATATAGTAAATCAATAAAAATAATGCCTAAAACGGTAACCGTAAAAGGAATGAATTGCTTCCAGCCCAAATTATACATTTTTATAAATAATGCTGGTTTTGCCAATTTATAGCCAACTATTAGTAATACTGCTGCTAAAACGGATAATGGAATCATATTTAACAACTTTGGTATAATCATAACAGAAATCAGTAATAAAAATCCGTGAATAATGGCAGACATTTTACTTTTCCCGCCGGATTGAATATTCGCCGAACTCCTCACAATTACTTGAGTTAACGGAAGTCCTCCAATCATTCCGGATATAATGTTTCCTGTGCCTTGGGCTAAAAGTTCTCGATTCGTGGGTGTTACATTTTTATCAGGATCCAACTTATCTGTAGCCTCTACACATAGTAGGGTTTCTAAACTTGCAACTAGGGCTATAGTGAATGCTACGATCCATACCTCTGGGCTTGTAATGATACTAAAGTTCGGGAAGCTAAACTGCCCTAAAAATGATGTTATATCTTCTGGTATAGGCACACTTACCAAATGGGATTGTGCAATGGATAGTGTTTCGTTAGATTTTGTAAATATGTGAAATATAATACCGGCTGCTACTGCTACCAGTGGTCCTTGTATAATTTGAAATATCTTACCCTTTTTTGATAATACTTTATCCCAGAGAACTAAAATACCTAGACTCAGAACCCCTATTATGGCCGATCCTGCTTGAATAAAGTTCAATGATTTAAAGATTTCTGAAAAGGTGTTTTCTCCATCGACTTGAAAAAATGCAAAATCTCCTTCTGGATTGGAGTCGTAACCAAAAAAGTGCGGTATCTGCTTCAGAATAATAATAATTCCTATTCCTGTAAGCATTCCTTTAATTACAGAGGAAGGAAAATAATACCCAATAATTCCGGCTTTTAAAATACCAAAAACAATTTGAATAACTCCTCCTAAAACAACGGCTACAAGAAAGTTTTCATATCCTCCTAATGTGCCTATGGCCGTTAATACAATAGCCGCTAAACCTGCAGCTGGTCCACTTACGCCTATTTTGGAGCCGCTTAGCCCACCAACAACAATTCCACCTACAATACCCGCAATTAGTCCGGAGAATAGTGGGGCGCCACTCGCTAATGCGATACCCAAACACAGTGGCAAAGCAACAAAGAATACCACAACACTTGCCGGTAGATCGCTTTTAATAGTTGAGAATATATTTTTTGACATGAGTTTCTGTTTTTTTTTAAAGATTCAAAATAATGAAGCGACAAATATAATGATACTTTTTAAAATGATAGTAATACTATCTTAAAATAATGTAAAACTTTTGTATTTTTGTAGTCTGAATGAATTTAGGTCTAGAAATCACGCTATTTTCCTATGTTCTTAATTAATCGTTTAGATGAGTATAGAAATAAAAATGTCTCTCAATGATGGTTTATACCTTAGAGAGCCACAAGATTCGAAACTGGGAAGGAATATTATCCAAAATAGTATCCTGCTAATTGATGAATTTGGATTTGAAGCTTTTACTTTTAAGAAATTGGCCGAAAAAATAGGGTCTACCGAGGCATCTGTCTATAGATATTTTGAGAACAAACATCTTTTGCTGCTTTTTTTGTTTAATTGGTATTGGGAGTGGGTAAATTACCTGATATTCTTCAACACTATGAACGTTGAAGATTCTAGAAACAAATTAAGAATAATCATTCATTCATTTGTTTCTGCATCGAAGGACAATCCGAGTGTTGACTACGTTAATGAGAGTAAGCTTCACAACATTGTAATATCAGAAGGGGGGAAGGCTTATCATACTAAGGACGTAGATGATGAGAATTCTAAAGGTTTTTTTAGTAGTTATAAAAATTTGGCTACTACAGTATCTAAAGTTATTACGGAAATCAATTCAGATTTTAAATATCCTTATGCCTTAGCTACTAATCTCTTTGAAATGTCGAACAATCATATTTATTTTGCCAAGCACCTTCCTAAATTAACGGATATATCGGTAAAGGAAAATCATGTAAATGAAGTTGAAAATATGTTGAACTATTTTGCTGATAAATTACTAGTACGATAAATTACAAGGGTTAGAAAAACCTAATTTTTAATATTACAAGGCTAATTCATAAATAAGCCGCATACCAAAGGACGCGGCTTAAAAACAATGAATTAAGATCTTATTAGTGTTTTAATACTATCCTAAATGGAGCCTTTCCTTCCTCGAGATCGTCAATAGACTCATTAATTTTCTCAAAAGGAAATTCATCGACAGTAGGATATATATCAGGTTGAATGCAAAAATCAAGTATAGTTTTTGTCAAAGTTTCAAAAATAGCTTCCGCAGAACTTTTAATAATAATTACCTGATTGATTATCATTTCTGAGTGAATTTATTTCAGTGAATGAAATCCTATTCTATTCCCGTCGGTGTCGATACCTTGAGATATAAATCCGAATTCGCCGATTGACATTTTAGGAAACTATAATGTGCCACCAGCACTTTCTACCCGATTGTTTCTGTAGCCACATCCTCATATTCAAAATAGACTACTGTTCCATCTGATTATGGCTTATTCTGATCAGAAAACATCAACTCGCCAGCAGCGCCTATAGCATCTTCTCGCCCCGTAGAATATATACATTTTTGAGCCTGGTATTTCTATTAATTGAAAGTCTCTTTTAAATACTACAGTGTAAAACTCTTTTGCTCGCTCAAGATCGGTAGTGGCAATCTCAAACCAATTTACTGGATTACTCATGGTTTAAAGATTTATGATTTAGTATTTTTTTTTGCGTTAAGATATATTAAAAACCTCCGTCTTATATAGAATAAAATTTCCTAGACCTCACTTACTGTATGTCCTTACAACATTGGTGTTCGCCTGGAATTTAAAATTTGCTTCATTAAGATATATAATTGTTAGTTAATACCAAATTAGGCATATGTCATTATATAATCAAATTAGTATAATTAGTCGAGCATCGCCTTTCTGTGATTAGTACAACAGAGCATATTATAGAAAATTAGAAAAACAGAGATAAAATGTATACGGATGCGAAACCTGTCAATGCTAAAATAGTAGTCATAACAGTCCAACTTTTAAAGGTTTGCTTTTCAGATAGTCCGAGGTATTTACTTACCAGCCAAAAGCCACTGTCGTTAACGTGAGACATAATTGAAGCACCAGAAGCAATTGCAATCACTAGAAGTGCTTTGTCAATCTCGCTAGTGCCAACCAATAATAATGGTGCTGTAATCCCTGCTGCTGTTATCATAGCAACGGTTGCGGAACCTTGTAATATTCTAACAATAGCCGCCGCTAGAAAGGCAAAGAGTAAAATACTCACGCCTTCATTCGCAAAGTAATTGGCTAACATTGTACCAGTGCCGGTATTTACTAGCATCTGTTTGAACACTCCACCAGCTCCTGTTAAAAGGATAATAATACCAGCAGGAGCCATTGATTTTGTAGTAATATTTAGTAGCGTTTCTTTGTCAAATTTTCTTCTGATTCCAAGAACATACCAAGCAATTAAGTTGGCTATAATAAGTGCCGAAAAGGGGTGGCCTATCATTTTTAACCATTCTTTAAGTCGCGAGGGAATTGAAAATCCATCGAGTAGGGGACTGTTCAATAGCGTATTGCAAACTATAAGAAAAATTGGAATCCCAATGATTGATAAAATAAGACCAACTGCAGGATAGTCAGCAGCGGCAGCGATAGGGTCATCTAGTTTAGGGGCTTCAATGTGAATCCTTTTAGAAATATATTTTGCAAAAAGAGGCCCACTAATAATTGCCGTAGGAATACCCACAATGAATCCAAATAAAATAACCCAACCTAAATCAGCTTTTAGAATATCTGCTACGGCTACTGGGCCAGGGGTTGGAGGAATAAACGCATGTGTTATTGCCAATCCTGCTAGTAATGGCATCCCATAAAGTAAAAGTGACTTTTTTGTTTTACGCTGCAATGAATATATTATGGGAACCAGGATGATAAAGGCGACATCAAAAAATACTGGGATAGCAATAAAAAAACCGGTGATCATAAGGGCCCAAGAAGCGTTTTTCTCGCCAAACTTTTTCAACATATAATTTGCCAAGGCCTCCGCACCACCTGAATGCTCCAATATTGCTCCGAACATAGCGCCCAAACCAACAACCATAGCCACAAAGCCCAAGGTGTCTCCCATTCCTTGTTGCATGGTATTAATAATATCAACTGGATTCATTCCGGCCACGACACCGACTACGATACTTGCTATTAATAGTGAAATAAAAGCCTGCACTCTAAATTTAAGAATGAGAAGGAGGAGAATTAATATTCCTGAAAAAACTGCTAGAATAAGATTGTAATCTATCATTTGTTTTTATGCAGTTTTACCGGTAGTGTTTATAATCAACAATACAAAGCGTTATACGAGCGCATTGCAGCTAAAGGAAAGAGTAAGAAACTAACACTTACTTAATGTAAATGAATTCTGTTTTACACAAATATAATAGTATTTATTCAAATGTTCTTCGCGACCAGTTCACAGAATAAAAATCTAATGCTTTTTTATTTACAAACCGTGACTTCACCGATTAAGTTTGTAAATTTGTTTATATATAAAATGTATCCTGTCGTGAAAGTATTTATTTCAATTTTGTTTTTTATTTTTCCTCTAGCCTTTTTTGCTCAGAATTATACTAGTTATTTTACTGGAAATACAGAAGATATTACTACAAATCATCAATATGGAGTGTGTTTAATGGGTGGTGCTACCGAGCATGATGAAGCAATGAAATGGTTTTTATTGAAAGCAGATGGAGGAGATGTAGTAGTGCTTAGAGCAAGTGGAAGCAATGGTTATAATGATTATTTTTATTCTGAATTAGGAGTTACTATAAATTCGGTAGAAACCCTTGTTATTCATAATACAGCAGGAGGTATCGATCCTTATGTTCTTCAGCAAGTTGCAAATGCAGAAGCTATTTGGTTTGCAGGCGGAGACCAATATGATTATGTAAACTTCTTTAAGGATAATGCTATGGAAACATTGCTGAATGAGCATATTAACACAAAACGAGCTGTAATAGGAGGGACCAGTGCTGGAATGGCAATTATGGGCGGTTACTATTTTGATGCAGCAAACGGCACAATTACTTCTAGTCAGGCACTTAATAACCCATATCACGCTAAGGTCTCACTTGGAATTCATGACTTTATTGAAATACCTTTTTTCGAAAATGTTATTACCGATTCTCATTATGATGATCCAGATAGAAGAGGTAGACATACCGCATTTTTAGCTCGTTTTGCGACAGATTTAGGTGTGCGTTCATTTGGAATCGCTTGTAATGAATATACCGCAGTTTGTATTGATGAAAATGGAGAAGCATTTGTATATGGAGATTATCCTAATTATGAAGAATATGCATATTTTCTTCAGGCAAATTGTGTAACCGATTTTCAGCCTGAAAATTGCACTTCTGGAAACCCTTTAACATGGACAGGTAATAATGATGCTGTACGTGTTTATAAAGTTCCTGGCACACAAACAGGTGAAAACACTTTTAATATAAATGATTGGAAAACGGGTGCTGGGGGCACTTGGGAGCATTGGCTTGTCGATGACGGTATAATTTCTTATGTCCAGGGCGAAAATCCAGATTGTGATTCTTTGGGGGTGATTAATTTTGAAGAGTTACAGATTTCCGTATATCCAAATCCTTTTTCAGATCGTATTAATGTAAATAGTAACTCTGAAAGAACTTATGTTTTATACGATTTCTTCGGAAGAGAGATTATGAGTGGTACTCCAAAATCGGGAATAATTGACACTCAGAAATTATCATCAGGTGCGTATTTTCTGAAATTCTTTTCAGAAAATAAATCAAAAATTATTAAACTCTATAAAAATTAATAGAAACACTTAAGTCTAAGGTATTCTCGGTATATGCGTTTTAGAGTCGATAAATAATACAAATTCAAAAGGACTAATATTCCTAAAAAAACTGCTAGAATAAGATTGTAATCTATTATTTGTCACTCCAATTTGTGTGAATGAAATCTTCGGTATCATTGTCATTTCGCTGGTAGGTATGCGACCCAAAGTAATCCCGCTGCGCCTGAATTATATTCGCAGGTAATACTGCAGTAGTCATAGAGATCCAATAGTTATAGGCACTCCAAAATGAGTCAAGGGAAACTCTATTTGCCATACCATCTTGTATAATTTTCGAGATTATTTTCTCGCTTTCATTTAAAATACTCAAAACAGCATTATTTGAAAGAAGCTCGCTGTGTTCTACGAAATATGAGATACAATCAATCATAAACTGAGAACGGATAATACAGCCGTTTGTCCATATTCTCGCGATTTCAGAAAGATTGAGGTTCCAGTTGTATGCACTCGAGGCTCGGGCCATTAAATCGAAACCTTGATGATGATTAATAAGTCTAGCAAAGCGATACGCATTTTCAAGTTCAATTAAATCTATGTTGTTCTGTAAGGAATTATTATGCGTAGCCTTTTTGGCGAGTGCAACACGTTTTTCTTTAAAAGAAGAGATGTACCTGGAAAAGACAGCTGAAGACATCATGGTATTTACATTCCCTAAATCAAAAGCTGTTTTGCTTGACCATGCACCGGTCCCTTTGTTTCCAGCTTTATCTAAAACAAAGTCTAGTAAATATTGGTCCCCTTCTTTTTTCTGAAGAATTTCGGCTGTAATTTCTAATAAATAACTTGAAAGGTCTGTTTTGTTCCAGTCTAGAAACACCTGAGCTATTTCTTGGTTTGAAAACGAAACAGAAAGTAAGGCATACAATTCTGCTAGGAGTTGCATTTCTACATATTCAATACCATTATGGACCATTTTAATGAAATGTCCAGATCCTTCCGGACCTACATGTGTGCAGCAAGGCCTGCCACGACTATCTTTTGCAGCAATAGCGTCAAAAATTGGAGAAATTATTTTGTAAGTGGATTTAGAACATCCCGGCATTAACGAAGGTCCATTTCGTGCACCTTTTTCCCCGCCGGAAACACCGCAACCAACAAAATTAATACCTTTTGTGTTTAAATATTTAGAACGTCTTACTGTATCATTATAGTGGGAGTTGCCCCCATCAATAATAATATCATCTTCTGAAAGTAATGGGAGAAGTTGTGCCGTAACTGCATCAATCGCATCACCAGCCTTAATCATTAAAAAGATCTTTCTAGGTCTCTTTATAGATTGAATAAATTCTGAAACCTTGGTATAACCGGATATGTTTGTAAACGACTTATATTCTTCTAAAAAATAGGGAACTACGTTCTTCTCATCACCGCTACTTCTGTTATAAACAGACACCTTAAATCCTTTTTCAGCTACATTTAGGCTAAGGTTTCTTCCCATAACCCCGAGCCCTATGAGGCCAAAATCTGATTTATGCACGGTCATCTAGCTTTGAGGTTATTGTTGCTACTATCTCTTTTGGTTCTATGACAGCATCTATATGTATCCCATAGGCAGGAATTTCTAAGGTGTCAAATTGTGACTGTAATAATATGGATTTCATATAATGCTCTGATCTATTATTAATTCTGGAATTTATAACATCAAAAGAACCTGAAAGATAAACCCAAGTAATTGAATTCACTCGAGAAGCAAGTGTCTCTCGATATGATTCTTTTAAAGCTGAACAGGCCAAAATCGCCCCATTTTTAGAATCCCATTCCGATATTCTGACAGCTAGGCTTTCCAACCAGGGTTTTCTGTCGGTATCATTTAGGGCAATATTCTGCTTCATTTTGGTCACATTCTCTTCAGAATGGAAATCATCTGCATCAAAAAAAGGAATCCCTAATGCATCAGACAATTGTAAGCCAATTGTTGTTTTTCCAGAACCACTAACACCCATGATTACGATCATAATGATTTCAGTTAACTTTTATCTCCATAAGAGAAAGGGTTTAATTAGCTTAGTAATATAACACCATTCTTAGCTGACGCCAATTTACACAAATTGTAAGAGAAATCATTCTTTAGCCAAGGTCGTAAGATATATCTGTTCTTCACTATATCTTACCAAGTATTTTATCCATAATCCAACTAGTATGAGTGGCAGTATAACCGTTTGACGGATGGATGTAGTTTCCGTCAAGTAATTCTTTTTTCATGTTCTCAATATGATAAAGCTGAATATTTTTAGGGTTTTCAATGAAAATCTCTTGTTGTTTATTATTAGTTTCTAATATCAATGCTTTTTCTTCAAAAACAGAAAATTCAATTTTTCCTTTACTTCCGAATATCTCCACTCGATCTTCAATATTATTACACCCAAAATTCCAACTCCCGGTTCCAGTTACACCACTTTCATGTATCCAACAGGCGGAAATGGCATCTTTTGCCAAATATAATTGCTGTTGATTATGACTTAAACCAGTTACTTGATTTATGTCGCCTAATAGAAAAGTAAATAAATCGAGCCCGTGGCTTGCTAAATCATCAAAGTATCCGCCTGTTGCAATCTTAGGGTCTGTACGCCAGTTATATGCCCTAGATAAATCTTGGTCATTTGGCGCTCTACTTAGAAACCAACTTATATGCCTGACCTTGCCAATATCCTTGTCTTTTAACCAGGTTTTTACCTGATCGAATCGAGGCAACGAGCGTCTATAATATGCAACAAACAAGGGGATATGCTTGTTCTTAAATGAATTATAGATTGTTAAACTATCTTCATAACTAGGAGATAAAGGTTTTTCTATACAGCAAGGTTTTTCTGCTGCTGCGACTTTAAGTGCATAGTACATATGGGTATCTGGAGGAGTGGCTATGTAGACAGCGTCAATTTCATTATTATTAATTAATTCCTCAGCATTGGTATAATATTTATCAATGTTATGCCTTTTAGCATAGTCCGTCAATTTCTCAAAATCTCTTCGCATTACCGCCGTTAATTGGAATCCGTTTACTAGTTTATAAGCGGGACCACTTTTAACTTCTGTAACATTACCACAACCTATAATCCCCCATCGAATTACACCATTGTATTTAGTTTTGTTTCTCATTTATATATTTTCAATAATATAAGTTAGTTATAAGTAAGGTGTCTTGCTAATCTGCGTTTAATGCAGTTTAGGTTTTTTGGGTACAGTTGTTTTATCTTTCCTTCTCAACGCAATCAAACCCAAAATAGGACCTAGCGCTAAAATTGTATATATACCATTTGAATCTGTCAATTCTATCATAACGGTAATAAGTTGAATACTGATTATCGTTATTGAAAATCCAATGCAATTCACAATTGTTAGTGCGGTGCCTTTTATTTCTGCAGATGCATTTTGAGCCACTAGCGTTGATAAAAGGGGGGAATCTGCAATAACAACCATTCCCCAGAAAATAAGAAAACCAATAAACAAGCTTTCAAATTCACTAGAAAATATCAAGGGGGAAATGAGGCAGCAACCACAGGATAGGAGTAGAGCAATGAATGCTATTCGTTTGGCTCCTGCTGTTTGCGTAAGATAGCCTCCGAGTACACAGGACAATCCACCTATTCCAATTATTAGGAATGATAATAATGGAATATTGAATATTGCTTGAGGATGTTCGATGCTATATGTTTTTAGCATGATAGGTACAAATGCCCAAAAGGCATACAACTCCCACATGTGACCAAAATAGCCGAAAGCCGCAGAGCGAAATTTTCGATTCTGAAATACGCTAAAAAATGCCGATAGATCTGTTCGTTGGCTACTTTTTCGGAAGGGGCCATCGGGCACCAAAATTACCATCAATACTCCACCAAACATCGCAAGATATGAAGTTGCCATCAATACAGATTCCCATGCAAATGTAGCAGTCATTTCCTTTAGTAAATGGGGAAGTGCAGTTCCTAGTACCAATGCACCGACTAAAAACCCAAGTGACTTACCAAGCCCTTTCTCATAGTAATCTGCAGCAATTTTCATTCCTACTGGGTATATTCCAGCAAGAAAAAAACCGGTGAAAAAACGCAGTAAAAGTAAGCTTGTTAAATTGTTGGCTTCCGTTATTACCCCTAAATTGAATAGGGATCCAAGTATGGCACTGATAAAAAACACTTTTGAAGGTGAAAATCGGTCGGCAATAGTCAAAATAGCGAAAACCAGGGTGCCAATAATAAATCCAAATTGTACGGCTGAGGTTAGGTGCCCTAAAGCACTTTCGTTAAGGTCAAAATTTATTACAAGATCGTTTATCACCCCATTACCCGCGAACCAAAGCGACGTGCAACAGAACTGCGAGATGACAATTACTGGAAGTATTAACTTAGAGTGTTTCAATTATAGTATTATTCAATTGTACCCAACCCGTTCCTTTATGGAGTGTTGTTTTGGTCTAGCAACTAAATTAGCAAAAGAAAATGAACCAGAGGAAAATCCATCTACAAAAACCGAAGCTTTTTAAGCTTTCGCAGCTATTGGATACTATCGCGAAGATTGCTAGCGCAGATTTCCGGGTGTTAAAGACCGAGCAATTAATTAGGTTTGGAGTTTCAGTTCTGTTCAATACCTTTTATTAATTCTTCATTACGCTTTATTTGCTTTCTATAAAATTTCCAGCTTTATAAGTATAAACACAATAAAAGATTGTGATTACCCATTATAGTTTCTATAGATAGTATTTTCATTTTTAACTAAAAAAACGATTTATATCCCTAAAATAGGTTTATTTTGGGCTACTTTAAAAATATATGTACCATGAAATACATTGAAATCCTTATAAAGCTGCGTAAAATTATCCGCTCTATAAATTTGGAAAGCAAAAAGATAGAGAAGGAATTGGGAATAAGCATCCCCCAGCTTTTAGTTCTTCAATATTTATCTGATCAAAACGACTATAGAGCATTTGCTAAAGATATTAAAGAATACATCAATCTAAACGCCAGTACCGTTTCTGGTATTGTTTCCAGGTTAGAAAGTAAGGCTTTAGTGGCTAAGTCAACAAAAACAAACGATAAGAGAGCTACATATATTATTTTGACAGCTAAAGGTGCAGATTTACTTTATAAATATCCACCTACGCTTCAGGAGAAACTATCACAAAGATTGAAAAAGTTAACCCCGGATCAAATAGAAGAGTTAGATCGAAATATAGAATTACTAACTTTAATTATGAATGTAGAAGATATGGATGCGGCCCCATTACTTACTATAGAAGAAATAACAAATCCTCCCGATTAATTGATATAGACTAAGGGATACATCAATTAGAATACAATCAAATCCTAAAACTTTTTTTTATAAAATACTGATTAACAGCATTTTATATTTTAAGTTTTGCTTTAAATTTTTTAAATAGTTTCTATACGAACTAAATGTTGTATATTTGCATTAATGGTCCTTGAATTGAGTGCTTTAGGTGCTGTTTTACTAGGATAATTATATAAAGAAGTATGAATATTAAAAAAGGCCGTTGCATGGGCTAAAAAGAAAGCTATAGTTTCGTTAGAATCTATTTCAGAAGGATATGAAAACCCTAAGGTCTTTATCAGCAAAACTGCTCAGGAAGAAATCTAGGCAGTTTAATCCTCTATTACTCAAAGAGGAGTTACATTATTCAGTAGTGGCTTTAAAAAGTGAAAATCAAAAATACAGTGGCCAAATAAAAAGCGCTAAGTTTTCTTGCTTCTATAAAAATGAGGGGAAGGCTGTGTTTATTGATGCCGAATGCGTACAAAGCATACACTGAAAATTAGTTAATAGACACGATATTAACGCAGTAGTTCATTCGCTCAAGCTTCTCGACAGGACTGGGTGCTATAAAAAATCTACCAAAAGACGGAAACGAAAAAAGGAATGCTGTACATAGCGCAAGATATGGGAGAATACATTGCGCTTTATTAGCGGAGTTTGTGCGCTAGGGCTCTAGATTAAAATTTACAAACAACTCTAAAAACACCGAATTTATTAACAAGAACAAAAATTAGTTTATGAAAATCATTGATATTAAAAGAAAGACAAAAACGGAGAAACGATACAGTAGAAAAATGGGAGAACTCACCACCAAAGTTACCTACATAAAAAGATACTTTTTGGGTTTGCCCATTAAAACTTTGCATAAATATCGGGAAACCTACTATGGGGAAGTTAAAAACATTGATGATTGTATATTGTTTGTGTAACTTAAATCATAGTCTATCTATTTATTTAAACTGTTAGTTCACCTTAAAAATATTCCATGAAAGTACTAGTAATTGGAGCTGGAAACATGGGCCTTACCTATGCCGAAGGTATGTCTAAATCAAAGCTCCTCAAGAGGAAAAATATCATGGTGTTGGATAAATCTGATGAAAAATTAGAAGAGCTTCATCAAATTTCACACTTCGATGCATATAAAGAATTAAAGGATTGTGTCCCAAAAGCAGATGTCATTTTTGTTGCCGTTAAGCCCCACCATGCAGAAGACCTGTTCAAAAAAATGCATCCGTGGGTCACATCAGATCAAATTCTAATTTCAATTATGGCGGGAGTTACTTTGGAGGCAATTCGGGACTTTTCTGGAGTAAAGAAAGTAATACGAGCGATGCCAAACTTACCGGCAAAAGTTGGGCTTGGATTAACATCGTATGTGGCTTCATCAGAAGTCTCGCGAATAGAGTTATTAACTGTAGAAAGCTTGTTAAACACGACTGGGAAGTCTATTCTGGTCAGTAATGAAAGTTTAATTGATGCTTCTACAGGAATTTCTGGCAGTGGACCCGCATATGTATTTTACTTCATGCAGAGTATGATGGAAGCTGCCTTGCAAATGGGATTTTCAGAGAATGATTCGAAAGTTTTGGTTAGTCAGACATTTACAGGTGCAATAGAACTCTTTAATCAATCCAATTTATCTCCTAATTCATGGATGGAAAAAGTAGCCTCAAAAGGAGGAACAACCCAAGCAGCCCTGGATTCCATGGATGACAATAATGTAAATGAATTAATAAAAGAAGCCGCATTCGCTGCATTTAGTCGTGCCGTTGAATTGGGAAAAGAAAACTAATATGTACGAAGAATTAATAGTTATTAAGGTTGGGACTAATGTAATGACCAATAAAGACAACAGAATTGTAAGACCTGTATTAAGAAGATTAGTTAAACAGATCGCAGAACTTTATGAACGTGGTATAATTACTCTCTTGGTGTCATCAGGGTCTGTAATTGCGGGAAAAGAGGTTTTAGGAAATTCTAGTATAAAAGATAAAACACAGAAAAGGCAAGTGTATTCTGCCATTGGTCAACCCCGAATGATGAGTCTTTATTATACCATTTTTCAGGATTATGGGATGAAATGTGCTCAGGTACTTCCTACGAAACGAGATTTTAGTCCAGGAATACATCGGGAGAATATGATTAATTGCTGTCAAGGATTGCTTTCAGAGGGAGTAATTCCTATTGCAAATGAGGATGATGCCGTATCAGTAACTATGTCCATGTTTTCCGATAATGATGAACTAGCTAGTCTCATCGCTCAATTAATCAATGCCGACAGGCTTATTATTCTTACGGATATTGATGGATTGTATACCGGTGATCCAGAGGCAGATAACAGTAATCTAATTGAAAATGTAGATCCAAGAGAAGACCTTGATAAGTATATTAAAGAGAGTTGTAAATCAGAGGGAGAAGGTCGTGGCGGAATGGGGTCTAAGCTAAACTATGCCCAGCAGACTGCTGCTCATAGCATTCCAACATTTATTGCCAATGGGAAAAGAGATAATACGATTATTGATATTATAGAAGGGAAAAGTGTCGGGACGAAAGTGTCCCTTTAATTATAAAAATTTAAAATGAGATTAATAGCTACAGAAATAAAAAATAATGTCTTGGGATGTATGGTGCGTATTTTAGACGAAAATCGGACACAATTACTTGATGCAAATAAAATGGATCTTGATGCATTTAATAATGATGATCAGGCAATGTATGATCGCTTACTTGTAAACAATGAAAAGATTGATGGAATGATAAAAGCTATTATGCAAGTGCGTTCGCAAGATGACCCAATAAACAAAGTAATCACTAATAAGAAGCTTGAAAATGGTCTGCAAGTAATGAATAAAACAGCACCTTTTGGAACTATAATGATTATTTATGAATCTCGACCTGATGTGACTGTAGAAGCAGCGGTACTTGCGTTTAAAGCGAATAATAAAATTTTACTCAAAGGAGGGAAAGAAGCATTATATAGCAACAAAATACTTGTTGATTTTTGGCATCAGGCATTGCTTGAAAATGGGTTAAGTACCGAATATATTCAATTATTGACTATGGATAGAACACAGACACAACAATTTCTAAAGAACCCAACAGAACCAATTGATTTGATTGTTCCTAGAGGAGGTGCGCAATTGATATCCTTTGTAAAAGAACATGCAAAATGCGCTGTTTTGGTAAGTGGGCGAGGGAATAATTTTTTATATGTAGATCAAAGTGCAGATTGGGAAAACAGTGTTAAGGTTATTCTTAATGCGAAAACTAGTAAAATATCAGCTTGTAATGCTTTGGATAAAATATTGATTAACACAAATATTTTCGATTACCATAAGAAAATGATCGATTTACAGAATATTTTAAAGAATAAAGGCGTCTCAATACTCGTAGACTCTAATGTGAAAAACATTTTAAAAGAGGAATCTCTTATACAGGAAGCGTCGATTTGGGAGGATGAATTTCTAGCAATGAAGTGTTGTATTGGATCGGTAGATTCAACAAAAGACGCTATTGATAAAATAAATAAATATTCTGGTGGGCACTCAGCGACTATAATGACAACCAGCAATAAAAGGGCATCCCTTTTTATGGAACAAGTAGATTGTGCAGCTGTATATCAAAATGCATCCACCAGATTTACTGATGGTGGTCAGATGGGAGTAGGTGCAGAACTTGCAATTAGCACAGATAAATTGCATCATAGGGGCCCATTAGGTCTTAATGAGCTGGTTACCAACAAGTATTATGTATATGGAGACGGGCATATTCGTGAATAAAACACAATAAATAGTTTACTGACTTTATTAGAAATCTCAAATGAAACATACAGAATAGGAGTGAAGTATGAGAGTTTTAAATATTTCAGATCTTTTAGATTCCATGGTGAACTTGAAAAAGGTCGCTTCCAGATTTTTGCATGCGTTGTTAAGTACTGTGTTTTTGGCCTGAAGGGATCCGCAGTAATTCTAAAAATCACTCAATGGTATAAGCAAGTTGGGAGGTTCCCATCACCTCCGAAGTAGTTAAATATTTTCAACAAAATTTAAAAAGACTTTTTTATGAAGCTCTAAATCCAAATTAGGAGAAAGTGCTACACGAGCAATATAATCCTTGTCACCTTCTTTAGTCGTCCCTTGAGTAGATGTTGCAGGTATCGTCCAATAGCATCCATTTAACTGTCCGTAGCTAACGCAGTACTTGCTTTCATTGGGAATTTTTGTAATCATTAAATTGATTAATTTATGATTTAAAGCTCTTTTATAAGATTCTCTTTCTTCGTCAGTATTCCCTCTAGTGGGAAGGTCCAATGAAAAAACGGATGGGGTAAATCCTTTTTTCGCCAATTCTTCTGAAACAAAATTGATTTTCGCCTCTGGTAAAGTATCTTTGATGAAGTTTACAAATTCACGTGTATTCTTATATGCGTCATGAATTCTTTGTTTCATTGAAGGTAATTGTTTTGCCAGTATTTCTATTTGGAGATTTCTAGCCGCATTGTCGCAAAGTATTAGGTGCTTTTCAATTTTTTCCATCAAAGCTTCCGTTTTTATATTTCCTACACAGTAGCCAGCTGTGCATTGTCCGCCACTTGGGAATTTTGATCCACTAACATATGAAATGGTCCTAACGGTTGACAGTATTTCACCTTCACCTAAAAAGCGAACATTAGGACAAAAGGTTTGATCTAAAATAAAAACTGGATCGATAGCAATTTCGCCTTTGCTTGTTTTGCGGACTGCACTTAAAACTTCTTTTAATTTTATAAGATCTGGTACTTCAACTCTAGGGTTTGTTGGAATTTCAGCGATTATGTAAGGGATAGCATCTTCGTTTGCAATTTTATCTAAAACGGTATCAATACTTTGAACCATATCATGATCACCATCCACTGCTAAATCCACCACTTCAACATTAGCAATGCAGGCAGCAACTCTTCTTGCTTGGTCATTTGTTCCGCCATAACAATTTGGAGGTACAACAATTTTGATAGCCTTTCCTTGGTGTTCTTTTACTGCATAGTGAATTAGCCCCATTATAATCGCATATTGCATAGATAGTCCACTAGAAGCAACTAGTGGATTTGTATGTGCACCGGTAATGGTCTTAATTGAATTTGAGACACTTGTTTTGTTTCCCTCGACATTACTTTTAATAGTATGAACGGAAAACTTATCTATTAGCAACTTTAAGGCATCAAGAGAATTGGCGGGTGTCATTGCAATGGTCTCTCTTCTTCTTACATGCTGAATTTCTGAGATATAACTTTCGTTTGATTCACCATTTACCAATAGAATACTTCCAAGGCGGGAATGAAGACCGATAAAAAAGTCAATATTGGGGGTGAGGTCAATAGAATTTATTTCATCTTGACGTGAAACGAAAATAGTACTGCCGTTAAACTTGGAGATATCTTCTACTTCCTTAACTTGCTGCAAATCAAATTTATAACCATAAATACGCCTTAGTACTTCAGCATCAAAACACTCTGGTAATTTTTCAGAATAAAGGATTTGGGTGTTTTTATTCTCTAATAAATTTTTTCTTAAAATTGCTAAAATAGGAATCGTTTTTGATGAAAAACTGATTACATTCTTTGGTTCTAGATTATTTAAGTTAGCAATTACCCATTCTACTATACAAGATAACGGATGCCCTAAACGTATATAGTCATAAGCAGTAGGTAATTCATTGAGTGCCGATGCTTTATAATTATTCTCATTAAATAAGGTTTCAAACTGTTCTAAGAATTGAGTTTTGGCCAATTTTTCGTCATAAACATCTAGCCGGTGGGTGGTTAAATCAAACCAAGACTTTGGCATATTATCTAATACATCTTTTATATAAGTTAGCATTTTATTGTCTTCCATATTTCCCTTCTTTAAATAGTCCGGTAAAGATACATTAACTAGATTTTTTTTTAAGAGTTACAAGAGATTTGTCACATTGCGCTTACGGTCTTCGTAGCCAAATTACTTGTGCCTGCCTTAAATCTGCGCGTCCAGTAGGCGAGGCTTCAGAGACACGTGGTGGGCCAAGGGGGCCGGCAAAGCCGTTTTTCGTTTTGTTCAGTGACCAATTCACATAAGTTGTAAGAGAAAACATTCTATAAGCATCTGTAAAAGCCATCTTTATTAAACGTACGATGCTTACAATTCATTATCTAAGAAAGAATCAGTTATAACTTCTCCTTTTTCCGATTGCTGATTACCACGATCAATATTCTCTACTAAAATAAATCTTTCTACCAATTCATCTATCGAAAATTCCTCGAGAAAATTTTTAATTTGCTATTTTAATTCTTGTAACCTAAACTCCTTTAACAGGATTTAATCCAAAAAACGTTAATGATACTTTTTTAATTGATTAATAGCTTGACTTTTCATAGGTAGAAAATCACACTATTTAAGTGTATCTGCCGTAATAATCAATCATGCTAATTTTCCTTTTAATAGCTATTCAGGTAATGCTTTAAATTTAATTAGTTGACTTGTAATTACAGGTAAGAACATTCTATCTATAAAGCCTTTCATCAAAATGGGATATCAATCCTAGCAGATTGGAAAAGTCCGTACAATAAGGCTGCCTTTTCAATTTTTTCTATAGCATCAACTAAATCAAGCGCTAATTTTATTCTTTTTCGGTAGCCGAATTTTTTAGATTAGAATTAAATTTTTTATTCCATTCATCTACACTTAAAGGCATTTCATCTAAATATAACGTGTAATTCAACAAACCTGAGCATTGATTTTTAAAAAATATAGTAGCTTTAACTACTAACCTATTTATTTCAAATATTTTGAAAAAAAAATTAAATGTTTTATTGATTGAAGATAATGTTATTGAAGTAATGAAAATGGACAGAACCCTCTCATTATTAAAACTAAAGCATAAAATAACCAAAGCGAAAACTGCAGATGAAGCCTTCGAAATTTTAAAACAAAGCGAGCGTTTTCCAGATATTATTTTATTAGACCTAAACATGCCAAAAATTAGCGGTATAGAATTTTTATCAACCTTGAAAAGCAACGATAATTTAAAACACATTCCAACCATAATTTTAACAACATCAGACAATGAAAACGATTTAAATAAATGCTATAAGATTGGTATTTCTGGATATATCTTAAAGCCTTTAAAATATGATGATTATGTTAAAAAAATAGAAATAGTTTTAGCTTATTGGTGTATAAATGAATTAAAAAAATATTAAAGGCTAAGTCTTTACTGAATTTTTAGACTTGTTTGAAGAAAAATTTGGGTTAAAAGATAGTTAATAAGACCATTTAGTACTGCATTGGGATCATATGCACTGACAAGCACATAAGTTTATTCCAATTCAGAATTACCTATCTTTATTGTTGAAGAAAGAAAAGGAATTTATAAATTAATTGGGGCTACGGATCATTTTGGACTTGGATTAAACAATAAATTGTTTTACAATATAGCTAAGATTGTTTTAGAAAAAATAAAAGAAGATGAGCCTGAGACCAAATTTATCATTAACAAAAAATTAATGAACCAGGACAAAATTGACATATTACAAAGGAATTTAAAAAAAGAAAAAATCGCAAGAAAAGCGGCAGAAGAAATAGTAGAAAATAAATCCAATGATTTATACCGTTTAGAGGAACTTAAAAAAACAAACTTAGCGTTAGAAAACCTTCTAGAACAAAAATCTTCTCAATTAGAAGGAGTTTTCGAAAATATTAATGATGGTTACATTCTAATGGATATGTCTGGCAATATTCTAAAAATGAATGACATCGCCACTTCATTTTTTGGATATAATGCTGAAAAACAAAAACTTAGTGTTTTTAATTTAATCTTCCCCGAAGATTTAGAATATGCAATTAGGTCATTCAAGACTTTAAAGGAAAAAGGTCTATTTACTAATTATAGGACAAGAGTTTTAACGAAAGATAAGCAAGTAAAATGGGTGCAAATTAATGGAAACCTTATTGTTGACAGGGATAATAAGCCCACTGGAGCACAAGGAATTATTAGAGATATTACCTCTGAAAAAAAAGCTGAAGAATTATTGACTGAATCAGAAAACAGGCTAGCATCCCTTATTAAAAATTTAGATAGTGCCGTATTGCTAGAAGATGAGAACAGAAAAATAATCTTAACAAATAGCAAGTTTTGTAAGCTGTTCAATATACGTGTTTCGCCAGATTTACTAAAAGGAGAAGACAGTCTTGCTGCTGCAAATGAGAATAAACATTTATTCAAATATCCAGAAGATTTTATTTCTAGAATAACAAATATCTTTGAAAAAAAACATCAGGTTTTAGGAGATGAGTTAATTATGGCCGATGGAGAAATCTTAGAACGCGATTTTATTCCAATCTTAAAAGGAAGCGAATACAAAGGGCATCTTTGGACCTTTAAAAATATAACCTTACGAAAGAAATACGGGGAGAGTTTAGAAGCTCAAAAACAAAAATACTATAACATTATTGCTAATATGAACCTTGGTTTAGTAGAGGTTGACAATAATGATAAAATCTTAATGATTAATCATAGTTTTTTAAAAATGTCGGGGTACACTGAAGCCGAATTATTTGGTAAAGAAGCCGGTAAATTATTCCACTCAGAAGATGCCTCAAGGATAGTTACTAAAGAAAATAATAATCGTAAAAAAGGGGAGTCCAACACGTATGAACTTAAAGCAGAAACAAAATCTAAAGAGGTAAGAGAATGGTTAATTAGTGGTGCTCCCAATTATGACGATAAAGGTCAGGTAATTGGATCTATAGGTGTTTTTTTAGATATAACTGAAGCCAAGCGAAATGCGAAAGTAATAGAAGAACAGAAGAAAGAGCTAGATACTATTGTTCATAATTCTACAATAGGTATTGTTCTAACGAAGCGTGGTCAAATCATAAAAACCAATGCAGCACTTCAAAATATGAGTGGGTATTCTGAGTCAGAATTAAAGATACTTTCAATAAATGATTTGTCTTTTGACGAAGATCCTTCTTCTTTTAAGACCTATATTAAGAAGATGTATGCTGATAAAGTTGATCATTTTAATTATACAAAAAGATATAAAAAGAAAGATGGTTCACTTATTTGGACAAAAACGAATGTTAATATTGTAAGGGATAATGATAATAAAGTAAAACATGAAGTAGTATTTATTGAAAATATTACTTCAAATAGACAGAAAACTTTAATTATTGATTTAATAAATAATCTTACCAAATCAATATTAGGTAAAACAGATATAACTGAGATTGCCTGGGAAATTGTAAATAATATTGCAGCGTATTTAGATACTGACGATTGCGTTATTTATTTGGTGGACCACGAAAAGGAAACTACAGAACAGATAGCAGTTTATGGGTCTAAATTGACCAATAAAAGTCAAATCATCAATAAGCTATTTCTTCCAAAGGGAAAAGGAATCGTAGGGAGTGTTGCAAAATCGGGAAAATCGGAACTTGTAAACGACACGTCAAAAGATGACCGTTACGTCATAGATGAAGAAAGGCGTTTTTCTGAAATAACTGTTCCCATTATGAGTAACGGTATTGTTATTGGAATTATTGATTCTGAGCATAAGGATAAAAATCACTACACGCAGGAGCACATTAAAACACTGGAGAGTATTGCTGGCTTAGCGGCTATAAAATTAAGAACAGCAATAAGCATAAGAGAACATAAGAAGGTAGAAGCACGCAATGAACAGCTCCTTAAAAAATTAGAAAAAAGTAATAATGAATTGAATGAATACGCGCATGTCGTCTCTCATGATCTAAAATCTCCTTTACGAAGTATTGATGCATTGGTTTCTTGGATTAAAACCGATAACAAAGGTTTATTAGATGGAAATACACTAGAGAATTTTAATTTAATTGAAGACACTTTAGAAAAAATGGAGCTGTTAATTTCAGATATTCTTTTTTATTCTAGTATCGATGCGACAACTTCAGAAAAACAAAATGTAAATTTAAATAGTGTTGTAGAAGACTTGCAAAAAATTATTTTTATTCCAAAAAACATATCAGTTCAAATACTTAATAAATTACCTGTGATTAAAGGTGAGAAAACTAAATTTCAACAACTTTTTCAAAATCTAATCGGCAATGCTATTAAATTTAATGATAAAGAAAAAGGCCTTATTCAAATAGATGTTTTAGAGAATAAGTCATTTTATCAATTTTCGGTAAAAGACAATGGAATCGGAATTGAAAGTAGGTATCTGGATAAAGTTTTTAAATTTTTCCATTCATTAAAACCCGATAAAGAATCATCAGGTATAGGACTTTCCATAGTGAAAAAAATTGTTGACCTATATCAAGGCGAAATTTGGATAGAATCTGAACCAGGAATAGGAACAACTTTTTATTTTACATTAAAAAAATAGTTATGGAAAAACCCAACTTAGAATATGTAGAAAAGCTGGCAAGAGGAGATAAGTCTCTAAGGAAAAGGCTTATCGATGTTATAAAAAATGAGTTTCCTGAAGAAAAAGAAGCGTATTATAAAAGTTTAAAAAATAAGGACTACAAAAAAATAGAAGAGAATGTTCATAAACTTAAACATAAAATTATTATCTTAGGGCTTGAAGAGAATTATAAAATAGCCAATAAATTTGAACATGATCTAAGAGAACTTAATTTAGATAGAGTTGAAGATTTTGATAAAATTTTAATAGCTATTTCATCTTACTTGAAAACTTTTTAGACCTTATGAATTGTATTATCGTGGATGATGAACAAATGGCAAGAGTTATTATTAAAACTCTTTGTGATGAGATAAAGTCTTTAAAAGTTGTTGGTGAATTTTCAAACGCAATGCAAGCCATTAAGTTTTTGAATGCGAATGAGATAGACCTTATTTTTTTAGACATTCACATGCCAGATTTTAATGGTGTAGATTTTATTAAAACATTAAAAAACCCGCCAAAAATAATTTTAACAACATCAGATTCACAGTTTGCTACCGAAGCTTTTGAGTACGATTTTATAGTAGATTATTTACTGAAACCTATCGAGTTGCCAAGATTCCAAAAAGCGATACTAAAGGCTCAAAAACATAAAACTTCTCCGAACGAAATAAAATTAGATTTAGAAAGAAAAAACGATTTTTATGTTAACATTGATAGGCGTCTTATAAAAATACATCTAGAGAGTATTTGTATTGTAGAAGCAAAAGGTGATTATATCCATATAAAAACAGAAGAAAGAAATTATGTAGTTCATTCTACACTAAAAAAGATAGAAGAAAAACTACCGGATTCATTATTTTTAAAAGTACACCGTTCTTATATTATTAATCTTAAGAAAATTGTTGATATAGAAGATAATACTGTTGTCATAAAAAGAGACGTTATCCCTTTAAGTCGATCTAAAAGACCAGAATTAATGAAACGCTTGGATTTATTATAACATTTCGTCTACACTTAATTAGTAAAGACCTAAAAATAAAAACCCCGCTCTATAGTTTTTTAATTGTCTGTATCCTAGTATATCGATTATGCAAAACTGAGAAAATTTCATTCCTTCTAAAAACAGACTGATGATCTAGTTAAAATTTAGAAACTAGAGAACCACCCTTTCAGTTAAAACATCAACACATAAATCATGGAATTACTTCTTGAATCAGTACACTCTTTAATTCCTTTTCCAGTTTACCTTCAATTATAACAAAATTAGTATAATATCTAATGACACATCAGTTCTATCAATTCTAAGAATTTTCATTTGTTTTTCATCACAGTACCTTGTTGTATATAGTTATTCCTCTTTCTTCGAATTGATTAATGTTTTTTTTAGGAGATACTCCTGAAATTGGAAGGTTAAAACAAAATGTTGTTTCTACACCAGGATTGCTTTTCACGGATACTTGTCCATTATAGTGAGAAATAATTTTTTTCAAAATACTTAATCCAATCCCTGCAGATTTAGTTGATTTCATTACTTTAAACATTTTGAATATTTTGTCGTGGTATTTTTCATGTATTCCAATCCCGTTATCTTTAATTGAAAAAATATAATCTTTTTCAGTTGTCTCAGAGCCTATTTCGATGAGACCATTTTTCTTGTCAACATGAGCTATAGCGTTGCCTATCAAAATCTCAAATACCTTTTCTATCATATTTCCATCGGCAAAAAGGGTAGGTAATTCATTTTTTATTTTAATAGTAATAAACGGGGGTTTATTTATTTGATTTATGACCCGTTTTGCAATCATATTGA
>JBLHIC010000035.1:0-23736 GCA_047614245.1 Flavobacteriaceae bacterium
ATCGATGTAAAGATTCCAAGAGAAAAATTGGTGGTAATCACCGGTCTTTCAGGCAGCGGTAAATCTTCATTGGCTTTCGATACAATTTATGCTGAAGGCCAAAGACGCTACATAGAAACCTTTTCTGCATATGCGCGGCAATTTTTAGGTAGTCTTGAGCGGCCTGACGTGGATAAAATTGAAGGTCTTTCACCAGTGATAGCCATTGAACAAAAAACGACAAGCCGGAGCCCGCGCTCTACCGTAGGAACGATTACAGAGATATACGATTTCCTTCGCCTTTTTTATGCTAGAGCAAGCGATGCTTTTAGTTACAACACTGGCCAAAAAATGGTGAGTTATGATGACGAACAAATAAAACAACTTATTCTAACTGATTTTAAGGATAAAAAGGTGAGCATTTTAGCTCCCGTGGTGCGATCACGAAAAGGTCATTATCGAGAATTATTTGAGCAAATTGCCAAGCAGGGTTTTCTTAAAGTTAGAGTCGACGGAGTCATTCTGGATATTATTAAGGGTATGAAGGTGGATCGCTATAAGAACCACGACATTGAAATCGTAATTGATCGGCTGCTCATTTCGGATACCAATGACAACAGTAAGCGGTTAAGTGAGACCATTATTACTGCCATGTATCATGGAGATGATGTGCTCATTATCTTGGACAATGAAACCCAGAACGTACGATATTTTAGTCGTTCTCTAATGTGTCCAGCCAGCGGTATCTCCTACCCTAATCCTGAGCCAAATAATTTTTCGTTCAATTCTCCAAAAGGGATGTGTCCCAATTGCAAAGGTCTTGGCCGATTACATTTAGTGAACTTGGATAAAATTGTTCCCAATAAGGCTTTGTCAATTAAACAGGGAGCATTAACCCCTCACGGGCCACAAAAAAGTAATTGGATTTTTAAGCAATTAGAGTTAATAGCAGAAAGGTTTTCATTTAAGCTTACAGATTCCTTCGCTAGTATTCCCGAGGATGCGAAGGAGGTCATTTTTTATGGTGGGAACGACAAATTTGACATCGAGTCCAAAACTCTGGGCATCACACGAACTTATAAAATTGAATTTGAGGGAGTTGCCGCTTTTCTTCAAAATACCTTTGACGCTAATGAGTCAACATCGCTTAAGCGTTGGGCTAAAGAATATATGGATGAAATTTCCTGTCCAGAATGCAATGGAAGTCGTCTTCGGAAAGAATCCCTATACTTTAAAGTTAACGGTAAGAACATTGCTGAACTAGCAGGAATGGATGTCATTGAATTAACGGAATGGTTTAAATACATCGAAAAAAACTTATCCAAAAATCAGCTAAAAATAGCTGAAGAAATTATTAAAGAAGTACGAACTCGACTTAAGTTTTTAGTTGATGTAGGGCTCACCTACTTGGCTTTAGATAGAAGTTCTAAATCGCTTTCAGGAGGGGAAGCACAACGAATTCGGTTAGCCACGCAAATCGGATCTCAATTGGTCGGAGTGCTTTATATTCTTGATGAGCCTAGTATAGGACTACATCAACGAGACAATGCCAAGTTAATTGCATCGCTTATTTCACTAAAAGAACTTGGAAATTCAGTCATTGTTGTAGAGCATGATAAGGAGATGATCCAACAAGCAGATTATGTTATCGATATGGGACCAGCGGCTGGAAAACATGGAGGCGAAATAGTATCCGAAGGTTCACCTTCAGAGATTCTAAAACATAATACACTAACTTCCGACTACTTAAGTGGCGTGAAAGAGATTGCTATTCCGAAGAAAAGAAGAAAAGGGAACGGAAAAACTTTGAGTTTAAAAGGCGCAACAGGAAACAACCTGAAGAAAGTTTCAATTGATATCCCATTAGGTAAAATGATTGGAGTTACTGGTGTCTCAGGAAGTGGCAAATCTACCCTCATTAACGAAACACTTTACCCCATTTTAAATGCGCACTTTTTTAATGGGGTGAAAAAACCATTACCTTATACAAAAATTAGTGGACTTGAACACCTTGATAAAGTAATAGATATTAATCAATCACCTATTGGGCGTACACCTAGGTCTAACCCAGCAACATATACAGGTGTGTTTTCTGAAATTAGAAGTCTTTTTGCCAAAGTTCCAGAAGCGATGATTCGTGGTTATAAGCCGGGAAGATTCAGCTTTAATGTTACTGGAGGAAGATGCGAAACCTGCAGAGGTGGGGGCTTACGTGTTATTGAGATGAGTTTCCTTCCAGACGTCTACGTTGAATGTGAAACCTGCTTGGGACAACGTTTTAATCGCGAAACACTTGAAATTAGATATAAAGGAAAGTCTATATACGATGTCCTTGAGATGACTATCGACGAGGCCTGTCCGTTCTTTGAATTAATACCAAAAATATACAGAAAATTAAAAACCATTCAGGATGTTGGTCTTGGATATATTACTCTAGGCCAGCAATCAACAACGCTATCTGGAGGGGAAGCACAACGAATTAAACTGGCTACAGAACTCTCAAAAAGAGATACTGGAAACACTTTCTATATCTTAGATGAGCCAACTACTGGGCTTCATTTTGAAGATATTCGTGTTTTAATGATCGTTCTGAACAAATTGGTCGACAAAGGGAATACCGTTCTAATCATTGAACACAATCTCGATGTTATCAAAACCGTTGATTATATATTTGATATCGGCCCAGAAGGTGGAAAAAAAGGAGGCTCACTTTTAGCCAAGGGAACCCCAGAAGATATTATTAAGTGTAAGAAAAGCTATACAGCCGATTTCCTTAAAAAAGAATTACATTAGATATCTGTTTAAATAAGAGTTTATTTAAAAATGAAGCTATGAGAGACGAAACAAAACCTAAAAACTGGAACGAAGTCAAAACAAATGATTCTTGGGGAATTTTTAAAATCATGGGAGAGTTCGTTGGTGGATACGAAAAAATGAGTAGAATTGGTCCCTGTGTTTCGATCTTTGGCTCTGCTCGTACAAAACCAGATAATGTCTATTACAAGCTTGCAGAACGCATTGCTAAAAAAATCACCGAAAATGGCTATGGTATTATTACTGGCGGTGGCCCAGGAATTATGGAAGCGGGAAATAAAGGTGCCCATTTAGCAGGAGGAACTTCAGTTGGTTTAAATATAACGCTCCCATTCGAGCAACACGACAATCCATATATTGATAGTGATAAGAGTATTGATTTCGATTACTTTTTTGTTCGTAAAGTGATGTTTGTAAAGTATTCGCAGGGCTTTGTTGTAATGCCGGGAGGATTTGGTACATTAGATGAGTTTTTTGAAGCCTTTACTTTGATACAGACAAATAAAATAGATAAATTCCCGTTGATATTAGTGGGACGAAAGTTCTGGGGTGGTTTATTTGACTGGATTAAAGACTCCCTACTTTCCGAAGGTAATATTAGCCCTGAAGATTTAGATTTGGTACATCTAGTAGATAATGAGAACGAAGTTTTAGAAATTCTAAATGACTTCTATGAAGAGTATAATTTAAGCCCCAATTTTTAACGAGTTGCCAAAACCTATAAATTGTTAATCACTTCTTGAGTTTTTATAAAACACCAATATACGTAATCTGCTTGTTTGCTGGGTCATTGTTCGCCCAGCATAACATAATCATTGATGCAACACTGCAAACAGATACTAGGTCCTTAGTAATTGAACAGCAAGTGGAGTTTGTAAACACATCTAATGATGTCTTAAATGAAATCTACTTTAATGACTGGGCAAATAGTTTCAGCAGTAAAAATACGGAGTTGGGAAAACGTTTTTCTGATAATTACAACAGTTCTTTTCATTTCGAAAAGGACCGAAACAGAGGGAAATCGGATATCCTTAGCGTAACCTCAGAAGCAGAAATTCCGCTTGAATGGATTCGAGGTGAGGCAGTAGATATTTTGAAGGTTAAGTTGAATAAACCGCTACCCCCAGGAGAAAGTTACACGCTTATTTTTAATTATACAGTAAAACAACCCAACGACAAGTTTACCCGATATGGTATAAGTAAAACTAATGATTACAAATTGCGGTATTGGTATTTATCGCCGGCAGTTTATGATGGTGAGTGGCTGGCATATAGCAATAAGAACTTAGACGACTTGTATACCCTGCCATCAGATTTTAAGATTTCAATACATATCCCTGAAAACTATCATCTTATTTCCGATTTAAATAAAGTATTTGAAGGCGCGTATGAGGGTGTGAAAACAACCATTCTCGAAGGTAAAAATAGAATAAGTGCAGATCTTTATTTGGAACAATTTCTCTCATTTGAAACCATTGAAACTGATAAAGTAGATATTGTTACTAATAGTGTGGATAGCAAAATAAGGGGGTCGATTCGTGCATTGATAATTGATAGAATAACCCACTTCTTAGATTATAACTTAGGAACCTACCCGTTTAATAAATTAGTTATTAGCGAAGCAGACTATAGAAGCAACCCTGTATATGGTCTTAACCAACTACCTGATTTCATCAGCCCTTTTCCTGATGGCTTTGAATACGATATGGAGGAGTTTAAAACTATCACTCGTAACTATATTCAAAATACCCTACAATTACATCCTAGAAATGACTATTGGCTGGCCCAGGCATTACAAATTCATTTAATGATATCCTATGTAAATAAATTTTATCCAAATATGAAGATGATTGGAAGTCTTAGTGATTTTTGGGTCGTTCGATGGGCACACATCGCAGATTTGGAATTTAATGATCAATATTCGATGCTTTATCTGAATATGGCTAGAAACAATATCAATCAGAAGCTTACTACACCAAGAGACTCTTTAATGAGATTTAACAATAATATTGCTAATCCGTATTACGGTGGACAAGGGATGACATACCTGTCAGAGTATATTGGAAAAGAGGCTCTATCAAAAAGTATTAGGCAGTTTTATTCTGAAAACAGGTTGAAACCTGTCCAGTCAAATGACTTTAAAAGGAACCTGAAGCAAAACACAACACTGCCAGTCGACTGGTTCTTTGAAGACTATTCAAATTCAGAAACCACTATTGATTATAAAATAAACAAGGTTAAGAAACGAGGGGATTCGTTGGAGGTTCAAATCAAAAACCTGAGAAATAATAGTTTACCAGTTTCTTTATACGGAATAAATAAAACTGATATCATTTTTAAAAAGTGGATCAATCCAGTAGCCGATACTACTTCAGTAATGGTCTCTTCAGCAAATATTAAGAGCTTAGCATTAAACTATAATGGTGAAATTCCAGAATATAATAGACGAAATAACTATAAATCACTAAAAGGTCTTTTGAACAAACCTATTCAGCTGCGACTCTTTCAGGACATTGAAGATCCAAGATATAATCAGATCTTTTTTATGCCTATTTTCCAGTATAATTTATATGATGGAGTTTCCGTAGGAATGCGTTTATATAATAAAACGGTCCTTCGTAAAGCATTAGTTTATAGTCTGGAACCACAAATAGGTTTGCGGTCAAAAAATATTGTTGGGAGCGCAAAAATTAGTTATATGCAGAATATTCAATCAAGCAATTTATACACGATTCGATATGGTGCTTCTGGAAATTATTTTTCTTATGACAGGGACTTATTCTATAAAAGGTTCACTCCTTTTCTAACTTTTGCTTTTAGAAATCCAGATCTAAGAAATAATGAAAAACAATATATAAATATAAGAAATGTTAATGTTCAGAGAGATGATGATCCAAGTGACATTTATCAGGAGCCAGATTATAGCGTATTTAATATTCAGTATGTTTATACCAATCCAAATTTAATCAACTATTTTAAAGGCACTTTTGATTATCAGATTTCCTCAAAATTTTCTAAGATTTTCGCTAACATTGAGTACCGAAAACTATTTAATAACAACCGACAATTAAACCTCAGGCTATTTGCTGGTACTTTTATTTATAATGATTCGAGGTCGAATGATAATTTCTTCAGCTTTGCTCTAGACAGACCAACAGATTATCTATTTGATTATGGGTATTACGGAAGAAGTGAAGAACAGGGATTATTTAGTCAACAGTATATTGTTGCTGAAGGAGGATTTAAATCACAACTAGAGCCTGCTTTTTCAAACACCTGGATGGCCACCATAAATGCAAGTACTAATATTTGGCGATGGATACAAGTCTATGGTGATGTTGGATTGGTAAACAATAAAACAAATGGCACTAAAGCTGTTTATGACGCGGGAATTCGCATTAATTTAGTAACAGATTATTTTGAACTATATTTCCCGGTGTATTCTAATTTGGGCTTTGAACCAAATCTGCCTAATTACGATGAAAAAATAAGGTTCATCGTTACTTTAAGTCCGAAAACCCTGTTAAAATTATTCACACGTAAGTGGTATTAGAAGGTTCACCTTGGATTGGCTCGTCTTATTTTATGTTCTGAATGATTAATAAATAAAAATTCTAAACGACTATAAAGTCATCATATTGATATGCCTAACGTTGGGCCTTGCCCCCTATTCTCCAGAACCCCATATCTGGAGTAAATTAAAATGGATATTAGGTAGTGCCTCCGGAATGAAATTTACAGATTGGTTTGATGTTCTTTTACATGGTACGCCTTTCATTTTACTAATTCGCATTATTTTTATTAAACTCTTCAATTCTAATAAAAATAATTAAGTGTTTTGTTAAATTCTTTAAGAATAATACAAAATTTTGGCATTGTACAGGACGCTGTTTTTCGTTACTTTTGCAATTCCAAAACTTTCCTATTCTATGCAGACAAATTCAAAGACAAATGATGATTTAACTTTCGAAGGTTTCAAGAAGGAAGTTCTTAGCGATTATAAAATCGCCGTCACGAGTCGTGAATGTAGTTTGCTTGGTCGGAGAGAAGTTTTAACGGGCAAAGCTAAATTTGGAATTTTTGGTGATGGAAAGGAAGTGCCTCAACTAGCATGGGCAAAGGCTTTTAAAAATGGAGATTGGAGAAGCGGGTACTATCGGGATCAAACGCTCATGATGGCAATAGGCAAACTAACTATCCAACAATTTTTCGCCGGTTTGTATGCGCACACAGATATTGATGCCGATCCGATGAGCGCTGGAAGACAAATGGGAGGTCACTTTTCAACCCATAGTCTGAATGAAAATGGTAGTTGGAAGAATTTAACCTTACAGCGAAATAGCAGTCCAGATATATCCCCTACTGCAGGTCAAATGCCTAGACTACTAGGATTGGCGCAGGCATCAAAAATTTATAGAAACCTAGAAGGTTCAGATAGTGAGTCTAATTTTTCTGTAAATGGAAATGAAGTCGCTTGGGGAACCATTGGGAACGCAAGCACCAGTGAAGGATTATTTTGGGAAACCATAAATGCCGCCGGGGTTTTACAGGTTCCTATGGTCATGAGCGTTTGGGATGATGAATATGGGATATCTGTTCATGCAAAGCATCAAACTACGAAAGAAAATATTAGTGAAATCCTAAAAGGTTTTCAACGCACAAATGATGCTAATGGTTATGAAATAATACGAGTAAACGGCTGGGATTATGCTGCATTAATCGATGTATATCAAAAAGCTGCTAAAATTGCTCGGGAGGAACACGTACCTGTGCTCATCCATGTGCAACAACTAACACAGCCACAAGGTCATTCGACTAGTGGTTCTCATGAGCGATACAAAAGTACAGAACGACTTGCGTGGGAAGTAGAATACGACTGCAATGCACAAATGCGTCTGTGGATTATTGCTAATGATATGGCAACTTCAGATGAATTATATGAAATTGAAGCTGTAATCAAGAAGGATGTGCAAAATGGTAAAAAAGCCGCTTGGCAGGCCTTTCTAGCTCCTCAAAAGCGAGAACAGCAAGAAGCAATTACACTTTTAGGTCATTTGGCTGAAAGTTCTCCAAACAAAGTGTTTATTGAGAAATTAAAAACGGATCTAGCTGCTGAAAACGAACCTCTGAGACGTATGGTGGCTTCAGCTACTCGTAAAGCACTTCGCTATGTGGTTGGTGAAAATTCTGCTGAAAAAAGACAATTACAGGACTGGATTGAGAATTATTTCGAAATTATACAACCTAAATATAGTTCCCATTTATATTCAGAAACACAAGAAAATGCCAAAACTGTTGCTGAAGTTCTTCCAACCTACAATGAAGACTCAGTCATTGGGGACGCAAGATTAATTTTAAGAGATAATTTTGACGCAATTTTTAGTAAACATCCGAACACACTTATATTTGGTGAAGACTCAGGAGCCATTGGAGATGTTAATCAGGGATTAGAAGGGATGCAAATTAAATATGGTGAGTTGAGAGTCGCTGATGTGGGCATTCGAGAAGCTACAATTCTTGGGCAGGGCATTGGAATGGCATTGCGCGGTCTGCGCCCAATTGCCGAAATACAATACTTGGACTATATTTTATATTGTCTGCAAATTATGAGTGACGATTTAGCTACAATTCAATACCGTACTAAAGGAAAACAGAAAGCGCCACTTATTGTGCGTACACGTGGTCATAGATTAGAAGGAATTTGGCATAGCGGCTCGCAAATGGGCGCGTTGATTCATTTGCTTCGCGGAATGTACTTACTAGTACCTAGAAATATGACCAAAGCAGCTGGATTCTATAACACTCTATTAGAGTCTGATGAACCTGCAATAGTCATTGAATGTTTAAATGGGTATCGTTTAAAGGAAAAAATGCCAACAAATATTGGTGAGTTTAGAACACCAATTGGTGTGATTGAAACAGTCAAAGAGGGTACAGACATTACCTTAGTTTCTTATGGAAGTACGTTGCGTATCGTAGAAGAAGCTGCCAAAGAACTGGCTCAAACAGGTATTGACGCCGAAGTAATTGACGTTCAATCACTTTTGCCGCTCGATTTAAACAAAGACCTGGTGAAAAGTATTGCAAAAACCAATAGAATATTAGTTATTGATGAAGATGTCCCAGGTGGTGCTTCTGCCTATATTCTACAAAATATATTGGACGATCAGGACGGGTACAAGTACCTCGACAGCAAACCCCAAACACTCACGGCGCAACCGCATCGTCCGGCTTATGGAACTGACGGTGATTATTTTTCGAAGCCATCTGTTGAAGATGTATTTGAAAAAGTATATGCCATGATGCACGAAGTGGATCCAACTAATTTTCCTAAGTTACGATAATAGAGGTTAGACCGCTTTGCTGAAAGAAGCTAGAAGTTAGACTTTTTTTTCGCATTAGTTCTGGATTGTTGGATTGTTTTTTCTTGATTGAGCTAGAGGCATGAGCTTACTTCGTTAGCCCAAGACTGCCCGGCAAAGTTTCACTGACAGTCATAATTAGTACCATAATTTCGCGAACCTTTTTGGGTGAAATGTTACTTTCAAACTACGATTACACGATTCAAAAAATAAACTTTATAAAAAAAATTCCTTCACCCGTAACCATTCACCATTAAAAGTCACTTCTTTTTTTTTACATTTCATATTAAACCAAATCACTCTTCTGAAGTCACAGTATAGATATCTCTAAACGTTAACATCTATGAAAGGACTTTTTTTAATACTGAGCATTACATTCTTAGTAGCTTGCTCGAATGACAATACAGAAGAATATGTCGAAATTACCAATGAAGAGATAGATTTATCTAATTACCTTACTATTGACTTTCTAAATCTCCCAAATTATAGTAATCAAGAAATTCCTGGTTATATCACTAAAGACAATACACCACCCAACAATCAAATTACAGATGAAATTGCAATTCTCGGACGAGTTTTATTTTATGACACCAACTTGTCTTCAGATAATACAGTTTCCTGTGCAAGCTGTCATATACAACAATTTGCTTTTGGAGATAATCAATCTACGAGCTCGGGTATAAATGGTCAAACAGGTAGGCACTCTATGCGCCTTATTAATACAAGATTTTCGAATGAGAATCGGTTTTTTTGGGATGAACGAGCAAACAGCCTAGAGCAGCAAACAACGATGCCGATTCAAGATCACCTAGAAATGGGTTTCAGCGGTGAGGATGGTGATCAAAATATGAACGACCTAATTGTAAAACTTTCTGAAGTTCCCTACTACGAAGACTTGTTCTCTTTAGCATTTGGCAGCACTGAGATTTCCGAAGAAAGAATGCAGCATGCCCTAGCACAATTTATTAGAAGTATTCAGTCTTTTGACAGCAAATATGATGAAGGTAGAAGGCTAGTCAATAATGACGGACAAGATTTTCCGAACTACAGCCAAGAAGAAAACTTAGGGAAACAGCTGTTCAATCAGCCTCCTATTTTTGATAATACTGGCAGCAGAGTAAACGGCGGAATTGGATGCGCAGGCTGCCATAGAGGATCGGAGTTTGATATCGATCCAATCTCGTTAAATAACGGTGTTATTGGTGTTGCAAATGGGATAGGTGTCGATCTAACCGTTACCAGATCTCCAAGTTTACGCGATATCGTCAAAGAAAATGGTGAAAGCAATGGCCCCTTTATGCATATTGGAGCTTCAAACAATTTGATTACCGTTATAAATCATTATAACAATATCAACCTAGCTGGCAACAACAATCTTGACCCAAGGTTAATGCCCAATGGTAACGGGCAAAGACTCAATATGACGCAACAAGAAAAAGACGCCGTGATTGCATTTTTAAGAACACTTTCAGGTACTAATGTATATGTAGATGAAAAATGGAGCACTCCTTTCCTTTAAAACCTTTATTGAAAGTTTTAAAGAATAGTACATTATGCTCATTAGAACAAAATAACTCGATAAAGTCGATTTAATTAGGCTCATTTAAATAAAAAATATTATTTTAGCCTTTCAATAAAGAAATTATATCAAGTTTATGTTTCAGTTTAATTCAAATAATAATTACCTGCCTTAACAAAAACTTGTAGAGATATAAAAACCTATCAAGTTTTAAACTTGGTAGGTTTTTTTTTTAGATTAATTCGTAGATGGTATAAAAGTCCCCCGCTTAAGCGAGGACAAAAACAAGATTTAATATGTGTGGAATTGTATGTGCATTCGGTTTAAAGGAATCAAGTGAAATTTTAAGGCCAAAAGTTTTATCAATGGCTAAATGCATTAGGCATCGTGGCCCAGATTGGAGTGGTATCTTTAGTAATGACAAGGCTCTTATGGCACATGAACGACTTGCCATAGTGGATCCTCTATCGGGTAAACAACCACTATTCAGTGAAGATAAAAAACTAGTGCTTGCCGCAAATGGTGAAATTTACAACCATACAGAATTGCGTGCTCAGTTTGAAGGACGTTATAATTTTCAAACTAAAAGCGATTGCGAGGTCATATTAGCACTCTATAAAGAAAAAGGAAGCTCGTTTTTAGATGAATTAAATGGAATCTTCGGGTTTGCAATTTACGATGTGGAAACAGACTCTTATCTAATTGCACGAGATCATATGGGAATTATTCCATTGTACATTGGTTGGGATAAGAATGGAACCTTCTATGTTGCTTCGGAATTAAAAGCTTTAGAGGGTGTTTGTACGAAAATTGAACTATTTCCACCAGGACATTATTTGGATAGCAATGAAGGAGAACTGAAGCGCTGGTATAGCAGAGATTGGATGGAGTATGACGCCGTTAAAGATAATGAAACTGATATTCTGAAACTTCGGAAGGCACTGGAAGATGCCGTACACCGTCAATTAATGAGTGATGTTCCCTATGGCGTATTACTTTCCGGCGGATTAGACTCCTCTATTACTTCCGCAATTGCAAAAAAATATGCTGACAAGCGTATTGAAAGTAATGATCAAGACAAGGCTTGGTGGCCCCAACTCCACTCCTTTGCTATCGGATTGGAAGGCTCACCCGATTTAGCAGCTGCTCAAAAAGTTGCCAAACATTTAGATACCGTCCATCATGAAATAAAATTCACGATTCAAGAAGGTATTGACGCAATTCGCGATGTTATCTATCACTTGGAAACCTATGATATTACCACAATAAGAGCGTCCACTCCTATGTATCTATTGGCGCGAGCGATTAAAGCAATGGGGATAAAAATGGTTTTGAGCGGTGAGGGAGCGGATGAGATTTTTGGCGGTTATTTATATTTCCACAAAGCCCCTTCAGCAAAAGATTTCCACGAAGAAAATGTTCGAAAATTAGACAAACTGCATATGTATGACTGTTTAAGAGCAAATAAGTCATTAGCATCTTGGGGAATTGAAGGTCGAGTTCCTTTCTTAGACAAAGAATTTATGGATGTTGCTATGAGTATTAATCCAGAAGATAAAATGATCAACGGGGAACGTATGGAAAAATGGGTGCTTCGGAAGGCATTCGAGGATATGCTTCCTGAAAGCGTTGCCTGGAGGCAGAAAGAGCAGTTTAGTGATGGCGTTGGTTACGACTGGATTGACACCTTAAAGGAGATGGTAGATGCAGAAGTAAGTGATGAGCAATTGGAAAACGCGAAATATAAGTTTCCAATTCAAACACCTTCGAGCAAAGAAGAGTTTTACTATCGTTCCATTTTTACAGATCACTTTCCTAGTGACACAGCTGCCCTTTGTGTTCCATCTGTTCCTTCTGTTGCCTGTAGTAGCCCTGTGGCTATAGCTTGGGACGAGAGTTTTAAAAACATGAACGACCCGAGTGGACGTGCCGTTGCCAATGTGCATGATGATGCTTATTGAATAATCACATTACTAAAATAGTAGTTTATTAAAAAGTTAGATTAAGGCAACCATTTCTTATCAAAATTGGGCTTGCGCTTTTCAAGGAAAGCATCTCTTCCTTCTTTGGCTTCCTCTGTCATATATGCTAGTCTCGTGGCTTCTCCTGCGAACACTTGCTGTCCAACCATACCGTCATCAGTAAGGTTCATCGCAAATTTTAGCATCTTTATGGAGGTAGGTGATTTCGCCAATATCTCCTGAGCCCATTCAAACGCAGTGTCTTCTAGTTCAGCATGCGGGATTACAGCATTTACCATCCCCATCTCATAAGCTTCTTGCGCGCTGTAATTTCTTCCGAGGAAAAAGATTTCCCTGGCTCGCTTCTGCCCTACCATTTTAGCTAAATAAGCACTTCCATACCCCCCATCGAAACTTGTTACATCCGCATCTGTTTGTTTAAATATCGCATGTTCCTTGCTCGCTAATGTAAGATCACAAACAACATGTAGGCTATGACCACCACCTACGGCCCAACCTGGAACAACGCAAATCACTGCCTTTGGCATAAAACGAATTAATCGTTGTACATCTAAAATATTCAATCTATGATAACCATCTTCTCCCACATAACCTTGATGCCCTCTTACTTTTTGATCGCCCCCGCTGCAGAAGCTATACACCCCGTCCTTAGATGAAGGGCCTTCAGCCGACAATAAAACGACTCCAATATTTATATCTTCCTGTGCATCGTGGAACGCGTCTAACAATTCGGCTGTTGTTTTAGGTCTAAAGGCATTTCGCACATCTGGGCGATTAAATGCTATTCTCGCCACACCTTCAGATTTCTTATAAGTGATATCTGTGTATTCTTTTACAGTTTTCCAGTTTGGTTGACTCATAATCCTTAAATTTACACCAAAGATAAACATTCCTGCGAAGGCAGGAATCTCATAAATCATTCTTCAATTATAATTATTTATCATGCGTAATCTAATAGTTTTCTTCGGAATTTTTTTTATTTGCCTATCTCTAACCGCGCAGGAAGCCTATCAATTTACCGAAGTGGAGAACATTGAGGCGACTCCTGTAATTAGTCAAGGTCGCACCGGGACTTGCTGGAGTTTTTCAACATCTTCATTTTTAGAATCTGAAATTATTAGACTTACAGGAAAGTCAATAGATATTTCTGAAATGTATACCGTTCGAAATACCTATCCATTAAAGGCACAGAACTATGTAATGCGCCAAGGGAAGGCACAGTTCAGTGAAGGCGGTTTGGCTCACGACGTGATTAATTCCGTTAGAGATTACGGTTTGTTACCTCAGGAGGCTTTTAGTGGTTTATTTGCTTCGGAAGAATCTCATAATCACGCCGAAATGGTTGCTGTTCTTGAAGCTATGGTTAAAACCTATGTCGATAATCCTGGGAGAAAATTAAGTAAAAAGTCGACAAAGGCTCTTGACGCCGTCTTAGATGTTTATTTAGGTAAAAATACCACTTCATTTACATATGAAGGAAAGCAATACACACCTCAGTCGTTTTTAGCAATGACAAAAATAGATTCGAAGGATTACGTGACCATAACATCTTTTACACATAGTCCTTTTTATAACCAGTTTATTTTAAACATCCCTGACAATTGGAGTAATGGAATGATGTATAATATCCCTCTAGATGATATGATGGCCACTGTTGATAATGCACTTCAGAAGGGATTTACCATAGCTTTAGATTGCGATGTGAGTGAACGGTCTTTTTCCTCGAAGGATGGCGTTGCCGTTGTTCCTAAAGATTCAGAAAATATTAAAAAAGCATTACAAGGCGTGTATCCTGAAATGACTATATCTCAAGAATACCGCCAAGACGAATTTGAGAATTACACGACGACCGATGACCATTTAATGCATATCACAGGTGCACTGAAAGATCAAAATGGAACCAAATATTATAAGGTTAAAAATAGCTGGGGAACTGATGAAAAACGGACTGCTAACGGTGGATACGTTTATTTTAGCGAGGCTTATATGAGACTAAAAACAATAAGTATTATGGTCCATAAAGATGCTGTTCCAAGAAGTACATCTAACAAACTCAATCTATAATTTTATTGGTGCGGTTATTGTTATAAAAGCGATATGAAAAGACAACTGCTCTTGCTATTAATTCTTTTGCCCTTATTTTCTTATGGGCAATTTGATTTTGACAGTCGTTATTTTACCATTAACGCGACGTCACTGCCAGAGGCTCCTCAATTTGAATTGCTGCCAAAATTTGGAAGCACACTTTCTTTATCTGATAAGACCGAAGTAAAATCGGGTTCTTATTACCTTGCAAACACCCCGACCTTTGCTGCAACGCTCAATTCTTTTAAAATGAGTAGTTCAAACTATTGGGAACCTGTAGATATGATGAATGCGGTTAGCGGCTCCTCAAATATATTACAAACTGATTGGGATATCGCAAACCTGAGACCAGAGACTTATGGTAACTCTTCTTACAATGCAGATGGGGCAACAAAGGTTAAAAACACTGTTTATGTGGAAGTAAGGGGTCTTGATGTAATATCTCCTTGCCCTCCTTTCGGTATTTGCCCACGTTGCGCTCCTTATCGCGCTAGAGGGTTTTAAATAATTGATTATATTTTATTGGTTATTGCATATTGCAAAGTAAAAATGTTGATTTGTCGATGCGTTGAATCGTGTAATTGTGATCAATCATTTATGAAAGTTAGAATCTGAACCCAGAACAAGATTCCAACAATCCAACAACCTAGAAGATAGATGCGAGAAAAGAGAAGTGACTGTGCTGGATATTGGGTGAAAAATAAAATATTGGAAGTCACTATATGAAATAAGATTCTAATAATCTAACAATCCAAAAGTCCAGTAAAGCAATAAATCAGTTATCCAATAATCTAAAATACTAAACAACTAAACTGCATTAACTCATTATTTCATTAACTCATTCATTCACTTTCCTCTTCAACTGCGAGTTCAATACCACCATCTTTTAAAATGATCTGCTTATCCCTGTATAAAGTTCCAATTGCTTTCTTAAAACTCTTTTTACTCATTCCCAACTCATTTTTAATAGCATCGGGGTCACTTTTATCGTGAAGTGGAAGGAAACCACCTGCAGCGGTTAATTCTTCAAGAATAAAGTTTGCATTTGGCTCAATACTCCTATAGCCAGGCGTTTGTAGCACGACATCAATTTTATTATCTTCTCTAATTTTCTTGATATATGCTTTCATTCGATCCCCAGTTCGTATATCCTCAAATATATCATCTATATAAACAAGGCCTTTATGAATGCCATTAATGATGACATTCGCTCCCTTTTCTGTAAGGTGAGTCACAAGGATGTTTACTTCTTCGAAAGCTTCTACGGTAAGCGTATCATTATCTACAAATCGATTTGTTTTACTAGAACCTACCAGTCGATTGGTCAACTCGTCTAAGTACATATAAACAATATACCAATTCCCTGCTTTCATAGGTCTAGCCTGTTCCTTAAAAGGAACAAAAAGTTGTTTTTCAAGACCCCAATCCATAAAAGCACCATAATCGGTCACATCGCTACAATACAAATAACTGAAGCTGTTTAGTGTCACAAAAGGATCTAAGGTCGTGGCAATAGGTCGTTCTTCATTGTCAAGATAAACGTAGACTTCAATTTCATCGTCAATTTCAAAAGTATCTGGTTTATACTTATGAGGAAGTAAAACTACATTCTCTTCATCATCGCCTAAATATAAGCCCGGATCTGTATCCCTTAAAATAGTAAGTGTGTTGTATTCACCAAGTTTTATCATGATTGCAAAGATAGTTTTTTATAGTTGTAAATTTCTCTAATTGAAAAGACGTTTCGAGCCTGAATGGAAATCTTAAAACTCACCATAGATCTTATAATAAAGAAACAAAACGATCAATCAAGCTTTAAAAATTTATTAAGAATAATCGATTGTCTGTTTAAGGCAAAGCTTCGATCAAAAAATATTATTCCCGAAAAAGACTTTAAGAAATAAACTGAAAGTAGTCTTTTAGCACTTGGTCATTAATGTTTGAAGGTGTAAATATCTCAATCAGTTTAGGTCTTTTAGATGCCTTATAGAAATCAGCTATTTGAAGTTTAATCGTCTCGTAATCAATTGCTGATGCATATTCAATGTCGTACATATTACATAAATGCTCTGCAGTCAGCGAATGTTTAGTTTCAAAAAAATCTGAAAAATATTGCGCTTTCTTCGCTCCTGGTAGTATTCGAAATATACCACCTCCTCCATTATTTATTAATACTATTCTAAATGACTTCGGAATGTAATTATTCCAAAGACCATTACTGTCATATAGAAAACTCAAATCGCCGGTTACAAATACAGTCGGTAGTTTTGAAACAAATGCAGCTCCAATTGCAGTACTCAAGCTGCCATCAATTCCGCTTGTTCCGCGGTTACAATATACACGAAGTGAAACCTCCAAGGCAAATAGTTGCGCATAGCGAACCGTCGCACTATTGCCTAGTTGTAGTTGAAAATGAGGAGGTAATGTTCTAAATACTTCAGAAAAAACTCTGAAATCGGAATAGACAACCTCTTTTTCAAAAATATTGTGGCGGGTGAGTCTTTGAGTTTTCACTTCTTCCCACGATGTCTGGTATAAACCCGGTACTTCTTTAACCAGAGGTAGAAACAACTTAAAGAACTGATTCGGGCGTATCTTGAAATGTTCTTTTAAACAGAAGTACGTATCGTAAGCTTTTTTAACATCTACGTGCCAATGTTCAAGAGGACTATACTCTCTTAAAAATGCTTTTATTTTTTTTGAAACAACCATTCCTCCGAATGTGAGTAAAATTTCAGGACGTAAATCCTGAAATTCATTATCATTTAATGACGCGATGAGTTGATCTATTGCGGGAAAGAATTGCTCGTGATGAAGGTTGGATGTTACTTCCGTTAGTACAATGACACTTTTGTCTTTAGCTAATAAATCAAGGAAGCGCTGCTCGATACTTTCGGGATCTAAGACTCCAACTAATATCATTTTACGGCTACTAGAATTCCATATTTTAGCAAAAGGCTCCAAATCTTCAGAGAAACTTTCAGGTGAAACATTATCTTCTTTACCAACCCCAGATTGCTTCAATACTGACTCAAGAGTTTGTTCGTATAGCGGTTCAGAAAAAGGCGCGTTGATGTGCACAGGACCTCGTTTATGAATCGCAGTCTTAAGAGCCTCATCAATAATTACTTCATTCTCAAATGAATCACCGCCGTCTTTACAGTTTCCGTTAAATAATATGTGATTTGCAAAAACATTCTCTTGACGAATGGTTTGTCCGTCGCCAATTTCTAGAAGATGTGATGGTCTATCGGCAGATATAATAACCAATGGTATATCACTATAAAAAGCTTCAGCAATAGCTGGATAATAATTTAGTAATGCAGAACCTGAGGTGCAAACAACTGCGACAGGTTTCTTAAGCTGTTGTGCCAGACCAATTGCAAAAAAGGCAGCGCAACGTTCATCTACGATACTAAAGCATTTAAAATCTGGTTGTTCAGTAAAACCAATAATTAAGGGTGCATTTCTGGATCCAGGAGAAATTACAATGTGGTCAATCTCATTGGCCAAACATAATTGTGTAATGGAGCGGGAAAGAATATTGGTTGAAAATTTCATTAAAGACAAAGGTACAAATAGTGGGTTATATTTAGAGAAATGGCTGAAGAACTTGCAGCATAGTTTGCAATTTATTTTTGGTTTCCTTCCATTCTTCTTCAGCGTCCGAACCCTGAGTTATTCCTCCCCCTGCATATAAATAGGCTTTCGAGTCCACAATTTTTATACAACGAAGGTTTACAAACAACTGAGAATCTATACCCTCTTTATGAACCGGTCCAATATAGCCTGTATAATATTCCCGTTCGTATCCCTCATTAGATAAAATAAACTCTCTAGCAATCTTCTGCGGCGTCCCACACACGGCAGGAGTTGGATGTAACTTCTTCGAAATGATCTCTAAAGTAGCTTTTCGATTTTTCAAGACTCCTGTGATGTCTGTTCTCAAATGTGCAATCGAACCTGACTGATGTGTAAACGTTTTTGACGCTTTCACAACGGCTGTCATTTTTTGCAATACCGTTATTATATTATCTAAAACATATTGCTGCTCCTCAATTTCTTTGGCAGTCCAATCGGGTAGTCTATTAGCAATAACTTTTTTTGTTCCAGCCAAAGCCATAGTCGTAAAGGATAAGCCGTTAGTTTTTATCAATAATTCTGGACTCGCTCCGCACCATAATCCAGTTTTAGGATGGTACCAGATATACCGAAATGTATCCGGGAATAAATTCATCAAACGAACGAACAAAGTAGTCAAATCAAAATTCTTGAGTGGCAATTCCTTTCGCCGTGTAACCACTATTTTACTTGCTTTTCTATTATTTATGGACCTTTTTGCATCATCAACGAGATTTATATGCCTTGTGTAATCCTCTTCAAATTCGTCAATATTAATATCACCAGGTAATAAGTATTCCTTAGAAAACCGTGTAGTAATAACTTCCGATTTAATCGCAGGGATGCATATTGTTTCATTTTGACATTCGAAGGGAGCCATAACAACGCCATCTTCTGAAAAACAATCCGCGATAAATACTTCATCACTTTTTTGAAAATAACCGGTAATTATCTGTGTCTCTGGAAGGCAATAAAGTACAAAAGGAAGCTTACTGTTAAAATGATTTGCGATTTTTTTTTGGAGTTCGATATTTTCCATCCAAATTTATTTCTTCATTGTTAAGGTAGTTAACTTAACCATAGAAACTAATTCATCCGCTTCATTCGTAATTCGGATTTGCCATAATTGGGTAGTTCGTCCTTTGTGTATAATAGTTGCTTTTGCATACACAAATCCATCTTTAACACTCTTAACGTGATTGGCTGATATTTCAATTCCGCGGATTACAATATCTTCAGAGTTAAGGAATACAAAGGCGCCTGCACTTCCAACACTTTCTGCTAGGGCGACAGAGGCTCCACCGTGTAACACCCCATCTGGCTGATGAACCTTAGGCGTAACCGGCATTTTTGCAACTAGTGTGGTGTCAGTGATATCAATAAACTCAATTGACAACGTCTCCATAAGTGTATTTTTACACATATTATTACACGCGGTAATCAACTCTTTTTTGCTGTACTTCATAAGAATGTTTTACTTTTACAAAAGTACAAAATGGACGAATAAAATGGCTATTGAAAAACAAGTTTCTTACACCACCACAAACACCTATCATACCCTAAATAAATATACTGCGAAAACGAAGAATGTATGGTTGATTTTTCACGGAATGGGATATTTAAGCCGTTATTTTATTCAGCACTTTTCTCGACTTGATGCTACTGAAAATTTTATCGTTGCTCCTCAAGCACCTTCTAAATATTATCAAGGAAAAAATTTCAAACATGTAGGGGCATCCTGGTTGACACGAGAAAATACACTCTTAGAAACTGAAAATGTATTGGCTTACATAGACCAAATTTTTGAAACTGAAAAACTCTCAGAAGCTTCAAATCTAATAGTTCTTGGATATTCTCAGGGTGTTTCAATTGCCACACGATGGCTTGCAAGTAGAAAAATTAATTGTGAGCATTTAGTACTACATTCCGGTGGCATTCCAAAAGAATTAACTCAAGAAAGTTTTGAATATATGCCGGCCAGTACTGCTGTGACATATTTATACGGTGCCGATGACCAATACATTAATGAAGCACGCATTACTGAAGAGGAATTAAAAGGAAATAACCTTTTCGGAAAACGACTCAATATAGAAGTCTTTGAAGGAATTCATGAGGTGAATCGGGAGTTCCTATTGGAGCTTTCTAATAAAATGTAATCTTTATTTGTGCATTTCATCGAAAAAATTTGCATATAATCAAGGAAAAGGTTTCATTTACATTAAATTATTAGGAAAAACCGTAATTCTTGTACTATGAAAAAATCACTTCTTAGCCTAACATTTTTTTTATTGAGTATTGCACTTATTGCACAAGTAAGTCAGAAAGAAGAAAAAGCATTACTCGACATATTTTCAACCATGAATGGTGAAAACTGGGTTCACACCTGGGATATAGATCAACCTGTAAGTAGCTGGCACGGGGTAACCGTTAAGAACAATAAGGTAATTAAGATCAATTTACTTTTTAATAATCTTGAGGGGAATTTGCCTACATCTATAGGTGACTTAAAAAACCTGAAGACTTTAGAGCTATCATTTAATAAGATAACCGGACCAATACCTTCAGAAATAGGTTTGCTTAGCAAATTAGAAGTACTTGGCTTGAATGGAAATAACATCGAAGGAGGTATTCCTTCAACTATTGGTTCACTTAGTGCATTAAAAGAACTTCACCTGAGTAGTAATAAAATTGACGGAAGAATCCCCTCTAGTTTAAGCAACTTAACTAATCTAGAAGTATTTAATGTTTTTGACAACTCGATATTTGGCACACTCCCAATAGAGTTATCTTATTCTAAAAACTTAAAGCAAATTGTCATTGCGAAAAATAACATCATTGAGAATGACGCTTTCGCTTCGCTCCTTCTTTTTGAAAATATTACTGACCAAAAAAATAACTTAGCACCTTCAGTAAAGACTATTATTGCCACTGAAACAAGTGACGATAATTAACCAACATTGTAAATAGGTTTTTTATTAAGCTCGTCTGTTAATGACATATCGTATTTTTAAAATATTAATGAAAACCAATTCATTAAGCTTCTAGATATGAAAATTATTCCCCGATTTTTAGTAGTTTTTATATTATGTTTTTCTGGAGCGGTTAGTTCGCGAAATGAGCACCAGAACTTGTAGAAGTTCTTTCCTAAAACCAAATGGGTCGTCTTTGTGTTGTATTTAATCAAAATGAATTATTGCTTTTAAATAACCACTTTGACCAAGCTAATGCAAATAAGAATACTATAGAAGATTTAAGTCTACCTATTTTCGGTGCTGAAAATTAGTCAAATGTCTTCCAAACTATACACGAGACTAATCCAACTAGCTTCCATATGACTGCCAATTGAACAGTTCCCGATTTCGAGGGAGCTGGAGTCTAACATCCTTTTAATTATGTGATTGATAACGCCACTAATGTTTGGTTATCTATGAATGGCAAGGACACAACCTCTTTGTCAATTATTAATTTGAACACTTTACTAGTACCGATTTAAACCAACGATTCTCCATATATAACTATTCTAGATTCTTGAGGGCTCATACCGCATTAGGTGAAAGACAACATCCAACGTGAAAAATATGGAATAACAGCCTAAATTCAGAGGTGGGACGATAATTGAAAAAAAATAATGATAATCCAAAGCTAGCAAGACCGAGCATGCCGTTGATTCTCACTGAAGAAATAGCAGAGAACTGGTTAGTTTCAGATTTGAAAGGCAATTTTGCTGTAAAACCTCTTCAAGAATTAATTCAGCCCTTTCCTGATGAGGAATTGGAATCCTATCCAGTAGCTCGTTTACTAGGTAATCAATATTTAGGTAACATCGAAGAGATTTAAAAGCCTTTTACTTATGATGATTTAATTTTTTAAATCGCCATTAAGCTGCTCCCACCTTCTCTTTTTTTTAAAATTGATTGACTATCTTGCATCCTAAGATTTCAGTAAATAAAAAGCTATGAGAAAAATATTGTTTTTACTAATTACCTTAATCACTGTCTCAACTTTTTCGCAGAGTTTCTTCCAAGCTATTCCTGAAGCAAGACCTATAGCGAACAGAAGCGTAATAGAACCAATTGTTGCAACTATTCCTTATCAAGGATATGATGAAACACAAGCTTTTTTAGGAGAAGGCGAGTACGAGATTTTTATTGACAACATAGATGGAGTTCTTGACAAACCTATTATTGTCTTGGACGGATTCGATCCCGGTGATTCAAGAGACATTGCTGGTCTTTATAATAGTCTAAGTTTTGGTGGACAGAATATGGCAGATATATTAAGGTCTGAAGGGTTTGATATCGTAGTTTTAAATGCGCCTCTATATACGACAGACGGAAAAGACATTGATGGTGGATCGGACTATATTCAACGAAATGCAATGGTATTGGTGGCATTAATCGATTTGCTGAATTCTCAAAAAGTAGGCGATGAAGAATTGGTAGTTTTAGGCGCCAGTATGGGTGGATTAATAGGCAGATACGGTCTAGCTTATATGGAGCAAAACAGCTTACCAGCTGAAACACGGTTGTACATTTCATTTGATTCTCCCCATCGCGGAGCGAATATTCCAATAAGCTTACAATATTTAATAAATTATTTAGCACAACAAACATCTGACCCTGATGCTATTGCAATTGTAGACGGTGTGTTAAACTCCCCTGCAGCAAAGGAGATGTTGTACGATCATTTGCTAGGACACTTATTGAGTGGTTCCACGTTTGAGCAAGACCCTACATTATTATTACCCGTAGGAGCACCAAATTTTAGAGATGCTTTTCAAGCTGAATTGGATGCGATTGGCTTTCCACAACAAGTCAGAAATGTTGCAATGGTTAATGGTAGTGCAGTAGGGACTGCAACGGGAACTCCAGGAATAGAAGTTATTAATACAAACCTCAACATAGGAACTGGAGTTACAGCTGATGTGAATCTACATTTTACCCCGCTCGCTAGTCAAATAAATAATGTAACCACCTTCAATTCATTTTTAGTCGGTATTCCAGTTGCAACTTTTGGTGCAGATGCCCAGTCTTTTGCCACTAGCGACGGAATTGATGCATCCCCTGGAGGAACAGGAGATATAGCCTCGGCATTGGGTGGCGCTGGAACTACCAACCCGATAATACTAGCATTTATTAATGCATTGGACCAGGAGGAATATTCCTTTATACCAGTATTAAGTTCGTTAGCTATAGATAATGAGGACAATTGGTTTGCCACCCCTGATATTGGTGGAATTCACAACTCTCCATTTGTCAACACTTATATTCCAAATAATAACGAACCACACGTAACTGTCACACAGGCTAGTGCCCAATTTGCACTTGACGAAATAAGAAACGGTTCTTTAGGTCTTGTTGACAATGATTTTTCT
>JBLHIC010000036.1:0-22004 GCA_047614245.1 Flavobacteriaceae bacterium
TTGGGCTCATCTGATCCGCACCTGCAGTTATACCAACCAAACCACCAAGAATACCATTTAAGAACATAGTAAGGTCTAGGTTTTTGTATTTAAGGAAAGATACTAGAGCAGCAATTATACCGCCAGCAGCAGCTGCTAGACAGGTTGTCACTAAGGTTAATGACGTTAACCCTGGATCTGCTGATAGCACAGAGCCCCCATTAAATCCAAACCATCCTAACCAAAGGATTAAAACTCCCGCGGTTGCTAAGGGAATATTATGGCCTGGAATTGCTTGTATTTTTCCGTCCTTAAATTTTCCAATACGTGAGCCTAGCAGACATACCGCTACTAATGCTGCCCAGCCTCCAACGGAATGCACTAGCGTAGAGCCTGCGAAATCGTAAAAGGGTGTTTCTAATTCTTGTAGAAATCCACCTCCCCATTTCCAAGAACCAGCTATTGGATATATAAGACCTACATATAAAATCACAAAAATCATAAACGGGAAAATTTTAATTCGTTCTGCTACAGCTCCAGATACAATTGTAGCGGCTGTTGCGGCAAACATTCCTTGAAAAAGGAAATCCGTCCAATACGTGTACCCTTCGCTATAGGAAAGGTCTAAGGCACCTTCAACATTCAATGGTGAATCCAAACCAAATCCTGCAAAACCTAGAAACCCGTTAAATTCCCCAGGATACATTAAATTGAAGCCTACTAGGGCATATAATAATAGACCGATAGTTATTATGAATATATTTTTGAATAAAATATTTATTGTATTCTTTTGTCTTGTTAATCCGATTTCTAAAAAAGCGAATCCCAAGTGCATAAAGAAAACGAGTCCTGTACAGATCATCATCCATACATTGTTTATAGTTAATAATTCCATAGTTATAAATGTTTAGATGATTATTTTAAAGTATTTCCTCCTTTTTCTCCCGTTCTTATTCTGTAGCATTCCTTTACGTCGGAAACGAATATTTTTCCGTCACCAACTTCACCAGTTGCTGCTGAATCTAGAATTGCCTTTATAGTAGCAGCTTCAAATTCGTCATTAATGACTATGGAAAGATATCTACGCTGGATGTCGCTAGTGCTATACGAAACACCGCGATAGACATGACCTTCTTTTTCATTGCCTAATCCGGTAACGTCCCAATAGGAGAAGAAATTTATACCTATATCGTGCAATGCGTTGCGAACTGCACTGTATTTTGATTTTCTGATTATTGCTTCAATTTTTTTCATTGTTAATTGATTAAATTTTAAATAAGAATCCTGTTTTAAGTTAGTTTGGGCAAATTTTCAATACGCCGATTATTGTCTCGATATTTTCGGACGTTCTTTTAGTTAAATTTATAAATTGCAGCTACTAGAAAAGAAGACAAAGACTTTGTGGGTTCTAGATCCGAATTCACGAACGATTCTTCGCTAGTGCTATCCAAGCGTAGTTCTGGTTTAATTGTAAAACTACCTACGGAGTAACTTCCGGTTATAGTCGCCGCAAATACTGTTGCGTCACCTTCAGGGTCGTAAGCTCCTATGGCACCTGCGCCACCCTCAGTTTCTGCAAAATATTCTGCCCTTGCACCAAGTGTAAAAGCATCTGTAATTTTGTATTGAGGGTATAGAGCAACGCCATAAAAGGATGTGTCTTGGGTGTCATTGTAAGTTGCGTTAAGACCTAAAAAGAATGAGTCAACTAAATCAAGTCCGCCGGTGAAATCAATTTGAAATGTTGCAATGCCACCTAATTGATCGCCATAAATTACATTTAAAAACTGTCCCTTATATCCAACTTGTCCTCCAAAAGTATAGCTGTCGTCTATATTGATTTCAGTGTAATCGGTAGGATTCATAATCGCAAGCATTAATGAAATATCTCCCAATGCTATATCGGCTTTTAACCCCGTATGTGAGAAAGGACCATAGGAAAACATATAGGAAGTGCTGTAGTTAAAATTTCCAACAGGAGAAATAACCTCATATCCTAAGAAGGTGTTGAAATTTCCAATTGTAAGCTTTACATTCTTGCTAACATTCCAGTACATGTATAGCTGATTTACAATATTGCTTGAGCCTACTGATAAAAATACGGCGTCTTCAGCACGAGGTCCAAACCCTAAATCGGCTACAAATCCAACTTTCTCTCCTTCATAACTCACTATTAAGTTTGCCATTCCAAGGCCGAACCCATTTCTATTGGCAAAAGATGTTCCTGGGGTTATAAAATTGGGATCTCCATTCGCGTCTTCTAAGGACTTTGTTGGAGCGCCAATATTTCGTTTGTAATACGTGTCGAGGCTTCCACTAAAGGAGAACGTTTTTTTGCTTTCTTCTTCCTGCGAAAACACAAGGGAAGAATAAATTAGTGCTAAAGCTAAAATTGTAATTTTCTTCATGTTGTTTATTATTTTTTGGATTAATAAAGCGGTAAAACTATATTATTTAATATTAACCCCATAAATATTAGGGGTTAATGTAATAAATATGTCATTTTCATAATTACAACCCCAAAAAATTAGGGGTTAGTCAAAATATATTTAATATTTTGTTTTTATCACAACATTCATTCTGATGATTTTTAATTTTTAGTCTATTTTGCTTGAATTTTATTCATTGAAAATTGCTTTTTACGTCATTTAATTCAATAAAAATTTAAAAAGTTGCTTTTTTCGTTTACCATTTTCTTAAAATATCAGGGATGAAATTGAGAATTTCATTTTTTTAATTGGCCCTAATTTTCATATTCGGAAAAGTGACACTTGCATTATGATATGTGAATTCTATGTTGTTATATTGTTTAAAATAGACTTTCAATTTATACTTAAAATAGGATCATATGTTGAAGAAACAGGGAATGTATTTACCAGAATTTGAACACGATAATTGTGGAGCAGGATTTATTTGTAGTTTAAAAGGTGTTAAGTCAAATAATATAATTCACAAAGCACTTCAAATTTTAGAAAAACTGGAGCACAGAGGAGCTGTAAATGCCGATGGAAAAACTGGTGATGGAGCCGGGATTTTAATTGATATCCCACATGACTTTTTTGTGAAGAACTGTGAGTTCAATTTACCCAAAGAAGGGTCATATGGAGTTAGTAATGTCTTTTTGCCTAAAAAAGAGAATCAGAGGGATTACTGTATAGATGTATTTGAAAAACACATAAGAGAACAGGATCTTGAAGTAATAGGATGGAGAGACGTTCCTTTGGATGAATCGGTCCTCGGCGAAATTGCTGCGGTTACACAACCATTTATCAAACAAATTTTCATAGGGAAATCAGATAATACACTGGAAGACTTTCAGTTTAATTTAAAACTTTTTATTGCCAGAAAGAAAACGGAACACGAAATTAATGGCTCGAAAATTTCAGAATCTGCATTTTTCTATTTGCCTAGTCTTTCAACAAAAATTATCATCTATAAAGGTTTACTTATACCTGAAGATATCAAGTTGTTCTATAAAGACCTAACTGATCCTTTATTCATAACAAGATTGGCCTTGGTACATCAACGTTTTTCTACAAATACTTTTCCAACCTGGGATTTGGCCCAACCATTTCGTTATATGTGTCACAATGGCGAAATAAACACACTGCGCGGAAATGTTTCAAGAACATTATCCCGACAGGAGCTCATGCAAAGTGATTGGTTTAATGACGAAATTAAGAATATTTTTCCCATCATATTGCCAGGTAAGTCAGATTCGGCACAAATGGATATGTTGGTGGAACTTTTATTAATGACAGGACGTTCTCTCCCCGAAGTAATGATGATCCTCGTTCCTGAAGCTTGGGAGAAAAATCCATATATGTCTGAAGCTAAGAAAGCATTCTATGAATATAATTCGTGCATCATGGAGCCTTGGGACGGTCCGGCTTCTATTCCTTTTACCGACGGAAACTATATTGGAGCTGTGCTTGATAGAAATGGTTTGAGGCCTTCTCGCTATACAGTTACCAAAGATGGTTTTGTGATTATGTCTTCTGAAACCGGTGTTATTGAAATTGATCCTAAAAATGTAGCGAGTCACGGTCGATTGGAACCAGGAAAGATGTTCTTAGTAGATATGAACCAAGGACGTATTATCAATGACGAGGAAATAAAAGATGAAATAGTTTCTAGGCATCCCTATAAAAAATGGTTAGATAAGAATTTAGTGCATTTGGCAGATATTCCTCCGAAAAAGGGACCTATTAAACACAAAGAAGATGCTTTGGAAAAACGACAAATCGTTTTTGGCTATACTGAAGAAGATCTACGTATTATTATCCAGCCAATGTCACAATTAGGGAAAGAGCCAATCGGTTCCATGGGGAATGACACTCCTATTGCAATCCTTTCTGAAAAACCACAACTCATATACAACTACTTCAAGCAGTTGTTTGCGCAGGTAACCAATCCGCCTTTAGATGGGATTCGAGAAGAATTAATTACAGACATTAGTTTAACACTTGGAAGCGATACAAATATTTTCAAAATCAATGAGGATCAGTGCAGGAAACTAAAGATTCAAAATCCTGTTATCTCAAAACACGATTTAGATAAGATTAAAAATTACACTCAAAACCCAGATTTTGTAGTGACCACGATATCTATGCTATATGAAGTGGATAAGGGATTAAATGAACTGGAGAGAACACTAATAAATCTTGTAAAACAAGCTTCGAAAGCAATAGATGAAGGGGGTAATATTATCATTCTTTCCGATAGAGGAGTCAATAAGAAAATGGCGCCAATTCCGGCATTGTTGGCTTGTTCCTATGTAAATCATGAATTGTATAAAATAGGGAAACGCGCGAGAGTCAGTATTATTATCGAATCGGCCGAGCCTCGAGAAGTTCATCATTTTGCCTTGCTGTTCGGATTTGGAGCGAGTGCTGTCAATCCATACATCGTAAACGAAATTGTTTCTAAACAAGTCAAAGAACAAGAAATTCAAGGAATCGATTATTTAGAAGCCATAAATAATTACAATAAAGCTGTTGGATTTGGAATTCTTAAAGTGATGAATAAAATTGGAATTTCAACGCTTAATTCCTACCGAGGATCACAACTTTTTGAATGTATAGGTATCAATACCAAAGTGGTCAACGACTATTTTCCAAATACGGTAACAAGGATTCAAGGAATTGGTCTACGAGAAATTGAAGGGGAAATTTGTAAGCGACATCGAAGAGCGTATAATACAAATACTATAGATGGTAACTTAAGTTTGGACTTTGGTGGACAATATAAATGGAGACGAAGTGGGGAAAAGCATGCTTTTAATCCGCTTACGGTTGCTAAACTTCAGGAATCCGTAAGAAATAATAAACACAGCACTTTTAAAGAATACTCAGATTTGGTGAATGAGCAAACTAAGAAGTTGATGACCATTCGTGGTTTATTTGAATTTACTAATTATGATCCCATCCCTTTAGAGGAAGTTGAGCCATGGACTAAAATTGTAAAAAGGTTTAAAACCGGAGCCATGTCTTATGGTTCCATTAGTAAAGAAGCGCATGAGAATTTAGCAATCGCCATGAATCGTATTGGAGGTAAAAGTAATTCGGGTGAAGGGGGAGAAGACGAGAATCGTTTTTACAAGGACTCAAACGGCGATTGGAAAAACTCTGCAATTAAACAAGTAGCTTCTGGTCGTTTTGGGGTAACTTCAAATTATCTTACAAATGCTGCAGAGATCCAAATTAAAATGGCACAAGGTGCAAAACCTGGAGAAGGGGGGCAGCTACCCGGTCCAAAAGTAAATCCGGATATCGCTAAAACAAGAAATTCGACTCCCTATGTGGGACTGATTTCACCGCCACCACATCACGATATTTACTCTATTGAAGACTTATCACAACTTATTTATGATTTAAAATCGGCTAATCGGGATGCTAGAATCAATGTAAAGCTGGTTTCTGAGGTAGGGGTAGGTACAGTAGCCGCAGGAGTTGCTAAGGCAAAGGGAGATGTTATTTTAATCTCCGGTCATGACGGTGGAACAGGGGCCACTCCATTGACTTCCATGAAACATGCTGGATTACCTTGGGAATTAGGACTGGCCGAAGCACAGCAAACTTTAGTTATGAATAACTTAAGAAACCGTGTGGTTTTGGAATGTGATGGGCAATTAAAAACAGGTCGAGATGTTGCCGTTGCTTGTCTGTTGGGTGCTGAGGAATTTGGATTTGCAACTGCACCTTTGGTTGCTTCAGGTTGCGTGATGATGCGGGTATGTCATTTAAACACCTGCCCTGTTGGGATTGCAACTCAAAATCCGGAGCTGCGCAAAAAATTTAAAGGGAAACCGGAACATGTGGTCAACTTTATGTACTTCGTCGCTCAGGAATTACGAGAAATTATGGCTCAACTAGGTTTCCGAACAGTGGACGAAATGGTAGGGCAGGTTCAAAAACTAAATCGCAATAAAACAATCGATTTTTATAAGTCCAATGGGTTAGATTTATCTCCAATATTGCATCAGGTAAGTACCCCGGAAGGAACGAAAGTTTACAATACTGAAACCCAAGATCACGATTTGGAAAAAGCTTTGGATTTTAAAATTATTAGGAAGGCACATCCAGCTTTATTTCGAAAAGAAAAAACAGTTTTAGAATCAAAAATAACGAATAGAGATAGAGCTTTTGGGGCAATCTTAAGTAATGAGATCTCTAAAATTTACGGGGCTCAGGGACTTCCAGAAAACACCTTAAAAATAAATTTCACAGGTTCGGCTGGTCAAAGTTTTGGTGCATTTGCAACCAAGGGACTTACGCTAATTATTAATGGCAACGCAAATGATTACCTCGGAAAAGGGCTGTCTGGCGCAAAGTTGGTTGTGAAAGTTCCTGATAGTTCAACACTTGTCCCTGAAAATAACGTGATCATTGGGAATGTTGCCTTATACGGTGCTACATCAGGGGAGGTCTATATAAATGGAAAAGCGGGCGAACGTTTTTGTGTTCGGAATTCTGGTGCTCTCGCTGTTGTTGAAGGAATTGGAGATCACGGTTGTGAATACATGACTGGCGGTAGAGCTGTGATTCTCGGCGAAGTTGGACGAAATTTTGGAGCCGGAATGAGCGGTGGTATTGCATACATATTCGATGCAAATAATACCTTTAATATGAATTGTAACAAGGAAGGATTGAATTTGGAACCAGTGAATTTAACGGAGGACATTTCAGAATTAAAAAATCTTATTGAAAATCATTACAATAATACATTAAGCCCTTTAGCCCAACGAATTTTGGAAAATTGGCAGACTCAATTACCGAAGTTTATTAAAGTACTGCCAGAAGAGTATAAACAGGCGCTAATTAGATTAGAAAATGAAAAACTCGTAACACTATAATCGTATGGGAAAAACAACAGGATTTTTAGAATACTTGCGTATCGATGAAGACACTAAAAAAGTTGAAGACCGACTTAAAGATTACAAAGAATTTACGCTTCCTTTAGAGGAAAAAAAGCTTGAAGAGCAAGGATCACGCTGTATGGATTGCGGCATTCCCTTTTGCCAGAGTGGTTGTCCGCTCGGTAATTTTATTCCTGATTTTAATGATAAGGTTTATAAAGGACGTTGGAAAGAAGCTGCTCAGATTTTACATGCGACGAATAATTTTCCTGAGTTTACCGGCCGGTTATGTCCTGCGCCCTGTGAAGAAGCTTGTGTCTTAGGGATAAATGAAGATCCCGTTACTATAGAAAATATTGAAAAAAACATAGTAGAGATCGCATTTAAAGAAGGCTGGGTAGCTGCAAATCTACCTGAGAAAAGAACAACTAAGACGGTTGCAGTTATTGGCTCAGGGCCTGCCGGTATGGCTGCAGCGCAACAGTTAAATAGAGCAGGTCATTTAGTCACGGTCTTTGAGCGCGATGCTAAGATTGGAGGATTATTGCGCTATGGGATTCCGGACTTTAAATTAGAGAAGAATATTATTGACAGACGCGTTGCAATATTAGACGCAGAAGGTATCCAATTTAGAACGAATGCTCATGTTGGTGTAAATGTAAGTATTGAAACAATTATGGCCGATTTTGATGCTGTATTATTGTCTGGAGGGGCTAGCGAAAGAAGAGGTATTCCAATAAAAGGAAATCATTTGAAAGGAGTTCATCAGGCTATGGATTTCCTAAAATTGAATAATCAATATGTAGATGGATTGGTTGATTTTGAACACATTCTTTCTGCAAAGGATAAAAATGTTATTGTAATTGGTGGTGGGGATACGGGTTCAGATTGTATTGGAACTAGTAATCGACAGGGGGCAAAATCAGTAACCAATTTTGAAATTTTAAGCAAACCTTCAGAAGGACGCCCCACCAACCAGCCTTGGCCATATTGGCCAATGAGATTAAAAACAACATCCTCCCATAAAGAGGGTGTAGAACGCTTTTTTAGTGTTTCTACGAAAGAGTTTCTAGGTGACAAAAACGGAAATCTAATCGGTTTGAAAACGGTTGAGGTAGAATGGATTTTCAAAGATGGTGAGCGTCCGCAATTAAAAGAGCTTCCGAATACAGAAAAAAAGTGGGGTTGTGATCTGGTTCTGCTGGCCTTGGGCTTTGTTGGAGCCGAAAAAACACTTGCCGAGCAGTTTGGTTTGGAAATGGATTTTAGAACCAATATTAAAGCGACTACCAAAGACTATGCAACCAATGTGTCAGGGATTTTTGCAGCGGGAGACATGCGCCGCGGGCAATCGTTGATTGTTTGGGCTATTTCTGAAGGGCGTCAGGCTGCACATCACATCGACGCCTATCTCATGGGGAAATCGAATCTACCGTTGAAAGACAATAACGACCTACCGAGAATCTAAAAATAATTACAGCCTAATAAGTGGCAGCGTTAGATTATAAATTTAGTAAATCTTCATAAAGCAGGGCAATTTGACTAATATTGAGGGCATTGATAAACAAGTTGTAAGTTTTATTGAAAGAATTGATTTCGTGGACATCGGATATAATAGGGTGTTAATTATTTGAAAATCAATTTTATACGGGTTATTTGTCGCGCTTGGATTTATTCCAAAAAGTCTAATCTTAAAAATATAGATGTCCCGTTTTGTTAATTTCGACTTCAGTTCTTTAGAAAATTACAATTCTGAGGTATAAGATGATAGAAATTGAATGAAAGAATTAAATAAATACAGCAAGACTGTAACTCAAGACCCGACCCAACCTGCCGCTCAAGCAATGCTTTATGCGATTGGATTAACTACCGAAGATTTTTTTAAACCCATGATTGGGATAGCGAGTACTGGCTATGAAGGGAATCCCTGCAATATGCATCTCAACGATTTGGCAAAATTAGTGAAGAAGGGGACTAAAAATGAGGATATAATTGGTCTTATTTTCAATACCATTGGAGTAAGTGATGGTATTTCTATGGGAACTCCTGGGATGCGTTACTCACTGCCATCTCGCGATTTAATTGCCGATTCTATGGAAACAGTGGTGCAGGCAATGAGTTATGATGGCTTAATTACGGTAGTTGGTTGTGACAAAAATATGCCCGGTGCTTTAATGGCTATGATACGTTTGAATCGCCCCTCTATTTTAGTATATGGAGGTACTATTGATTCTGGATGTCACAATGGAAAAAAATTAGATGTTGTTTCTGCCTTTGAAGCTTGGGGATCCAAGGTGGCGGGAACTATCACAGAAGTTGAATATCAAAGTATTGTTGAAAAAGCCTGTCCAGGAGCCGGTGCCTGTGGCGGTATGTATACAGCAAATACTATGGCTTCGGCAATTGAGGCACTAGGTATGGCTCTTCCGTTTAACGCCTCGAACCCTGCCTTGAGCGATGCTAAGAAAGAGGAGTCGGTAAAGGCTGGTGAGGCCATTCGCCTTTTGATTGAAAAAGATATTAAACCTTCAGATATTATTACCCGAAAATCCATGGAGAATGCTATTCGATTAGTAACGATTCTTGGAGGATCTACCAATGCTGTTTTACATTTCTTAGCAATTGCAAGAGCAGCGAAGATCGAGTTTACCTTGAAGGATTTTCAGAAAATAAGTGATACTACTCCTTTTTTAGCCGATTTAAAGCCTAGTGGTAAATACCTAATGGAAGATGTACATGCTGTTGGTGGTATACCAGCCGTTTTAAAATATTTACTTCGGAAAGGATTGCTACACGGAGATTGTTTGACCGTTACCGGAAAAACAATAGCAGAGAATTTATTGGATGTTGCCGATCTAACTGAAGGGCAAGACGTCATAAAACCAATAGAAAATCCGATTAAGGCGACGGGGCATCTACGGATGCTCTATGGAAACTTGGCTACGGAAGGTAGTGTTGCGAAAATTACTGGGAAAGAGGGGTTAAGTTTTAGAGGAAAAGCAAAAGTATTTGAAGGTGAGTATAAGGCAAATGATGGAATTCGTGATGGAAAAGTGGTGAAAGGAGATGTGGTAGTAATTCGTTATGAAGGTCCAAAAGGTGGCCCTGGAATGCCAGAGATGTTAAAACCAACGGCTGCAATAATAGGGGCTGGACTAGGAAATGATGTTGCCTTAATTACAGATGGGAGATTTTCTGGTGGAACTCATGGCTTTGTCGTAGGACACATAGCGCCTGAAGCACAAGAGGGTGGCGTAATAGCTCTGATTAAAGATGGTGATTACATTGCCATAGATGCTGAAAGTAATTCAATTACTCTTGAAGTTTCCGAAGAGGAACTTGCTGAAAGAAGAAAAAATTGGTCCCCACCAAAACTGAAAGTCGAACGAGGTGTTTTATATAAATATGCAAGAACTGTTTCGTCTGCGTCCAAAGGGTGTGTCACAGACGAATTCTAATTCCAGCGAAATAAGAAATTATATCATATGAGAAGTTAAGATTATGAAAGAAACACAAACAATTGAAAAACAACCTGAATCAATAGTATCTGCAACAGGTATTACTGGTGCTGAAGCTGTTGTTAAATGTCTAATAGCCGAAGGCGTGGATATATTATACGGATATCCTGGAGGAGCCATAATGCCGGTTTACGATGAGCTATATAAATACGAAGATAAAATCCATCATGTACTCACGAGACATGAGCAAGGAGCAACGCATTCTGCGCAGGGATATGCACGTATTTCAGGTAAGGTTGGAGTTGCGATGGCAACATCTGGTCCCGGCGCTACCAATTTAATTACGGGAATAGCTGATGCTCAAATAGATTCTACCCCGATGGTGTGCATCACGGGGCAAGTGGCTTCCCATCTTTTAGGAAGTGATGCTTTTCAGGAAACAGATATTGTTGGTATTTCAACGCCGGTTACAAAATGGAATCATCAAATTACCAAAGCTTCTGAAATTCCCGAAGTAATGGCAAAGGCATTTTATATAGCGAAAAGCGGTCGTCCGGGTCCTGTATTAGTCGATATTACGAAAGATGCTCAAATGGAACAATTTGATTTTGAGTATAAAAAATGTACTGGAATCAGAAGTTATACTCCAGCACCTATTATAGACGTAACCACTATTAGCGAGGCAGCCGAGCTAATAAATTCAGCAAAAAAGCCATTGGTGGTTTGGGGACAGGGTGTTATTTTAGGGCAGGCAGAAGAAGAATTTAAAGCCGTGATTGAAAAAGCCGGAATCCCTTCCGCTTGGACTATTTTAGGAGCTTCAGCTTTACCTACAAAGCATCCTTTAAATGTCGGAATGCTTGGAATGCACGGTAACTATGCGCCTAATGTTTTAACCAACGAATGTGATTTATTGATTGCAATTGGAATGCGGTTTGACGACAGGGTTACTGGTGATTTAAAAAAATATGCCAAACAAGCTAAAGTAATTCATTTCGAAATTGACCCTTCAGAAATTGACAAGAATGTTAAAACAGATGTAGCAGTTCTTGGAAATGCTAAAGAAAGTCTAGCCTTATTATTGCCTCATTTAAATAAAAATAAACATACCGAATGGCATCAAAAATTTAAGGATTTGTATGCTGTCGAATATGAAAAAGTTATAAAAGACGATCTCCATCCTACGAAAGAAGGACTTACTATGGGAGAAGTAATAAATGAGATTAACCTTATAACAAAAGGAAATGCTGCGATTGTCTCAGATGTGGGACAACACCAGATGATTGCCTGTCGATACAGCGAATTCAATAAAACCAAAAGCAATATAACTTCAGGTGGTCTAGGTACTATGGGCTTTGCATTGCCTGCGGCCATTGGCGCTAAAATGGCTGCGCCCGATCGTGATGTGATTGCAATTATTGGAGATGGTGGCTATCAAATGACTATTCAGGAATTGGGTACTATTTTTCAAACAAAGGTCCCTGTGAAAATTGTGGTTTTAAATAATGAATTCTTGGGGATGGTACGACAATGGCAAGAACTGTTTTTTGATCGACGATATGCTTCTACAGAACTTATAAATCCGGATTTTGTAGCGATTGCAAAAGGCTATTATATCAATGGTAAAAAAGTGACTAAACGTTCTGAATTAAAAGATGCAGTTGCAGAAATGATGGCTTGCAAAGAGGCATATTTTCTGGAAGTATGCGTAGAAAAAGAAGGAAATGTTTTTCCAATGATACCAACAGGAGCATCGGTGTCGGATATGAGATTAAGTTAGATGTTGAATCTTTCAGAAAAAAAGAAAGAGAATAGAAGATATAATAGGATGAATAAAAATCTAATTATGGTAACTGAAGAAGCCCTTCCTCTTTGTTCTTTTCTCTAAATAAATTATTATGAGCGAACAAAAAAATACATATACTGTTTCAGTTTATACTGAAAATAACATCGGATTGCTAAATCGTATTTCGGCGATTTTTCAACGAAGACATTTCAATATTGAAAGTTTGAATTCGTCGGTTTCAGAAATAGAAGGGGTTTCACGTTTTACTATTGTTGTGAAAATGACGGAGGAGCAAATGAAAAAAATAATTGGTCAGATTGAAAAGCAAGTGGAAGTCATAAAAGCTTACTACCACAGGGATGAGGAAACAATTTATCAGGAGTCCTGCCTGTTCAAGATCAAGTCTGATTTATTGTTTGAAGAGCGTCAAATTCAGAATATAATAAAGGAAAGCAACGCAAGGATTGTGACAGTTAATAAAGAATATTTTGTTTTGGAGAAGTCGGGAAGACGTCACGAAATAGAATTATTACATAAAGAGCTTAGCGTTTTTGGAATCTTGCAGTTTACGCGCTCAGGGAGAATAGCGGTTACTAAAGAACCGATGGAAGTAACACAAAAATTAGCATCAATTAAACAATAATATAAAAATGGCAAATTACTTTAACACCTTATCACTAAGGAAACAATTAGCAGAGTTAGCAAAATGTAGATTTATGAATGCTTCAGAATTTGAAGATGGAGTAACCGTATTAAAAGGAAAGAAAATCGTAATTATTGGTTGTGGGGCTCAGGGTCTTAATCAAGGATTAAATATGCGAGATTCAGGCTTAGATGTATCTTATACTTTAAGAGAAGCAGCTATCAATGAGAAGCGAGATTCTTATAAAAATGCCACACAAAACGAATTTAAAGTCGGGACTTATGAGGAGTTGATACCCACAGCAGATTTGGTTTTAAACTTAACGCCCGACAAACAGCATACACAGGTTGTAAATGCGGTCATGCCCTTAATGAAAAAAGGGGCGACTTTATCGTATTCTCACGGCTTTAATATTGTAGAAGAAGGAATGAAGGTTAGGGAAGATTTAACCGTAATTATGGTAGCGCCCAAGTGCCCAGGAACCGAAGTCAGAGAAGAATATAAAAGAGGATTTGGGGTGCCTACTCTTATAGCAGTACATCCCGAGAATGATCCAAAAAATAAAGGATGGGGGCAAGCCAAAGCTTATGCTGTAGCCACTGGTGGGCATCGCGCTGGAGTTTTACAGTCATCGTTTATCGCTGAGGTGAAAAGTGATTTAATGGGGGAACAAACGATTTTATGTGGCGTTTTGCAAACCGGGTCAATACTTTCTTTTGATAAGATGGTTGCTGAAGGAATTGATGCTAATTACGCGGCAAAATTGATTCAATTTGGATGGGAAACTATTACTGAAGCTTTAAAACAAGGGGGTATTACAAATATGATGGATAGGTTGTCAAATCCCGCAAAGATTAAAGCTTTTGAACTTGCTGAAGAATTGAAAGTAATAATGAAGCCTCTATTTGAGAAGCATATGGACGACATCATTTCTGGTCATTTCTCTCAAACTATGATGACAGACTGGGCCAATGATGATAAAGATTTATTAAGATGGAGAGCAGAAACCGGTGAAACAATTTTTGAGAAAACGTCGCTTACTTCAGATCATATTAGTGAGCAAGAGTATTTTGATCACGGTGTCCTATTGGTGGCCTTCGTGAAATCTGGTGTTGAACTTGCATTTGAAACAATGGTGAGTGCAGGAATTGTTGAAGATTCGGCCTATTATGAATCATTACATGAACTTCCGTTAATCGCGAATACCATAGCGAGGAAGAAACTTTATGAAATGAATCGTGTGATTTCCGATACTGCCGAATACGGGTGTTATTTATTCGATCACGCCTGCAAACCCCTACTAGTTGATTTTATGAAATCGGTAGAAACTGATATAATTGGAGCACCTTTTGCAAAATCGAATGCGGTAGATAATGTGGATTTAATTGAAGTGAATGAGGCCATTCGAAGCCATAAGATAGAGGATGTAGGTAAGCGTCTACGTCATGCTATGACTGCCATGAAAACTATAAAAACTACTACTAAACCTATAACGGTTTTATCATAAAAAGTATGCATACTACTCTAACATATTTCCCAACACTCAAAGCTATTGAAGCTGCAGCTATAAAGTTAAAAGGCGTTGCATCTATTACTCCTTTAAATCGGAATACAAGGTATTCCAAAGATTTTCAAAGTAATATATCTTTTAAACGTGAGGATTTACAGGATGTTCGTTCGTATAAGATAAGAGGGGCATATAATAAAATGTCTTCCTTAACGGCTTCAGAAATTGAAAATGGGATTGTTTGTGCCAGCGCTGGCAATCATGCGCAAGGGGTAGCTTTATCGTGTAAATTATTAAAGGTGAAAGGAACTATTTATATGCCTGCGCCAACGCCTAATCAGAAGATAGATCAGGTAAAGATGTTTGGTGAAGACGCTATAGATATTATATTAGTAGGTGATACCTTTGATGATGCCTATAGTGTTGCTAAACTTGAATGTGAACGATTGAATAAGACTTTTATTCACCCATTTAATGATGAGAAAGTGATTGAAGGGCAAGCTACAGTGGGGCTTGAAATTTTAGGACAGACAATTGAACCCATTGATTTTTTATTTGTTCCAGTTGGCGGAGGTGGTTTAGCTTCAGGGATATCCACTTTGTTTAAGGAAATTTCATCGAAGACAAAAGTTATTGGGGTTGAACCTGAAGGCGCTCCTTCCATGTCAACGTCAATCAGAAATAACAGAAATACAGAGTTGAAATATATCGAAAACTTTGTAGATGGCGCGGCGGTAAGAAAAGTTGGTGACAAAAACTTTGCCATTTGCAAGGAGAACTTGGACGCGATGATTACAGTTCCTGAAGGTAAAATATGTCAAACAATTCTGGAGCTTTATAATAAAGATGCTATTGTTGTTGAGCCGGCAGGGGCATTGAGCATTGCAGCCTTGGATTTTTATGCTGAAGAGATTAAAGGTAAAAACGTTGTTTGCGTTGTGAGTGGAAGCAATAATGATATTACACGTACGCCAGAGATCAAGGAGAGAGCCTTAATCCATGCGAACTTGAAGCATTATTTTATTATAAAGTTTCCGCAAAGAGCAGGAGCTCTAAGAGAGTTTGTAGTCGATATTTTAGGTCCAAATGATGATATTACTCATTTTGAATATACTAAAAAAGCCAATCGTGATAATGATGTGGCCGTTGTAGGAGTAGAACTTAAATCACCTCTAGATTTGGAGCCATTAATCACGAAAATGAAACTCCATAGCTTTTATGGTGACTATCTCAATAACAAACCGGATTTATTTCAATTTTTAGTGTGATTGTTTCCTATAAAAGGTCCTGATTTTTTAGGGCCACTTCTTCAATATAAACAACTACAAATTAAATTATTGTTGACTGCCCCATATGGATATTGTTGAAATTCATATTACTATCTTCAGGGTTAGCTATGAAATCTTCTATAAAATCTCCTACGTTCGATGTTGTTACCTGAATGTTAGAAGAATTTAAATCTGGAGTTGTGATGCCAAGTTCAAGAGATTTTTCAACTGCCTTTCTAATTAAATTTGCTTCCGTAGTAAGACCAAAATGATCTAGTAACATAGCCGCAGATAATATAGAAGCAATGGGATTTGCAATGTTTTTGTTCTTCGCCTGTGGATAGGAACCGTGAATAGGTTCAAATAATGCGTATTTATTGCCTATAGACGCTGAAGCTAATAAGCCAATTGAACCACCTATTACACTAGCCTCGTCAGATATTATATCACCAAACATATTTTCAGTAAGGATTACATCGAATTGTCTTGGGTTTAGTATTAGCTGCATCGCGGCATTATCAACGAAAAGAAATTCAAGTTCTACATCTTCGTATTTCTTGCCTATTTCTGTAACTACCTTTCTCCATAATCTCGAGCTCTCTAATACATTGGCTTTGTCTACCAATGTAACCTTATTCTTCCGGGTTTGAGCAGCCTTGAAGGCTAGATGTGAAATGCGTTCAATTTCCTTTCTCGAATACTCACATAGGTCTGAAGCAGTATTGCCATCTTCGCTTAGCTTCTTTTCGCCAAAATATATGCCTCCGGTAAGTTCTCGGTAAATACTAATGTCTGTTCCCTGAATATTATCACGTTTCAGTGGTGATTTATCGAGTAAATACTCATAGGCTACCACAGGTCGAATATTAGCAAATAGGCCCAATGATTTTCGCAGTTCCAGTAACCCTTGTTCTGGTCTCACTTTTGCGGATGGATCGTTATCGTATTTTGGATCGCCTATTGCACCGAATAGGATTGCATCACTCAACTTACATAAGCTCAGTGTTTCCTTGGGTAATGGTGTCCCGGTGGCATCAATCGCTTCGGCTCCCATTAAACCGTAGTTGAAACTTAATTTGTGATCAAATTCGGCAGCGATAGCTCGTAAAACTTTTATCGCTTGCGTGGTAACTTCAGGACCTATGCCGTCCCCCGGTAAAACTGTAATATTTAAATTCATTGTAATTATTGCGCTTCAAACGCTTCTATTTTATTTATACTGGCAACCAAAAAGTCTATGTCATCATAGCCATTTAATAGGCAGGTTTTTTTGTAGGCATCTATCTCAAATTCTTCGGAAAGCTCCGTATCCTTAACGTAAATATTTTGGTCGATTAAATTAATCTCAATCTCTGTTTTCGGGTTATCCTTTATTTTCTGAAATAAGGCTTTCAGAAAGACTTCTGACACTTGCACAGGTAGTAATCCATTATTTAGAGCATTGCCCTTAAAAATATCGGCAAAGAAACTTGAAACTATTACTTTAAAACCATAATCGGATAAGGCCCACGCAGCATGTTCTCGACTTGAGCCACACCCAAAATTGTTTCCTGATACCAAGATGCTTCCTGAATAATTCGGATTGTTAAGTGCAAACTCCTTGTTGATTTCTCCATTTTTCTGAAACTTCCAATCCCTAAATAAATTAACTCCAAAACCATCTCTATCGGTGGCTTTCAAGAAGCGTGCAGGGATTATTTGATCTGTATCTATATTCTCGTTCACCAATAAAACTGCTGAAGAAACTAGGGTAGTAAATTTTTTCATCTAGTTGAGGTGTTTAGTTATGTCAATTATTCTCCCCTCAATTGCAGTAGCAGCGGCTACTAGCGGACTTGCTAAAATAGTTCGAGATCCTTGACCCTGACGCCCTTCAAAGTTTCTGTTTGATGTTGAAACACAATACTCGCCTTGTGGTATTTTGTCATCATTCATCGCTAGACAGGCAGAGCATCCCGGTTGACGTAATTCGAACCCGGCTTCTTCAAAAATATCTTTTAAGCCTTCATCAATGATTTGGGATTCTACTCGTTTACTACCAGGAACAAGCCAAGCCGTTACATTTTTCGCTTTTCGCTTACCTTTTATAAAGCTTGCCGCAGTCCTAAAGTCTTCTATTCTAGAATTAGTACAACTACCAATAAATACAAAATTGATTGGTTTATTAATAAGAGATTCTCCCTGTTCGAATCCCATGTATGCTAAGGACTTTTTCGTAGAGGCATCCGTAATATTATTAGGAATTCTACCTGTAATTTTTATTCCCATTCCAGGGTTTGTACCATAGGTAATCATGGGTTCTATGTCTGCCGCTTCAAAGTGAAATTCTTGGTCAAACTTAGCACCTGTATCAGTAGGAAGTGTTTTCCAATCCTTGACTTTTTCATCAAACTCTGCTCCCGATGGCGCAAACTCTCTGTCTTTTATATATTCAAATGTAATGTCATCTGGCGCGATCATTCCACCTCTCGCACCCATCTCAATACTCATGTTACATACCGTCATTCGGCCTTCCATGGACATGTTTTTGAAAACATCACCAGCATATTCGCAGAAATAACCAGTCCCAGCATTCGTGCCAAGTTGCGCGATGATATACAGTATCACGTCTTTTGGAAGTACGCCATTTTTCAAGGTTCCATTTACGGCAACTCGCAAGCTTTTAGGTTTTGCAAGTAATAGGCACTGACTTGCAAAAACTTGTGCGACCTGACTTGTGCCTATTCCAAATGCAATAGCTCCAAATGCTCCATGAGTGGAGGTATGGCTATCTCCGCAAACTATCGTCATTCCGGGTTGTGTAATGCCTAATTCTGGTGCTATTACGTGAACAATACCATTATTTTTATGGCCAAGTTCGTATAGTGTAATGCCGTTTTTTAGACAGTTAGCTGATAACTCATTTAACTGATTCCTTGACAAAACATCTTTAATTGGTAAGTGTTGGTTTGTGGTTGGAGTGTTATGATCTGCGGTAGCAACTATTTGATTAGGACGCAGGATTGGAATCCCACGATCTTCAAGCTCTCGAAACGCTTGAGGACTCGTTACTTCATGAATTAAATGCTTGTCTATATATAAAACCTGCGGTCCATTCTCAATCGAATCGACCACATGTGCATCCCAGACTTTGTCAAATAATGTTTTCTTCATTTATGCTGAAATAATTTCTTGATAGACGCGGCTAGTTTCAATAATCTCGTGTATATCGTTGTCTTTGATTTCTTTTTTCCGATCTGCGAAACTCAGGAAATTTGTATAGACTTCGTCTAGTTGCAGTTTTGTTAATTCGTAACCAATACTTTTAGCTCTATAAGCTAAAGCAGCTCTTCCACTTCTTGCGGTAAGAATAATATTTGAGGTTGATACCCCAACGTCTTTTGGATCAATTATTTCGTAGGTTTCCCTTTGTTTAATTACACCATCCTGGTGGATACCAGAACTATGCGAGAAGGCATTAGCTCCTACAATTGCTTTGTTTGGTTGGGTGTAGATTCCCATATGTTCGGACACCAACTGACTTACTCCATATAAGTTTTGAGTCTTAATGTTAGTGTCAAGATCAAGGTAAGGATGCTGCTTTAGTATCATTACAACCTCCTCTAAAGCAGTGTTTCCGGCACGTTCTCCAATGCCATTTATTGTACATTCAATTTGTCGTGCTCCATTAATCACTCCTTCAATTGAATTAGCCGTGGCAAGTCCTAAGTCATTATGACAATGACAGGACAGAATTGCTTTTTCTATGCCTTTTACATTTTCACAGAGATATTTAATTTTAGCTCCATATTCACTAGGCAAGCAATATCCAGTTGTATCTGGAATATTTAACACAGTAGCTCCTGCTTTTATGGCAGCTTCACAGACTCTTGCTAAATAGAAATTATCTGTTCGTCCGGCGTCTTCTGCGTAGAACTCTACATCTTCCACAAAAGATTTTGCGTAAGTCACCGCCTCAAATGCACGTTCTATTATCTGATCCCTTGTTAAATTAAATTTATATTTAATGTGAGAGTCAGAAGTGCCGATTCCCGTATGTATTCTCGGGTTTTTGGCAAATTTAAGGGCTTCTGCAGCAACTTTAATGTCATTTTTAACCGCGCGTGTAAGTCCGCAAACAGTGGTGTTTTTAATGATTTTCGAAATTTCTTCGACCGACTTGAAATCGCCAGGACTAGAAACCGGAAACCCGGCTTCAATCACATCGACTCCAAGTTCTTCAAGTTTTTCAGCAATTATTAACTTTTGCTCTGTATTTAATCTACAACCAGGAACTTGTTCCCCATCTCTTAGGGTAGTATCAAAGATTTTGACTTCAGAATTCAACATTTATCAAATAATATTTTCTTATTGAACTACGAATGTATAATTTGGATTCTTCTTAGCGTTGACCTTTGTTATGATATTTACGATGTTTAACGGCTAAATTTTTTGTTTAATAAATTGAAAATCAGATTTTTGATAAAGAAAATTATATTATGACTAAGGACCAAAAAGATAATTTGTTTTTACTCATAAAATCCCTCACCAAGTCTGAAAAGCGGCAGTTTAAATTGTATGTCGGTCGTTTGGGTGTAAATACGCATTCTAAGTTTTTAAATCTATTCACAATTTTAGATAAACTTAAAGTCTATGACGAAGTCCAAATTTTAAAATTTGGAGTCGTAAAAAAGAGTCAGCTTGCAAATATTAAAGCGCATCTATATCGCCAAATATTAGTGAGTCTTAAGTTAAATCCTTCACATCAAAATATACGATCTCAAATACGGGAACAGCTTGACTTTGCTTCCATTTTATATCACAAAGGTCTTTATAAACAGAGTCTTAAGCTTTTAGATAAATCGAAGGAGATTGCTATTCAGAATGAAGAGAAAAACCTTGCTTTTGAAATAGTTGAATTAGAGAAAATAATTGAATCTCAATATATAACAAGAAGTATTCGGGGAAGAGCAGATGAGTTAACAATACAAGCAAAGGAACTTAGTGCCGCCAATGTAATAGCCAGTAAATTGTCTAATTTATCTCTTCAGCTCTACGGAATATTTTTGAAGACTGGTTATGTAAGAAGCGCTGAAGAAAGTGAAGAGGTTTCTAGTTATTTTAACAATCGCCTTCCGAAGTACAAAATTGATAAATTGGGGTTTAGAGAGAAACTATGGTTGTTTAAGGCATATTTGTGGTACAGCTTTTTGCTTCAGGATTTTCTGAACTGTTATAAGTATTCATTGAAATGGGTGAATCTGTTTTATCAATATCCAACAATGATAAACCTCAATCCCGTGTTTTATCTTAAGGGAAACAATTATCTTCTCGAATCCCTTTTTCTAATTAGAAATAGAGACAAATTCAAAGAAAATTTTGAGAAGTTCGAATTGATTATTAAGAAAGAATCGTTTCCTAAAGATGAAAATGTGAATGCTCTCTCTTTCTTGTACCTGAGTACGAATAGAATCAATTTATATTTTATGGATGGTAGCTTTGATGATGGATTGCTTCTGATTCCTATTATTGAGGCGAAATTTAAAGATTATGAAAGCCGTATTGATGAGCACCATATCATGTCGTTTTATTATAAATTTGCCTGTATGCATTTTGGTGCGGGCCAAAATGAAAAATGTATTGCCTATTTAAATAAAATCATTACAAATAAGACGCTTTCCATGAGGGAGGATTTGCTTTGTTTCTCACGAGTATTGAATCTAGTGGCTCATTATGAAGCGGGGCAAGACTATCACCTCCAGTCGCTTTTAAAAAGCACCTATCAATTTTTACTAAGGATGAATGACTTGCATGAGGTGCAAAAGGAGATGATAATATTTATTAAAGGGCTCCAAGATATTTACCCTCAGGATATCAATAAAGCGTTTAAAAAATTACATTCTAAATTGAAAGAATTTGAAAACCATCCATTTGAAGGCCGTGCATTTCTTTATTTGGATATTATTTCTTGGCTGGAGAGCAAGATAGGTAAGGTTCCTGTTGGACAGATAGTTAGGGAGAAATATT
>JBLHIC010000037.1:0-21872 GCA_047614245.1 Flavobacteriaceae bacterium
ATATTTCGTTATTGATAGATGCAGAAGAGTATTGTATGCAAGATGCCGCCGACGACTTATGTGAGCAAATGATGGAAAAGTATAATTTAAAGAAAGCTATTGTCTTTAACACACTCCAGTGTTATCGTTGGGATCGTTTAGATTATTTAAAAGAGCAGCATGCCAAAGCAAGAGAAAAAGGCTATATACTAGGTTTTAAGATTGTGAGGGGTGCCTATATGGAGAAGGAGAGCGAACGAGCAGAAGAACAGAATTATAGCTCACCAATATGTGCGAGTAAATCGGAAACAGATGCTAATTTTGACGAAATTATGCGCTATATATTTGATAACTTAAATGATATCTCATTATTTCTGGGAACACATAATGAAGCGAGCAGTTATTTAGCTATGGAAATTATGGAAGAAAAAGGAATCTCCAAAGACGATTCTCGTGTTTGGTTTGGTCAGTTGTATGGAATGAGCGATCACCTTACCTTCAATATTGCTTCGGAAGGCTATAATGCGGCTAAGTATATACCGTTCGGACCTGTAAAAGACGTGATGCCTTATTTGATTAGACGCGCGGAGGAGAATACCTCAGTTGCGGGTCAAACGAACCGCGAACTTACCTTATTAAAAAAAGAAAGAACGCGAAGAAAACTATAGCTAATTCGTCCATAATTTAGTTAGGAGTTGTTCATCACCTTTTTTGGATAGCCGGACTATTCTCTCTTCAATGCGCTGAGAGGGTTTTCCAAAATTATACTGTATGCTATACTTTAAGAAGGTTGAATGGTTGTTTCCAGGAGTTCTGTTTCCGAGATATTTTATGTTGATAATCCATTCGCCTTCGTCTTCTATTTCAAATTCTTCTTGGTTATATCCATTTCTCAATTCATCTTGAATTCTTACAGTATTATTTTTAATGTGCAACCATTTTAGAAATCTCCTTGACGGATTTTCAAATTGAAGTTCGAATTCGGCGTCATAATTTTTCTAATAGAAGACCATTCTAGCATCCAGGTTTGGGCTTTTGAGTGATGGACCCTTATCTAACTGGTATTTAAGACATCTTTTCTAAGCGTAACCAAGCTCTTTATTTCATTGTTGGCAATTTTTTGTAGGCCAGTGAAATCGAGATTGGGGTTCATTGAACCATCCGCTATTGCTCAAATAGCATACGATCCATAACTGTCAACTTGTACTTTTTGATCACTAGTTTTAATGCTAACAGAGATATCATTTGCTATTTTATTTTCATAAAAGACCCGCCCCGTAAACAGTAGATCTTGTTTTATAGAGGACCTTTCACCGGGTGTAACTGCTAAATTTAGAAGTCTTCCCTTATTAGTTAATGTAAGTCGTTTAAGGTTTTTATTATTGAAATTCGAATTCGTATTCGTATTGATGATGTAAAGTAAACCTTCAAACTTCGGATTACTAATATTAATATTTTGGTGGCCGTCAGTAAAAATCAAGATATCCCCTCTATTATGATGTTTAGATAAGTTATTATACGAAGTCCCTCCGTCATAAGTTATACTCCTGAGTTTTTCCTTGATTGAAAGCTAGTCCCCATTGTTAATATTAGTAGTTTCCTTTTCAAGAATTTCAATGTTGAACGTTATCACGGTGGCGATCACGTTTCTATTCCTCGAAAAATAGCTGTCAAGGAACTTAAACTCCTTTTCTATTGTTCTTTATTTCATTGAGAGTGAGGAGTCCCAATAGATCGTAATAGTATGTTGAGCGTAAAGGCTAGAGACGCTAATAAGGACAAGGAGGAGTACTAACTTCTAATACATGACAAATGGATTTGTTCCAATAAATTATGAAAAAAATAGACTAGTAAGGGAAATAGTTATAAACTTTTATTTTTATTATGAGCTATTATTAAGATATCCTAGATAAAAGAAGAAGTTCAGTTATATATAAATCAATTTTAAATTCTTGAAATATTTCTCGGTAGCATGTAAAAAAAGAAAGCAGAAAAGAGATTTTAACCGCACCAACTCCCCAGTTAGACTTAATTTTAAAATTCTTTAAACTGCCTTCTTTATGTCGTATTGACACCGTAAATATTTGTATTTAATACCATAAAAACAAGTCTAATCTGGCGTAATTCTAGAATTTATCTGTCTGCATTTAAGAATTAACGCTTACATTTATTTTAATAAACTCCTAATTATCAGTATATTAACATTGTTGTTTAAAAAATAAGTTCTGTATATGAGATTTTAGGGAATTGAACATATAATTATCTTAGCTTTATGTATTCGTAATAGCTTATGAAATTTGTCATTACTTTTCTTTTTTTAGCACTAACATCTTTGATGCAAAGTCAGAATTATTCCTTGGCCGAATTGGAACAACTTGAAGATGAGGCTTTGCTTGAATACTTTTCTAAAGTGTCATCAGATTCTTTAGTGGGCGAGCAGGTCGCCAGGGTTTATTTGGATCGTGGCAAGAAAGAAGGAGATACTATAAAAATGGCTCGTGGATATGATCGCCTGGCTAGGATTTTCCATCCAGAAAAAAACATAATGTTTGCCGATAGTCTTATTGAACTTACAAAAAATAAAAAACATAAGACATATCCGGCTTTAGGATATATAATTAAGAGTTTTGAATATCATTTCTTAAATGATTTAATTTTAAGTTCAGAATATGCATATAAGGGATATGAGGTTGCACTAGAAAACAATAATATTTTACAAATAATATATATCTCAGACAGATTAATTTATAATAAGTCAATTTGGGGAGATAAGAAGGAGGCCTTGAACTTACAGAAATCAAGGCATAAGTTAATGAGTGCTCCGGATTTTTTTGATGATTTACGGCACTCTAAAAGGGAAGGTTTACAGAATAACATACAGGAAGTCTATTTATATAATGAAATTTCATCAATCCAAAATTTTATTTTTTGTTATCTGAATTTAAGGCAGTTGGACTCAGCAAAACTATATTTAGAGCGAGGTTTAATTATTAATGAAGAGTATCAAGGGTTATATAAAGACTCTAGTGTAGATTGGTTTAACGAAGTTTCCGTAGAGATAGACTATTATTCAGGAGAGTTTGAAAAAGTTATTAGGAAGAGCGACAGCCTATTAAGGAATGAAAAAACTAAATTGACGATGTTATCAGTTTTTAATTTTAATATATTTAAAGGTTTTTCGTATTTAAAATTAAACGATTTAAGTTCCGGAATAAGATTTTTAAAATTCGCAGATTCCTTAAATGACGCGAATAATTTTTACTTACAACCATATCAGCGCGAACTTTTCGAGCAACTTTTGAATTACAATACGTCTAATGGAAATACCGTAAAACAAATTGAATATTTAAATAAATTGATATATACAGACAGTATATTTAAAATAAACTACCGGTATTTTGAACCAAATATTATTCAAAAGTTTGAAACTCCTTGGTTGCTAAAGGAGAAGGAAGAACTTATCGAAAGACTTGAAAGTCGTAACCAAGTTTCTAAATATATCTTATGGGTTGTTTTGTTACTATTAGCTTCAGGTGCTATAGTTCTTGTATCTATTTTTAAAAAGAAGATACGATATAAGAAAAGGTTTCTATTATTAGTTAATGAGAATAGTAAGAGCGCAGAGAGGAAGGAGAGGACTGCTTCAGGTAAACCAGAGATAGGAGCTAAAATAATTGATGATATTTTAAGAAAATTAGAACAATTTGAGAATGATAAAAAATACTTATCACAAAACACTTCCCTTCAGAAACTGGCTTCCAAATTTAAAACGAATACCAAATACTTATCGAATGTTATTAATCTCGAAAAGGAAAAGACTTTTCCACAGTACATTAACGATTTACGAGTAGAGTTTGCCTTGAAAGAAATCACCGAGAATTCGAGGTTTCGAAAATACACGATTAAAGCGATTGCAATGGATTGCGGTTTTAATAGTGCAGAATCCTTCTCCACGTCGTTTTTAAAAAAGCACAAAGTATCTGCCACTTATTACATAAAAAAGATTGAGAAATTAAAAATTAAAAAATAAAATCGTTCGCCTCATTGATCTCCCATTACATCTAAAACAGTGGCTTTGCTATCACAGTTTTCTACTCTAATTTTATATTCCTTATCAGCTACTACACCTCTAATAACATACTGTTTACAGGAGTCTAAGCTGGTATTACTTTCAGAAAATAAAACGGCTCCATTTATAAAAAAATTTGAAATCGAGCTTGTGTCTAGTTGATGATTGCTAAATGCCTGGAGTGCCTTTTCGCTAAAATGGCGTGACTTTATTCTTATATTTTTAAGTGTTCTAGCTTCGGGGCCATAATCACAAGAGGTTTTTTTACCGCCTAGAAAAAAGAACAATAGCATAAGGCCAATAACAAATCCGCCTAAGTAAAAACCCAATCGATGTACAAATTTCATATTTGAGAGAAAAAATTAAATGAATTCTTTAGCAATTAAAAAATCAAAAGATTTAAGTCACTGTATGGCATATTGAACCAATCCCCAATTGCTTTATTAGTTAAAATTCCGCGGTAAAAGTACAAACCATTTTTTAAACCACTATCAAATCGAATCGCATTTTCTAAGCCGCCGCACTCCGCAATGTTTAAAAGATAGGGAGTGAAAATATTACTAATAGATATAGATGCAGTTTTTGGATATCGAGCAGGGATATTTGGTACGCCATAATGAATAACGCCATTTTTCACAATTGTTGGCTTGTCGTGACTTGTCATCTCAGTGGTCTCAAAGCAGCCACCCATATCCACACTCACATCAATAATCACAGCCCCATTTTTCATATTCTCTACCATTGTTTTAGAAACAATAATAGGGGAGCGGTTTCCACCTCTTACCGCGCCAATGGCAACGTCACAGCGTCGTAAAGCTTTCATGAGGTTTTTTGGTTGGATAGTGGACGTATATAAAGTGCGTCCCAAATTATTTTGAATATTACGTAGTTTTGTGATAGAACTATCAAACACTTTAACGTTTGCACCAAGCCCAATCGCCGAGCGCGTCGCAAACTCACCCACCGTGCCGGCACCAATAACAACTACCTCAACGGGCGGAACACCGCTAATATTGCCAAATAGAAGTCCGTTCCCTTTTTTGGCATTCACCATAAGTTCTGCCGCAATAAGTACTGATGCGGTTCCGGCAATTTCACTCAAAGCCTTTACAGCGGGATAACTATTATCCTCATCTTTAATAAATTCGAAGGCAAGTGCAGTGATTTTCTTTTTTGCAAGCGTTTCGAAATAATCTAGTTGCCTTGTTTTAAGTTGTAAAGCAGAAATTAAGACCGATTTTTGTTTTATAAATTGAAGTTCTTCAATAGTAGGCGGTTCTACCTTTAAAATAATTGGGCAGCCGAATACCTTTTCAGTATCTGCGGTAATTTCTGCCCCAGCATCACTATAATTGGCATCTGTAAAACCAGCTTCCAGTCCTGCGTTTTTTTCAAGCATGACCCTATGGCCATTTGCAACTACAGCGGCAACAGCATCGGGAGTTAGGCAAATACGTTTTTCTTGAAAATAAGTTTCTTTAGGAATCCCAATGAATAATTCTCCCTTCTGACGAGAGATTTCAAGGGTTTCCTCCTGTGGAAGGAGTTGTGCTTTGGTAAAAGGAGACTTTGCCATTGGTGTTAAGTTAACACTACCAAGTTACATATTTAATCTTAAAAAGGAAAGTGAAAGTATTACCTAAATAAATCTTTAATTTGCCCCCACAAAGTCTTTTTCACCAAAAGATCTTCTTCGAAAGACTTAAGGTCACTTCCTCTTACACTGTTAAATAGTTTAGCGCGAATCAAATAGACGCCAGGAACTAAAACCATCATTAGAGGCAATAGATAAATTAGCTCTACCTCATCATATCTATTACTCTCATTGATTAGACCCCATAACTGAAAAGAATACATAGAAACTGGCACCAACAGAATCCAATGCCACCAATGTTTACAGGTGAAAAACCAAAGTAATAGAAGATATAAAGGCATTAGTTTACCGGATAAATACCAAGCATAAGATATCCAATCCGGGAATTCTGTTTTGAGAGTAAAAAAAGAAGTTTCCCAAGTTTGTGAACTTGGGAAACTTTTGTAAGAATAAAACAATATTGGTGAAATTGCTATTAATAATACAACTACTCCTCCAATAAATAGAGATTTTCTATCCTTGGCGGGGTGGTTTAAGGCTGTTGTCGACTTGTTGTGGATTTTGTCCATCTTCAATACTTTCTGGAGTGCAGGATACAAATAGTCCCATTCCAAAAATTGCTACGATAATCAGGTTTCTTGCTACTTTCATAATACTTGTTTTTTGTGAGGTTAATAGTACAAACCTATCACGAAATTTAACAAGTATTCTAATAAGTTTAGCTGTACATTACTTAGTTGTTTTAGCTTCACTTTATTAACAAAATTTATTGATAAAAAATAAGTGTAAAATATTTAAAATCAATAAGTTGACCCGATTTAATCAAAACAATCTTTAGTTCACTATTCTTTCTTTTAAGGTTCTACTTCCGTTTTTATTTTTAATCAACTCTATGATCATTTTTTTTTCTGGCACCAGATTTTCAATCTTTTCGGGCCATTCGATAAGGTTCCAATGACTAGAAAATAGATAGTCTTCTATGCCTATATCTAACGCTTCTTCTTCCGACTCTAATCGATAACAATCAAAATGAAATAGCTTGTCATCTTCGAGCTCATATTCATTCACAATAGAAAATGTTGGACTGTTTATCATTTCGTTCACACCAATTCGCTTTGCTATCTCTTTTATAAGCGTTGTTTTACCCACACCCATTTCTCCATAGAAAAGGATTGTCTTAGACGTTGCCTTCAAAACTATTTGATTGGCGATTTTGGGTAAATCTTTAAGCATATACGTTTTTGGCATTTTTTCCGGTTACGGGCAAATATAGAATTTAATTCGGGTAATATTCAATAAATACCGACAAACGGTATTTTAACAGGAATAATCCTACATTTATTTTGGATCTAATACTGCAAAGGGGATAACCATCTCCTCTAAGGATACTCCTCCGTGCTGATAGGTATTCCTAAAATAACCAACATAGTGGTTGTAATTGTTAGGATACGCAAAGAACATATCTCCTTTCGCAAAAATGAATGAACTGCTCATGTTTATTGAGGGCAGGTGAATATTTTTAGGGTTTTTAGCGACAATTACGTCTTTTTCTTCGTAGGTTAAACTACGACCTGTTTTATATCTTAAGTTTAAACTGGTTTGTTTGTCGCCGATAACCTTAGAAGGATTTTTAACGTTAATCGTTCCGTGATCTGTAGTGATTATTAATTTAAATCCGAGCTGTGAGGCCTGTTGGATAATAGCCATTAATGGAGAGTTTTTAAACCAACTTTGAGTAAGTGAACGATACGCTTTATCTGTTGAAGCTAACTCCTTAATTACTTCCATTTCAGTTTTTGAATGCGACAAGATATCTACGAAGTTATAAACTACCGCAGTTAGATCTTCGTCTTTGTGGGTCTTAAAATTCTCTACAAAGCGCTTACCTTGCTTCAAACTTGAAATCTTGGTGTAACTCCAGTTTAATTTTAGTCCGAGTCTTTTTAGCTGAGCTTCTAAAAATTCTTTTTCATATAAATTCTTACCGCCATCGTCCGTGTCATTAAGCCATAGATCGGGATGTAATTTTTCCATATCTCCTGGCATCAAACCACTAAATATCGCATTTCTTGCATATTGGGTAGCTGTTGGTAAAATTCCAAAGTACATTTCTTCGCTAGCTTTCTTATAACTATTTGCAATAAAAGGCTCAATTGCTTTCCATTGATCATATCGAAGATTATCTATTACAATAAGCAAGGTCGATTTTGAATTCTTAATCTCAGGAACTATTTTATCCCTAAATAAGGTATGTGACATTGTTGGGGCGGCTCCCTTAGCATCGAACCAATCTGGATAGTTTTTATCGATAAATTTACAGAATTGAGTGTTGGCTTCCGTTTTTTGAGACTCTAGTATTTCAAACATTCCAGAATCTTCAATCCCTTCCAATTCTAATTCCCAATAAACGAGCTTCTGATAAAGATCTGCCCACTCTTCATATGAATTCACCATAGAAAGATCCATCGCTATTTTTCTAAATTCCTGTTGATAGTTTGATGTAGTCTTCTCTGAAATCAGGCGCGAATGGTCTAGGTTCTTCTTTAAACTTAATAATATTTGATTTGGATTAACAGGTTTTATAAGGTAATCTGCTATCTTCGAACCAATGGCCTCCTCCATAATATATTCCTCCTCACTTTTGGTAATCATAACTATAGGCAAGGATGCTTGAAATTCTTTTAATTCCGAAAGCGTTTCCAGGCCGCTTAAACCGGGCATGTTTTCATCGAGAAATACTATGTCAAAATTTTGTTCGCGCACCTCTTCGAGAGCTTCGGTACCGCTTTGACATGTTGTGACATTATAATTTTTACTCTCTAGAAATAAAATGTGTGGTTTTAATAAATCAATTTCATCATCTACCCAAAGTACTTTTATGTCGCTCATATATGTATATTTGTTTGTTATTTATTGAAGGATTTGTTAGTTAAGACATACATTTTGAAGAAACAAAATTACTTACGAATGCATCTATTTCTCCATCTATTAGTAATAATAAATAGTTAAAGTTTGAATCTACATCACAAACTCAAAATAGTAAACGATCCTATCTATGGTTTTATTACCATACCTAGTGGGCTGATTTTTGATCTAATTGAGCATCCTTACTTTCAGCGCCTTCGCCGCATCTCTCAAATGGGAATGTCTTATCTCGTCTATCCCGGTGCTCATCACACTCGATTTCATCACGCTTTAGGAGCAATGCATTTGATGCAGAAAGCAGTACAAGTGCTGCGTTTAAAAGGGGTTGCCATTTCTGAAGATGAAGAAGAGGCTTTATATGTTGCAATACTATTACATGATATAGGTCACGGTCCTTTTTCTCATGCTATGGAACATAGTATAGTAAATAACCTAAGTCACGAGCACATTTCTTTGTTATTTATGGAACGATTGAATCACCAATTTAACAACAGATTAACTTTTGCAATACACGTTTTTAAAAATGAGTATCCTAGAAAATTTCTATACCAGCTTATTTCTAGCCAACTGGATATGGATCGTTTGGATTACTTGCGTCGTGATAGTTTTTATACTGGTGTTCCTGAAGGCGCTGTCAATTCCGAACGTTTAATTACAATGCTGAATGTTGTAGATGACAAATTAGTTGTTGAGGAGAAAGCGATTTATTCAGTAGAGAAATTTATTGTTGCTCGCAGATTAATGTATTGGCAGGTTTATTTACATAAAACTAGTCTCGTTGCAGAGCAACTCTTAGTACGAGTATTAAAAAGAGCTAAGGAATTGACTATTCAAGGTTCAGAGCTGCCAGCAAGTGATTCCTTGTTGTTTTTTCTAAAGAATGCCGTGACAATTGGCAGTTTTTCAGAGGATATGTTAGTTACGTTTGCCGATTTAGATGATTACGACATTGTTTCGGCACTTAAGTCTTGGGCGAAATTTGATGATTATGTGCTTCAAAATCTTTCTAAAATGATTCTGAATCGAGACTTGTTGAAAATAAAATTAAAAAAGAAACCCTTTTCTCAAGAGAAAATAAATAAAGAAAGAAAAGAGTTTATAAATAAACACAACCTTTCTGAATTAGATGCATCTTACTTCATCTTCACTGGGGAGATTTTTAATCAGGCATATAATATGGATCAGGAGACAATTAATCTGCTCACTAACAAGGGGAAAGTGATAGAGGTTGCTCGAGCTAGTGATCAATTGAATCTTGAGGCACTATCAAAAAAAGTGGTAAAATATTATCTATGTTATCCGAAAAGCTATTACTAAACCTTTTTTTCTATTTTTGCAACAATGAAAAGTATTCAAATACCTTTATTATTGATTAATAGTTCCTCAGTTTTTGAGAATGCATTTCAAATCAAATCCAACCAATGAAATTTACAGCAACACAAATAGCAGGTATTTTAGAAGGTGAAGTTGATGGTAACAGTGATGTAGAAGTATTCAAACTAGCTAAAATAGAAGAGGGAATCGAAGGCAGTCTAACCTTCCTTGCCAACCCAAAATATACACCTTATATTTATACAACCCTAGCGTCAATTACCATAGTTGATAAAGATTTTATTCCTGAAAATTCACTCAAAACCACATTGATAAGGGTTGAAAACGCATATAAATCCTTTTCAAAGCTTCTAGAGTATTATAATCAGGTAAAAAATAACAAAACAGGAATTGAACAACCAGTGTTTATTTCTGAGTCAGCAAGTTATGGAGAAAACATCTATTTGGGCGCTTTCAGTTACTTGGGTGATAATGTGAAACTTGGGGATAATGTAAAGATATACCCGAATGTATATGTAGGTGATAACGTAACTATTGCGGATAATGTGACTGTTTTTGCCGGTGCAAAAATTTATTCTGAAACTATTATTGGACTTGACAGCGTGATACAGAGTGGGGCGATCGTTGGAGCAGATGGCTTCGGATTTTCACCAAATGAAAAAGGTGAGTTTATTAAAGTTCCTCAAACTGGAAATGTAATTATCGAAAATAATGTTGATATTGGAGCAGGGACTACTATAGATCGTGCCACATTAGGGTCAACACTTATTAAAAGAGGGGTAAAACTTGACAATCAAATCCAGATAGCACATAATGTAGAGATAGGCGAGAATACTGTAATTGCTGCTCAAACAGGAATTGCTGGTTCCACCAAGATTGGAAAAAATTGTATGATAGGAGGCCAAGTAGGAATCGCTGGGCATTTAATTATTGGGGATAATGTGAGAATACAAGCGCAAAGTGGTATTGGGAGAAATGTGAAAGAAGGCGAAACGCTACAGGGATCGCCTGCTTTAAATTATGGAGACTATAATAAGAGCTATGTACACTTTAAAAACTTACCAAAAATAATGGATCGATTTAATGCCATGGAAAAAACAATAAATAATGAGTAAGGCTATAAAAAAACAGCACACTATTGCAAAGGAAGTTACTCTCACAGGGGTAGGATTGCATACTGGTAAGGAAGTTTCGCTTACTTTTAAGCCTGGGGCGGTTAATTCAGGTTACTCATTTGTTAGAGTAGATATTGAAGATAGTCCAATAATAAAGGCTGATGCCAATTTTGTGGTAAATACTCAAAGAGGTACTAACCTTGAAAATAATGGCGTAAAGATTCAAACATCTGAACATGTTTTAGCTGCTTTAGTCGGAATGGGTGTAGACAATTGCTTGTTAGAATTGAACTCTTCTGAACCTCCGATTATGGATGGTTCTTCGAAATTTTTCGTAGAAGCTATAGAGAAGGCAGGTATTGTTGAACAAAATGCTTATCGAGAAGAATATATTGTAAAAGAGGTTATCTCTTATTTAGATGAAGAATCTGGAAGTGAGATAATTGTGATGCCGGCAGATGAATATCAAGTAACTGCCATGGTGGATTTTGAAACAAAAGTTCTTGGCACTCAAAATGCTTCAATTAAACATATTTCTGAATTTAAGGATGAGATATCAGATGCACGGACTTTCAGTTTTTTACACGAAATTGAAATGTTATTAGAACATGGGCTGATTAAAGGAGGTGATCTTAATAACGCAATTGTCTATGTGGATAAAGAACTATCTCCTAAGACCATGGAAAAATTAAGATCGGCATTTGGAAAAGATGAAATTTCTGTTAAGCCTAACGGGATTTTAGATAACCTTACATTGCATCACCCTAATGAAGCCGCACGACACAAGTTGCTTGACGTTATTGGTGATTTAGCATTAATAGGTACACCTATCCGAGGGAAGGTCATAGCAAATAAGCCCGGGCATTTTGTAAACACTGAATTTGCGAAAAAGCTTTCTAAAATTATAAAAGCTGAAAACAGGAGAAAAATACCTCAATTTGATCTTTCAAAATCTCCAGTTAAAGATATCAATCAGATTATGGATATGCTGCCACATAGACCTCCATTTTTATTTGTAGATAAAATTCTAGAATTGACCGATAATCACGTTGTAGGTCTTAAAAATGTAACGATGAACGAGCCGTTTTTCGTTGGGCATTTTCCTGGAGCGCCAGTAATGCCTGGAGTATTGATTGTTGAAGCGATGGCTCAAACAGGAGGAATTCTTGCATTGAGCACGGTTCCCGATCCTGAAAACTACCTCACATATTTTATGAAGATTAATAATGTGAAATTTAAGCAACAAGTACTTCCTGGAGATACCCTGATATTTGATCTTAAACTAATGGCGCCTATTCGAAGAGGGATTGTTCTTATGAACGGACAGGCTATCGTAGGTGATAAAATAGTAGCGGAAGCAGAATTAATGGCCCAAATTGTCAAAACAAAGAACGCCTAGAAAACAAGAATAATAAAAAAAACGCATGAATCAACCTTTAGCTTATGTCCATCCGGGCGCGAAAATTGCCAAAAATGTAGTTATTGAACCTTTTACAACAATTCATAGTAATGTCATTATTGGTGAAGGATCGTGGATTGGTTCTAATGTAACCATTATGGAAGGTGCTAGAATTGGTAAAAATTGCAACATTTTTCCTGGAGCCGTAATTTCTGCAATCCCTCAGGATTTAAAATTTCAAGATGAGGATACCACTGTGGAGATTGGTAATAATGTTACCATTAGAGAGTATGTTACCGTCAATAGAGGTACAGTTGATAGAGGGAAAACTGTTATAGGAGACAATTGTTTGATTATGGCTTATTGCCACATCGCACACGATTGTATTGTAGGAAACAATTGTATTTTCTCTAATAATAGTACTCTAGCAGGACATTGTACCGTTGGGAATCATGTTATTTTAGCCGGTATGACTGCGGTACATCAATTTTGTATGATTGGCAACCACGCTTTCGTAACAGGGGGGTCTCTAGTTCGTAAAGATGTACCTCCATTTGTTAAGGGGGCAAGAGAGCCTTTATCATATGTAGGTATTAATTCAATTGGTTTACGCCGTAGAGGATTCAGTCCTGACAAAATACGAGAGATTCAAAATATTTATCGCCTGTTATATCAAAGAAATTATAATACTACACAAGCTTCAGAAATTATTGAGGCTGAAATGGAAGCAACTCCTGAAAGAGATGAGATACTGCAGTTTATTAAAAACTCAAAACGTGGAATTATGAAAGGATATTTTAGAGGTAATTAACAACAATGTTATAAAAACATCAGTTTCAGAATAAATAAAAATAATTTAGAAGAAAGACTTTATGGCTACAAGCTCAGATATTAGAAAAGGACTATGTATTAAATACAATAATGATATCTATAAAATAATTGAATTTTTACACGTAAAACCCGGTAAAGGTCCTGCGTTTGTTAGAACCAAACTAAAGAGTGTTACTTCGGGTAAAGTCATTGATAATACTTTTTCGGCGGGTCACAAAATTGAGGATGTACGCGTAGAGACTCATAAATTTCAGTATCTATACAATGAAGGAGACACACATCATTTTATGAATACTGAAGATTATTCTCAAATTCAATTAGAAAAAGATGCACTTGATTCTTCCGAGTTAATGAAAGAGGGTGAAATAGTAACTGTCACTATTAATTCTGAAGATAATATGCCGCTATCAGTGGAAATGCCGGCTCATGTAATTTTAGAAGTGACTGCAACTGAGCCAGGAGTGAAAGGAAATACAGCGACTAATGCAACTAAACCTGCTACGGTTGAAACAGGTGCTCAAGTTAATGTACCTTTATTTATTAATGAAGGCGATAAAATTCGAATTGATACTGATAAAGGTAATTATCAAGAACGGGTTAAAGAGTGAGACTAGATCTTATTTTTATGATCTAAATAATTTGTGTAGTAAATGAATTTCAAAAAACCACAAACACTAGAGGGAATAGCCACAATTTTGACTTGTGATTATAAAGGTCGTGCAGATTTTCCAGTTCTTGGCTTAAATGAAATTCATGTCGTACGCGCTGGTGATATTGTTTTTGTTGATCATCCAAAGTATTATCAAAAAGCTTTGGAGTCCCAAGCAACTATTATATTAATTAATAAAGAAGTTGAATGTCCAGATGGGAAGGCCTTGTTAATTTCAGAGGATCCATTTCGTGATTTTAATATGTTAACGAATCATTTCAATCCGTTTATAGCAGCTAGGTCGGTTATAGCCAAAACTGCTAGAATAGGACTACATTCGGTGATTCAACCAAATGTATTTATTGGAAATAATGTGATTATAGGTGATGCCTGCCTTATTCACTCTAATGTTTGTATTTATGACAATACGATTATAGGAAACAATGTCACAATTCATGCAGGAACTGTTCTCGGTGCAGACGCCTTTTATTACAAGAACCGGCCAGAGTATTTTGATAAATTACTAAGTGGGGGCAATGTGGTAATTGGAGATAATGTAGATTTAGGGGCTCTATGTACGATTGATAAAGGTGTTACCTCTTCAACCATTATAGGTGAGGGTACAAAAATCGACAATCAGGTTCATATTGGACATGATACTGTAATTGGTAAGCGTTGCTTAATAGCATCCCAAGTGGGGATTGCTGGTTGCGTTATAATGGAGGACTTTGTAACTGTCTGGGGACAGGTGGGCATCACAAGTGGTGTGACAATAGGAGAGAAGGCTGTCATCTCAGCTCAAAGTGGTGTTAGTAAATCATTAAAGGGGCATAAGTCTTATTTTGGGACACCTGCAGATGATTTTAGAAAAAAGTATAAAGAATTGGCGTCTATTCGCTTAATTCCAGATATTATAGAAAAGTTAGATAAATTATAATGAGCAAAAGCGCAAAGGAAGTTGTTAGAGACTTTTACAAATCGGATCTTCTTAAAGATGAGACGATTTTAGAAAAATATTTCCATCCGGAGGCTATTCTTATTTGGAATAGTGATGACGGATTGACAATAATGCATAATGAAGACCTGATAGCATTCTTTTTAGAAATTCGAAGAACTTATTTTGGCTTACGTCTTGAAGTGAGCCATTTATTGGCAGATGAGAGCCACGTTACAATCAGGTATAAGTATTATGTAAAAACGATCGAAAACCCCGATGAAGAACTTGGTATTGCTCATTTTATAGGGATTTGGGAGGTTAAAGATGAAAAATTATACAGAGGGTATCAAATAAGTCAACCTGTAACAGAAAACGATGATACTTCAGAATCTTATAGTAAGGTAAAAGCATAAAATTGTTCAATTCTTCGGCAAAAAAAGTATCTTTGCCGTCATTATATAAGAAGATTTAAGTAATAAAAAATTTAAGTAATAATTCATAGATTTTAGATTCAATGAGTGTTTTAGTTAATAAAGATTCAAAAATAATTGTTCAGGGATTTACCGGTAGTGAAGGAACTTTTCATGCCGAACAAATGATAGCCTACGGCTCTAATGTAGTTGGGGGTGTCACACCTGGAAAGGGCGGACAATCCCATTTAGATAGACCAGTTTTTAATACCGTTGAGCGTGCTGTGACGGAAGTTGGTGCTAATACCACCATTATTTTTGTCCCACCAGCTTTTGCCGCCGACGCGATTATGGAAGCTGCGGATGCGGGAATTAAAGTTATTATTACAATCACCGAAGGTATTCCTGTAGCCGATATGATTAAGGTTGCTGATTATTTGAAAAATAGAGATTGCCGTTTAATTGGCCCTAATTGCCCTGGAGTTATTACTCCAGGTGAAGCAAAAGTAGGTATTATGCCAGGCTTTGTTTTTAAAAGAGGGACCGTTGGGATTGTTTCTAAATCTGGAACACTAACATATGAAGCAGCGGATCAAGTTGTAAAACAAGGATTAGGGATTACAACGGCGATAGGTATCGGAGGAGATCCTATTATTGGCACAACTACAAAAGAAGCAGTTGAGTTATTAATAAACGATCCAGAAACGGAAGCGGTTGTAATGATTGGTGAAATTGGCGGACAATTGGAGGCTGACGCCGCTCTTTGGTACAAGGCAAGTGGTAGCAAGAAGCCTATTATTGGGTTTATTGCAGGAGAAACTGCTCCAGCAGGACGTACAATGGGACATGCAGGCGCAATTGTTGGTGGTAGTGATGATACGGCTCAGGCCAAGAAGAAAATTATGCAAGAGTGTGGGATACATGTAGTCGATTCACCTGCCGAAATAGGTAAAAAAGTAGCAGAAGTATTAGGTTCATAAACAACCGATAAAATAAAAAAAAAGCCCCGTGATTTTCATGGGGCTTTTTTTGTTTAAAATTTCTTAGGTAGTGTTTAAGTTTTAACTTTTTCTAATTCCTCAGCCAGGTTTTTATCCAAAAACTCGGTTATCGCGTTATAAAAATCGAACTGATTTTCCTTATTTCCGAATCCGTGACCGTCATTTTTTTAGTAGATACTGAACTAATACGCCATTCTTTTCAAGAGCCTCCGGCATTTAGTCCGATTCTGCTTGTGCCACTCTTGGATCATTTGCACCTTAGGCAACAAATAAGACTGCTTTGATCTTATCAATGTTGAAAACCGGACTATTTGCTCTCATCATTACACTGTCGCTCGAATTTGGACTAACAACCATGTCGTAGAGCATTATTTTTAAAAAAATATTTGACCAATATAATAAGGGCTGGCTCAGTAGAAATATATTTGGATTCTTTAGAATGTTTGCATGTGACTAGCATGACTATTAGTAAAATTAAGAATACTTTCTTCATGATTATATAATCATCTGTTTTTAAATAAGATACTGCAAATAATTTAATTATAGATCGCAAAATAAATCTTACTTGAATAAGGCAATCGGATATTATCTTGTTATATTAGTGGCTGAATTTTTTTTGATTTAAGAATATGAAAATATTAGAAGGTAAGACTGCCATAATCACCGGAGGAAGCCGCGGTATTGGAAAGGGAATTGTAGAAGTATTTGCGCAACATGGAGCCAACGTAGCCTTTACTTATAGTTCCTCTTCGGAAGCTGCCGAGGCCTTGGTTAAGGAAGTTTCTAAGTTGGGAATTACAGCGCGGGCTTATAAAAGCGATGCTGCCAGTTTTAGTGAATCGGAAGAGCTAGTAACTAAGGTTATGAAGGAATTTGATAGGATTGATATATTAGTAAATAATGCTGGTATTACTAAAGATAATCTCTTAATGCGTATGTCCGAAGATGATTTTGACAAAGTTATTGAAGTGAATTTAAAGTCCGTTTTTAATATGACCAAAGCTGTTCAGCGCACTATGTTGAAGCAACGAAATGGATCTATAATAAATATGAGTTCGGTAGTCGGTGTTAAAGGTAATGCCGGACAAAGTAATTATGCTGCATCAAAGGCTGGTATCATTGGTTTTTCAAAATCTATGGCCTTAGAACTCGGTTCGAGAAACATCAGAACTAATGTTATTGCTCCAGGATTTATTGAAACTGAAATGACAGGAAAACTTGATGAAGCAACCGTGCAAGGTTGGAGAGAAGCCATTCCGTTGAAAAGAGGTGGTTCACCTTTGGATATTGCCAACGCATGTGTATTTCTTGCTAGCGACTTGTCTACCTATATTACTGGGCAAGTTATTAATGTTGATGGCGGAATGCTAACATAGCTTAATATTTAAATAAAATGTAAAGATGTTATAATAGCATCTCTTCCTCAAATTGACAGCAGAAACCATACTTTATATTATAACGGCGGGAATTATTTCTCTGGCTATTACTGTTTTCATGTATGGCTATAAAACGAAATATAGTCATTCTCTGAAATGGTTATTTGGAGCACTTCGTTTTGCTACTTTATTTTCAATTCTATTACTAATCATCAATCCAAAGTTTGTAAGTGAAACATTTACAATAGAGAAACCAAAACTTCCGGTATTAGTAGATAACTCTGCTTCTGTAAAAGAACTGAATCAAGTTGAGAATGTAAACGCCTTTATAAGTTCATTAAAGGAGAATCAGGCCCTCAACGATAAATTTGATCTTTCATTTTTTTCCTTCGGAAGTGTTTTCACTGATTCCGATTCATTGACATTTTCTGAAAAAAATACGAATATCTCGAAGGCTTTGGCTTCTGTAGATGAATTATTTAAAAACGAAACAGCGCCTACGCTTCTAATTACAGATGGAAATCAAACACTTGGGAATGATTACGAGTTTTATGGTTTAGGACTAAAGAATGAGGTGTTTCCAGTCATTCTTGGAGATTCTACAAAATATACGGATCTAAAAATTGAGTTGCTTAACACAAATAAATACGCTTTTTTGAAAAATCAATTCCCCGTTGAGACAATTTTAGTCTATAGCGGGACATCCCCAGTAAATTCTCAATTTATCGTAAAACAAAGAAATTCAATTATTTACAAAGAAAATCTGTCATTTTCAGCGATCGACAATACAAAGACCATCTCTTTTACAATTCCGGCTTCGGATGTCGGACTTCAAAAATACAACGCGCAAATACTTCCATTGCGGGATGAAAAAAACACTACAAATAATGTTAAGCAGTTTGCCGTCGAGGTAATAGATCAGGCTACCAACATTTTGGTAGTGAGTGATATAACACATCCAGACTTGGGAGCTTTTAAGAAATCCATAAGCTCTAATGAACAACGCAGAGTAACTTTCAAAAAGCCATCTGAAGCAGTTTCAATATTAAATGATTACCAATTGGTCTTGCTTTATCAACCGGATCGAAATTTTAGGCAGATCTATTCAGAAATTGCAAAATTGAAGAAAAATACTTTTGTGATTACCGGGCTTCAAACAGATTGGAACTTTTTAAATGGTATTCAGAAAAACTATAATAGAAATGTCAATAATCAGTCTGAAGATGTTTCTGGAGTATTGAATCCGAATTATGGAACCTTTGCCATTGATGATATTGGTTTTGGTAATTTGAAACCCCTGAAGACGTTATTTGGAGATTTAGAGATACTTGCCCCTCATGAAGTTGTATTGGAGCAATATATTGACGGCATTGCGAGTGAGTCTCCTATGTTAGTTACTATGGAGGTTAGTGGAATTCGTCATGCGATATGGGATGGCGAAGGGCTATGGAAATGGAGGGCACAAACTTTTTTAGATACTGATAGCTTTGAAGAGTTCGATAATTTCTTTGGGAAAATCATACAGTATTTAGCTTCAAATAAAAGGAGGAGTAGACTGGAAGTGACAAATGAGACTTTTTACTATAATAATAATACGATAAAGGTTTCGGCACAATATTTCGATCAAAACTTTGTATTCGATTCAAGAGCCTCGTTAATTATTTCAGTAACCAATTCAGAAACAAACGACAAAGTTGATTTACCAATGTTGTTGAAAAATAATTTTTATGAAATTGATCTAAATAGTTTGCCAGCGGGAGAGTACTCTTATTCTGTAGCTGTGTCAGATCAAACAGTGGCGCGTAGTGGTAGTTTTACTATCTTAGATTTTAACGTTGAACAGCAATTTTTAAATGCGGAAGTAACAAAACTTAGAAGACTTGCGACTAATACAGATGGAAAGGTATTTTTTATAACTGAGACAGAGGCAATGATCGATGCGTTAATGACAGACAATAGGTATCAACAAATTCAGAAAAGAGCCCAAAAAGTTGTACCTTTGGTTGATTGGAAATACCTACTCGGACTTATTATTGTTTTACTAACTGCCGAGTGGTTTATTCGAAAGTATAACGGACTTATTTAACATCAAATATCTTAAAATGGAAAAATTACCTAAAATTGGAATACCAATAATTATTGTTGCAATTATATTAATAATATTGCTAGCCAAATCGGCTGTTACTATAGATTCTGGGGAAGCAGGAGTGCTTTTTAAAACCTTTGGAGAGGGTGTCGTTACTGATAAGCCCCCAATGGGTGAAGGCTTCCATATAGTTGCGCCTTGGAATAAAGTATATGTTTATGAAGTACGTCAGCAAGAACTTTTTGAAAAAATGAGAGTACTTTCATCGAACGGATTAGAAATTCAAATTGATGCTTCGGTTTGGTATGAGCCTGTTTACGAAAATTTAGGTAATCTTCATCAATCTCTTGGTAAAGATTATTTACAACGCGTTATTCAACCAGCTATTAGAAGTGCTGCAAGAAGTGTAGTAGGACGTTATACTCCAGAGCAATTATACTCTAGTAAACGAGATGCGATTCAGGATGAAATATTTGCTGAAACGAAGGTTATCTTAGAGAAACAATTTGTTCAATTGAATGAGGTATTGGTAAGAGATGTAACCCTGCCAAATACTATTAAAGAGGCGATTGAGCGTAAGTTAAGACAAGAACAGGAATCTTTAGAATATGAGTTTAGACTTGTAACTGCTGCCAAAGAAGCAGAAAAAGTAATTATTGAGGCGAAAGGAAAGGCAGAATCAAATAGGATTCTAAGCGCATCATTGACTGATAAAATCCTTCAGGATAAAGGTATCGATGCAACTATTAAACTATCAGAATCTCCAAATACGAAAGTGATTGTTATAGGATCAGGAGAAAGTGGAATGCCATTAATTTTGGGAAATAACTAATTAGAAATTACTTATATAAAAACAAAAGCCGACTTCTTTAAAGAGGTCGGCTTTTTAATACTACAATAAGAACAGTTATTTCACTTGTACTTTTTTTACAATAGTTTGTTTGTTGGATGTAAGATGAACAAAATAAAGGCCTGCGGCAACATTAGGAAGCCTAACGTCTTCTATTTCACCCAAGTTGTTTAGGTATATCGTCTTGATGAGTTGTCCAGAAATATTAGTGACTTTAACCATCTCTATAGTCGTATCACCAGAATATTTTATTGTAAATGAACCTGTATTTGGATTTGGATAAATCATAACATCATCCCCAGAAAATTTATTGTTCTCTACACCCAGCTCGGCTTCATAAAGTTGAACTTCTGCAAGTTGAATACTAGGAATACCAATACCACCACTTGGATCGCAAGGGGCTGTATAATTGACGCGATAAAAACTATAAGCACTTGTATTTGTAATTGCGTAAAGCCGTGTTCTAAATCGATCTAGGACGCATGTAACGGTGCCCATGTCTATAGCAGTAAAATTTGTTCCATCTAATGACCCACTGACTTCAAAATCTATTGGATCTCTTTCTGGAAAATCATTAGCAGTGGTGATTTCAATATAAGTAGCAATAATAGAAAGCGTTCCCAAATCGACGATAAAACCCATCCCATCTGCTAAATCGAAGTCAAGGAATTTAGTGTTAAGATCTCCATCGATAATCTTGTCCACTTCTTCTCCTAAGGGAGAGCTTACAATGCCAATTGACGTTATTCCCATACTAGGGTCAAAAATCGCTACGCCCTGAGCGTTTAGTATTGAAAGAAACAATAGTGAGGTAGCTAGGAATAATTTTTTCATTGATTCGTTTTTTAGATGGTGGTTGTATAGTTAAAGATATACATAATCCAAATAGAAGACAATGATTAAGTCCTTATTTACAGGGTGTTGATGAAATTATAATAGTAAGAATGTGGAAATACAGTGAATAAATTTAAGGAATTGAGGTTATGATTGCAGGAAAAAATATTAATTCTCTTGTAATTGTTGGGCTTGACCTACCCAGTCATCACGCTCAATTCTTCCTGGGAAAAAGTCAATTAGCGTTGTGATAATTCGTATATCCGATTCTTTAAGCCTTCTAATTTGATCATAATTATAGATGCCAATCTCGTTAAGTTTAAGTTCAATATAAGGACCTACCCCCTTAATTAGAGTCAGGTCGTCCTTGTTACTCTTCTCAGCATATCCAAAACTATCAAAGTCCAATTCCGGACTAGACATATTATACGAAACGTAACTTGACCTTGCCTTTTCAGCGGCAGCCCTTTTATTAACAGGATTAT
>JBLHIC010000038.1:0-21306 GCA_047614245.1 Flavobacteriaceae bacterium
GGAGGGTCAACAATAAATAATAGCCAATAATTTTACACCGCCACATTATATTCCCTCAAAGCATCGTTAAGTGATGTCTTTTTATTAGTACTTTCTTTACGTGTTCCGATAATTAATGCGCAGGGAACATTAAATTCGCCAGCCGGGAATTTCTTCACATAGCTTCCTGGAATCACAACTGATCTGGAAGGTACTAGACCTTTCCGCTCAATGGGTGTATCTCCTGTAACATCAATAATTTTAGTTGATGCAGTTAGTACTACATTTGCTCCAAGTACTGCTTCTTTTTCCACCCGAACGCCTTCAACCACGATACAACGGGACCCTATAAAACAATTATCCTCAATAATAACTGGAGCAGCTTGCAATGGTTCCAAAACACCACCTATACCAACACCGCCGCTTAAATGAACGTTTTTACCTATTTGGGCACAGCTTCCAACAGTTGCCCAAGTGTCGACCATAGTTCCCTCGTCAACATAAGCACCAATATTCACATAACTAGGCATCAAAATAACTCCTTTTGAGATATACGCCCCGAAACGCGCAACGGCATGGGGAACCACTCTAATTCCTTTCTCCTCGTATCCTCTTTTTAAGGGAATCTTATCATGATATTCAAAAATTCCAGCCTCCATAGTTTCCATCTTCTGGATAGGAAAATATAAAACAACACCTTTTTTAACCCATTCATTTACTTTCCAGCCATCTGAAGTTGGTTCGGCACATCTAAGAAGTCCTTCATCACAAAGACGAACAACTTCACGAATACCAGCAATCGTTTCCGGATTGGTTAAAAGAGATCTATCATCCCAGGCTTTTTCGATGATTTGTTGTAAATGTGTCATTTTTCAGGATTATTTTTTGCAAATATAGAATGTCGTTATCAATATAGTGTCCATTTTTAGCATAGTATTTAGTAATCCCTTATTTTTGCACCGCAAATGGGACGAGTATTAGCTATAGATTACGGAACAAAACGAACGGGAATAGCTATCACGGACGAATTACAATTGATTGCGTCCGGATTGACAACGGTTCCTACGAATGAATTGATTCCTTTTTTAAGGAAATATTTTATTGAGGAAAAGGTAGAATTGGTATTAGTTGGAGAACCAAAGCAAAAAGACGGAACTCCTTCCGATGTTGAAGAATTTATTCAGAAGTTTTTGAAGAAGCTTTCTAATGTCTTTCCTACGCTTGAAGTAAAGAGAGTAGATGAACGATATACGAGTAAGATGGCTTTTCAGACGATGATTGACAGCGGATTGAAAAAAAAGCAACGGCGAAACAAGGCCTTAATTGACGAGATAAGTGCTACCATTATTTTACAGGAGTATTTGTATAATAAATAGTTATATAATTAGATTAAACATTAAATAGTACCTAGAATGATATTACCAATTTTCGCTTACGGAGAACCAGTTTTACGGAAGAAAGGAGCAGTAATTGACAAGGATTACCCAAAACTTGAAGAGCTTCTTGAAAATATGTTCGAAACGATGTATGAGGCAAGTGGTATTGGACTTGCAGCACCGCAAATTGGGCATCCCATTCGTTTGTTTTTAGTAGATGCGACTCCGTTTGCTGAGGACGAGGATTTGTCCGAAGTAGAACGTGCTAGCTTGGAAAATTTCAAGAAAGTATTTATTAATGCTCAAATAGTTGATGAAGTAGGTGACGAGTGGGCATTTAACGAAGGTTGCTTAAGCATCCCTGATGTTAGAGAAGACGTATTTAGGCAGTCTGATGTTATCATTGAATACCAAGATGAGAATTTTGAAAAACATAAGGATACTTTTACGGGTATGGCAGCTCGAATAATTCAGCATGAATATGACCATATCGAGGGAATACTATTTACTGACAAACTTTCTCCATTAAAAAAACGTATAATAAAAACGAAGTTGTCTAATATATCGAAGGGAAAAGTTAGCATCGATTATCGAATGCGCTTTCCTAATGTAAAAAAGAAACGTTAACACTTTTGGTTATTTCAATGAAACCAAAGATATTTGTTACTTTCATTTCAGAAAAAAAATTGAAATTCATTTATGAGCTTAGAAAAAATATTGTCAATAACGGGTAAACCTGGATTATACAGAGTAAATACCCAAACAAGATCGGGTTTTTTGGCTGAATCCTTACTTGACGGAAAGAAAATTAGTGTAAGTGCAAGGCATAATGTGAGTCTACTTTCAGAAATAGCCATTTATACACTTACAGAAGAATTACCATTGCGCGCAGTATTTGCGAAAATTTCTGAAAAAGAGGATGGTGGAGAAGCGATCAGTCATAAATCTTCTAAAGATGAACTTGAAGAATATTTCTTCGGAGTGCTACCTGACTATGATGAAGACCGTGTGTATTCGAGTGATATCAAGAAGGTAGTTCAGTGGTATAACTTGCTTATAAAAAGTGGTATGTCGGATTTTTCTGAAACAACAGAAGAGGATGATGCAGGAGATGATAAAGTTGCCAAAGCTATTGAGGCCAGTAAGGTTACTGGGGATAAGTCTGTAGCTTCTAATTCATCATCTTCTAAGGGGTCTTCCTCTAAAAAAGGCGGCGCTGGGAAAAATACAGCGGCAAGAAAAACATAGTATAATATCAATTCAAATATAGGTCCCGCGGTATTTTTATATAGCGCGGGTTTTTTATATACGGTATTTCGTTTTTTCAAAAAGCTAACTGATAGGGGGTTGAGGTGTTATACCAATTAGCAGGTGAAATGAGTCTTAAATAATTTGAAATATAAGTGAAATAGAAGCGAATTATTAGGTTTACTTTATTTGTTAATCGGTGTTAATCCTTTTTAATAACTATACCCATTGAAAAAATAGAAATACTGTAGTTTTGTTCAGCATATAATTTCACCTTATGAATTCTAGAGACATCCAATTGAAAGCCTTCGACCGATTGTTAACCATTATGGATGAACTTCGCGAAAAATGCCCCTGGGATAGAAAACAAACGATGGAGAGTCTTCGTCATTTAACCATAGAAGAGACATACGAACTAGGTGATGCTATCTTGGAGAATGATTTGGAAGAGGTAAAACATGAGCTTGGTGATCTATTACTACACCTTGTATTTTATGCTAAGATAGGCAGTGAAACTGCGGATTTTGATATTGGTGATGTTTGTAATAGCATCTGTGAAAAGCTTATCTCTAGACATCCTCATATTTACGGTGATGTTGAAGTAGCTGATGAGTTAGAAGTAAAGAGAAACTGGGAAAACCTAAAGCTAAAGGAAGGAAGAACCAGTGTTCTAGAAGGAGTCCCAAAGTCACTTCCTGCATTGGTAAAAGCAAATCGCATTCAGGATAAAGTTTCGGGAGTTGGATTTGATTGGGAAGAGCCGCAGCAGGTTTTTGAAAAGGTGAAGGAAGAATTAGATGAACTGCAGCAAGAAGTCTCTGCAGATAATAAGGATAAGATAGAAGCGGAATTTGGCGATGTGCTGTTTTCTATGATTAATTATGCTCGTTTCTTAAAAGTAGACCCAGAAAATGCGCTGGAACGTACCAACAAAAAGTTTATAAAGCGTTTTCAGTATATTGAAGCCAAGGTAAAAGAAATTGGGAAAACACTAGAGGATATGACCTTAGCCGAAATGGACGTCTTTTGGGAAGAAGCAAAAAGGGTTTAATCGGTATTAAACTAAGAGGTTTCGAAAATTATCAATCTATCTTCAATTTTCACTTTGGAAAAATTAAAATTTGATTTGATCCATTGGATATTCTCTTCAGAATAAAAAATAACATGCGTTGGATCATTTTTGTAATACCAACTTTTAAAATCTTCTTTTTCAGGTAATAAATGGGTCATGCAAAATAACCTTCCTCCTGGTTTTAATAGTTTCCGAAGCAATACAAATTCAATATTTGGACAATGGAAATGTTCAATAACTTCACAGCAAATAATGAAATCGTAAGTGTTATTTAATACCTCTTTTTCAGGATGAAAAAATGGATCATATAGGGATATGTTATAGCTTTCAGACTTTAAAATTTCAGCAATTACAGGACCAGTACCTGCACCAAAATCTAATCCAACCGCCGACTTTGGTATAGACTTTAAAATGTGTTGCACTATTGGTTGCACAAACGTTTGGTAACCTTCATTAGTAATGTCATTATCGTGAAGGAGGTAGCGTTCCTTTTCTACTTCGAGCGTAGGGTAATTTTCAAAATGCTTGAAGACGGACTGACAATTATCGCATTGTAAATATATGATGCCCACTATGTTGTCAAATTCATTTAAAGATGTATTTGAACAAAGCGGGCATTGCATCATAGTTGCTAATGTTTACGCGCCGAACGTATTTTGGTCATCTTAGCACTCCAAACTTCTAGTTGTTCTTTATGCTTGGCAATGTTTGAATGAACATCCTTAACCATTGGATTGTTTTTATCAACGTGCTTAAAGAATCCAAGGTTATTTTCTAATTGACGAATTTCGTTTTTACTTTCTTCAATCTTTTTAGAAATATAAATCTGTTCGTTTTGTAGCTTTTGGTTGTCTTCTTGAGAAACCATCGTATTAAGTTTATTCTCAAACTTAATAAGTTCCATTTCTTTTTTATCAAGGTCTAACTTAGCAAATGCACCATCAAGAGCTTTATTGAAATCTTGTTCAATATTTTTCATATTATATGGTACGCGTCCGATTTGCTTCCATTCGGTTATTTTTTCCTTAATACTGCTAATATCAGCTTTGTTGTCTCCAGTCAAGGTGAAAGCAGAGAGAGTTTCAAGAAACTCTTTTTTGGTTTCGTAATTAACCATTTCTTCTTTATTCGCTTCATTTTTTTGTGCGTGTATCCGATCGAAATAATAATTACAGGCTTCTTTAAATTGTTTCCAAACTTTATCACTATCCTTTCTAGGAACATGGCCAATGGTTCTCCATTCCGACTGGATTTTTTTCATTAAAGATGTAACTACCTCAAAATCTTCACTCTCTTTGTTGTCCTCTGCTATTTTAATTAAAGCTTTCTTCTTTTCAAGGTTTGTAAATTGTTCCTTTTTCTGATTTTTATAGAAGCCATTTTTTTCGTGATTGAAATTTCTGGTAGCGTCCTTAAATTCATTCCATATTTCCTTATTTTTCGAACGCGGAACTTTCCCAATTTCGAAATACTTATCCCTTAAGGTTTGAATGGACTTCATTCCATTTTGCCAGTCCTTATGATTCTTTTTGGGTATTGCTACTTCATTGTTAATATGAGCAATAAGTTCTATTTTTTGTTTGTAATTTTCATCGAATGAGGCTTCAAGCTCTTTTAAACTATCCATGCGTTTGTCATGAATCACTTTAGTTGCTTCGCTAAATTTATCCCAGACTTCGTCTCGATACTTTTTAGCAACAGGCCCTATTTCTTCTTTCCACATTTTGTGCAACATTTGCAGTTCACGGAAAGCTTTATTAATGTTTGTTTCTTGAGCAAGCTCTTCTGCTCTGGTTATTAGCTTTATTTTTTGCTCTAGATTATGTTTAAAATCCAAATCACGGAACTCACGATTCAAATGCAAGAAATCATAAAAATTCTCAACATGATGGTGATACGTATTCCATAAGATATTATACTTATCTCGAGGTATTGCTCCTGCTAGTCTCCAATTTTCTTGAATCTCTTTAAAATGCTTGTAGGTCGTGTTTATATTTTCTTGCGCATTTAAAAGCCCTTTTAATTCTTCAATTAATTCGTTGCGCCTAGCAAAATTTGCTTGTAAATCCTTCTTGAGGTTCTTATAGTATTCGTTTCGTTTTTCCTTATAATCGAAGTAGAGAGAGTTAAATGCTTTTTTGTCTGGATTAGAATAATGAAAATCTATTATATTACCTCCAGCTGCTAAAAACTCTTCTTTCTTATGCTCTAATTCTGCCTGAAATTGTGCATTGAACTCAGATGTTATCTCATCTACATCATGTTTAAGACTTTGAATGGCTCTTGACTTTAAGAGGGTTTCTAATTCTGAAATTAGTTCATTAGGAGTAAGGTTGTGATAATCTTTTTGAGCCTTTAGTTCGACTTCTTCCTCTTCATGGGCCTCGTCATCAGAAGAATTCACTTCTTCGCTTTCGTCGTCTTCACTTTCATCATCTTTGTCCGATTCTGAATTATCTATGATTTCAACTTCTGAAGTTTTTTCAATATCCTCGGAAACTATAATGTTGTCTTCTACTTTAGTTTCAACTTCTGTAGTTTCTTCGATTTTCTTTAGATCGTTTGTTTCGTTATTAATACTTTCCTCTGCAGAATTTTCAACTTGAACTTCAATTGGTGATGTGTCAATTGCCGAAGTTTTTTCTTTATCGGTGGTTTTTGAAGATTCGGTTTCTGGTGTAATAATCTTGGTAATTTCAGTTTTTTTAGATTTTTCGTCTGACATTTATTTCAATGTTATCGTTCATTTTTCTTTATGGTTCAAGATACTAACAACTCAGCAAATAGCAAAGCAACCCTAGTTTTTTAAAGGATTTTAAGGGTTTTTTAGGTGAATTTTATGATTTCCAGATAGACCAAGCCTTTTTTGCTTGATATTCAAGCATTTTTAATCCGTTCGCTACTCTAGCACCTTTCGCGTGTCCCATTTTTAAGAACTCTGTTTCTTGAGGATTGTAGATCAAATCGAAAAGGAGGTGGTCGCTTGTAAGAAATTGGTACGGAATATTTGGAAATTCTTGAACTTTAGGAAACGTGCCTAAAGGGGTACAGTTAATAATTAAATGGTGATTGGAAATGATATTTCTATCGAGGTCACTATAAGAAAGTATAGTTTCAGTCTTTGTTCGTGAAACATATTGATAATCAAAGCCCATAGCGTCTAAAACATAAGCAATGGCCTTTGCGGCGCCACCAGTTCCTAGAATAAGTGCAGTTTTATCTTTTAACGGAAAAAAATCTGCGAGGGATTTAGCAAATCCATAGTGGTCCGTGTTATATCCCACTAATCTGCCGTCGCGATGAATTTTGATTGTATTGACTGCGCCAATATTTTTAGCTTCTTTATCTAATCTATCCAGCAAAGGGATAACACTTTCCTTGTAGGGAATTGTAATGTTTAATCCTTTTAGGGTGTTATTTTCTTTGATAATTTCCTTTAATGTATTAATCGACTCTACATCAAAGTTTACGTAGGTATCCAATCTGTTTTCCTGAGAAAATTTAGTAGTAAAGAAAGCCTTCGAAAATGAAAACCCAATATTTTTTCCAATAAGTCCGTATTTAGCCATGTTGGCGAGATCGCAATTTATGGTACCAATCTAAACTTAGTACGCCAATTATTCCTACGAAAATAAATAAAATTGCTAGAAAAGTTTCGTAAGAAAATTCTGAAGGAAGGTATCTATCATATCCAATAATAATTTCTCTGCCTTTTGCATCGAACAATTGATTACCCAAGGAATCATATTTAAATGATTTTACTTTCCATGGCCATACGACGCCTAATGAACCAGCTATAAATCCAATAATGACTGCATAGGTAGCTTTTTTGTGTTTTTTTAAAACAAAAGCCAATAGATGAGATAGGGAGACTAATCCAACAAGAGATCCAAATGAAAAGACAAACAATACCTTTAATAATTCAATACGTTCTTGATTGTTGATAAAACTGAAATCTGCTTGAATGAGATCCGCCACTGTATCATATAAGGCATTCACAGAATCTACTAATAGCAATACATAGTTTCCTAGGATTATGAGAATAAACGATCCTGATAAGCCAGGAAGAGTCATTCCAGAAACACCAATAATCCCACAAAAGAAGACAAAAATTAGATTGCTATTTTCAGTAGCTGGTTCTAAGAAACTAATACTTACGCCTGCAATAATTCCTAAAAGTAAGTAGGCTAGACTCTTTCTTTTCCATTCGCCAAAGTCTTTAGCAATGAAGTATATAGATCCTATAATCATTCCGAAAAAACCACTCCAGACATATAATTCGAAGTGCTCTATAAGATAATCTAATAGTTTGGAAACACTAAAATAACTGATGACCATACCTAGGATAAGCAATCCTAAAAAGCGACCGTTAATATAATTGTAAAAACTTTGAAACCTTCCGTTTATAAGTAATGCAAACGCTTTTCTGTTAATTTTTTGTAGGGAATAAATAAACTCCTCATAAAACCCAGCAACAAATGCTACCACACCACCCGACACACCAGGAACTTTATTGGCTGCTCCCATTGCAAGTCCTTTTAATACGAGCCATAGCTTATCAGAAAAAGAACGCTTCTCGTGCATTTAGGAAGGATTTTTTTTAGTAGCGATTCTTTCCAAAAGAAAAATGGCTAAGAAACCTATAATCATAAATAGCAGCGCAGACCAAATTAATGGGTCGCTTGCGTAATTAGTGGGAAGAATAGTTTTTTCTAAAAAAGGAATTTCTTCTCCTGTGTGGTTGATTCTATACTCCAAGACTTCTTTCCAAGGCCAAATTTTATTCAGTGCTCCTATCATAAAACCCGTGAGGGTAGCAAGAATTAAATCTTTATGATGCTTAAATAACCAATTAAGAACCCTAGAGAAAAGTTTAAGTCCGAAAATAGCCCCCAAGCCAAATACACCAATTTTAAGAAATGCAGTAGAGAATAAAGTCCAATCCAGGTTTGATATTCCTTCGCTAAGCTGAGTTATAGTTCCAATAATTGACTTGTACGCGCCTAATAGGAGTAATATAAATGCTCCCGATATTCCTGGTAAAATCATTGCGATTATTGCAATAAAGCCTGCGAAAAAGAGAAACCAAGTGCTGTTTGTATCTCCAATAGGTCTGGCAAGTGTAATTGCGTAAGACAATCCAGTAGCCATTAAGATAGCACTTATTGTTTTTAAATCCCACTTAAATATTTGCCGACCAACATATAGAATACTTGCTAATACTAATCCAAAAAAGAATGACCATACTAGAATTGGATGGTTCGAAAGAAGCCAAGTAATTAACTTTGCTAGAGAGAGAATACTTATAGCAACCCCAGAAAATAAGGCCAATAAAAACCCCAAATTATATCTTCTCCAAGCTTTAAAAAACCCTTCTTTTTTCCAAGCGGATAAAAAACCAATATCAAGTTTATTGAGGGTTTCTATTAACTCTTCATAAATACCAGAAATGAAGGCGATGGTACCTCCAGACACACCTGGGACAACATCGGCAGCCCCCATGGCGAGACCTTTTGCCGTAATAATTAGGTATTGAAGTAGATTTCTGGATGGCATAATTTATTGTATATCATCCAAAAATACACAAATTAAAGTGAAGGATTTTCGCGTTCTCCAATAATTTCTTTAACAGATTTCAATTCATAAACATCGGGGAATAGCTCTTCAAGAATTAAGGTGAATTCCGGTTCAAAGTTGAGTCCATTTTTTAAATGATATTCGCCTTTATTCTCTTCAGATAAATAGTAGTAAACTCCAGCCAGGCGATATTCTATTTCCGCGCATTCCGGATAAAACTCGGCTGCTTGAAATAAGTTTTTCACTGATGCTTCATACTCTCCAAGTTTTATTAAAATATCACATCGTGTGAGCCAAGTCTCTAATTCATAATTACCTAGTTCAAGTGCTTTTCTAAAACCTACCTCCGCTTCTTCAAGGAGGTTTAATTTGTTATTTATTTTGGCATATCGCTTCCAATACAATACGTTTTCACTATCAATATTTAAGGCTTTATCAATAAAGTATAAGGCTTTTTGATAGTCCTTGGTTTTACAATAGAAATCTGTAATAGCAATCCAACCTTTGTCTAAAAGGGAATCTTCTTCAACGCACTTGGTATAAAACTGAAGCGCCATATCTTTGTTCCCCAACTTCTCATAACATTTGCCAATTCGCAATAGGGCAAAGGATGTCGGGTCATCTAATCTAAGCGTAATAGTATAACTCTCAATAGCTTCTGCGTATTTACGGAGTTTTTCTAATACTTTACCTTTTTCTAGATAAGCACCAATAAATCGATCATCACTAATTATGGCAAAATCAAAAGCCGCTAAGGCTTTCTTGAAATTTTTCATTATTGCATATTGTTTGCCAACCTGATGCCAGGCGACTTCACAATAAGGGTCATTGTTTAAAAACTCATTCAAATAATCTATGGCTGCTTCGTTTTGCTCTAAATATTCAAAACAATAAATGATATTATATAAAGCAGAAAAATCATCTTCGTCTGCCTCAAGGCATTTCATGAAATAATATTTTGCATTTTCAAAATCTTCTAAGAAAAGATATTCCATTCCAATAAGTGAGAATACATCTGTTTGGTCATTCGTTAATTCCAGAGCTTTTTCGAGGGATTTTATTGCTTTTTTATGCTCATCGCGTCTTGAAAGAATATTTGCCTTTTGAATATAAATTTCTTCATTGGACTGTTCCAAGAGGTACAGTGTATCCAATAAAGTATCAGCAATATCTAATTTATTTTCAAAAATGAACATTTCAATTTGAAAAAGCTTCAAATTAGTAGAAGTTGGGTGTTGCTCCAATCCAAGTTTCGTCGCTTTTTTCGCGAGTGATATTTTACCATTTTCCAGATAATAGTGAATTATATTTTCGAACTCTTCAGAGTCAAAGAATAACACACTGTTAGTCTTAAGCATAGATTCAAATCGGGAAAGGGAGAAATTGTTATGCTCGTTAGGGCTTAATTGCATACGCAGCGGTTTAACTGTTTCTTCAAATTAAAGATACTAATGAAAAATAGGATTCAATAGTTGTGCCATTATTGTTGTTAACACCTTTATCAACAGGGATTGTAGCGTTCAAAAAGTTGATTATCAGATAGGTTATGAATCTTGGCTCTGGGCAACTTCATGGAGTACATCGGTCAAAATGGCACAGCCTTCTTTAATTTCTTCTTCGGAAACAGTTAATGGCGGAGTAATCCTGATTGCTCTTGGTTCAAATAACAGCCAGAAAAGTATCAGACCACGATTCTTACATTTCAGAATTACTTCGGAAGCAATTTCCGCAGATTCCATAACGAGTGCTAACATAAGACCTCTACCGCGTATTTCTTTAATAAGAGAATGCTTCAGAAGCCTTCTGAACACATCTTCTTTAAGAAGGGTTTGAGGTATTAATTGTGATTCAGTAATTTCTTTTAGGGTTGCTAGTGCCGCAGATGCTATCACTGCATTACCGCCAAAAGTGGTAATATGGCCAAGAGTAGGGGAGTGATTTAATAGGGACATTAATTTGTTTGAAGCTGTAAACGCTCCAATAGGTAACCCTCCGCCCATTCCTTTACCCATTACTAGAATATCCGGTACTACATCAAAATGCTCAAAACTAAAAAGCTTTCCTGTTCGTCCAAAACCGGGTTGGATTTCATCAAGAATAAGCAAGGCTCCAACTTCATTGCATCGATTTCTCACTTTTTTTAGATAATCATTTTTAGGAAAAATAAATCCAGCACCTCCTTGAATTGTTTCCAACAATACAGCTGCAGTGTTTTCCGTGATCTTATCTAAGTCTTCTTCCGAATTAAATTGAATCGGATTGCAATCAGGAAGTAACGGTCGAAAGGCTTTTTTTCTTTCTTCAAAACCCATTACACTTAAAGATCCCAGCGTATTCCCATGATAGGCATTGTGCGCATATATAATTTCAGTACGTCCGGTAGCCCTACGTGCCAGCTTCATCGAGCCTTCAATTGCCTCAGTCCCACTATTCACCAGATATGTAGTTTGCAACGTGGCTGGAAGATGCTGAGCGAGTAATTTAGTCAGATCAACTGCTGGCTCAAGAATATACTCACCATAGACCATAACATGGAGGTATTTGTCAAGTTGCGATTTCACCGCTTCAGTAACTTTAGGGTGACAATGGCCTAAGGGGCAAGCTGATATGCCAGCTACAAAGTCAAGGTGTTTTAGTCCTTCAGTATCATATATATAACTTCCTTTAGCATAATCTACCTCCATTGCCAAAGGATGTGTTGTAGTTTGAGCTTGATATTTGAAGAATTTTTTTTTCATTATTTAAGGTTAATCAATTCCTAATCAGTACTAGTCATTAAGATCGCTTCTGTATAATTAGGCATGATGACTAGGAAGCCAATTTTATTATTTCAGGGCCAAAATGGCGGGACTAATTATTTTTTTTCTGCTCGCCATCCTTTTTGTTTTCATTCTCTTCAGAGGGACTAGTCATTGGCTTTGGATCGTCTGGTTTATTCCGAAAATGCTTCGGTGATAATTTTGAAGCCTCTGGAATGTTTAGTTCATCATCTGGGATCTCATCGAAGAAATCACCTTCATCTTTTGGTAAAGGAATACCTTTGATTTTAGTTAATATAGGTGCTGGTTTTCCCTTAAATAAATCTTCTTTACGTGTCAATCGTTCCTCACCTCTCCAATTAAATCCCGGTAATTCCTTAAAATTTTCAGGAAACTGGGAAGGTGGGTAAACTTTTCCTTTACCTTGCTTAATAAAACGGATTCCAGATATTTTTTGGTTTTCCAAGTACATTTGTATGGAACTGGAGACGGTATTATTTATTCCCGTAAGTTCTTTCTTTTCGTTTCGGGAATAGTAAACAACTTCTGTATTTTTATTTATGTTAACGGTATCCAATTCATTATTGGTAAACAGACCATTCAATCGATGCCCTTTCACTTGGTTATAACCTAGGCTGTCTTTCTGAATTAAAAATGCATTATTAAATACTTTAAGAGTATCTAACTTTTCGGTTATGGTATCTGAAAGAATATAAATTGTGTCCCCTGTTATTTGATTCTCGCCCGTCCATAATACAGGATTTTGAAATAATTTTGTGATACCTATTTTTTGGTTTACAAAAATAGAGTCACATTTACCGCTAGTAGGCCCTTCCTTTAGAGTTCCTTGTTTGAAAAAACGAGCTCGATAAAATCCCTTTAGGATTCTATTTTCTGGTTTTCCTGTTATTTGTAAGGTGTCTGCGTGAACATAAATAGAATCACTATCTCGTAATGTAACCGCCACCGCTCTCTTTGATATGAAAAGCGAGTCTTTGTCTCTAAAAACTTCAGCATAATGACCTCGAATAATACTCTTATTTGCCGTATCTAAAACCCTAATATTATTAGTAGCCGAGGCAAAACTTTTAGATCGGTCGAAGTAAAGGCTATCTCCATATAAAACTCTTGTTTCGTAATCAATTCTTGAGTTTTTCACAAAATAGCCTATATCTGTTCTGGTATCGTAGTAACCTCGCTCACAATAAACAATACTCGTTTTACTTACTATAGTAGATTCCCCATATAAATATGCTCCCCCTGTTTCAGAATAGAAATCTAACTGTTTTGAGTTCACAGTATATTTAGGATTCTTAATAACTACATCTGATAGGAACTGATATTTCTTAGTTTCGGTATAATACCGTCCAATTCGGCTAGTAAGTGTGCTTGCGGTATCTACAACTGTTCCGCCACTTCGATAATAAGCTTGCTGTTTAATGCGATCAAAGTAGAGTGTGTCTGTGGTTAATGTTGATTGCGGGTTTTTCATAAGCACATCGCCGCTGGCAAAAGCGAATTGTGTATTCCCGTTGTATTCTCCGTATTTACTGCTCAGATTGACAGTGTCTCCCTGCGCAATTCTAACATTTCCGTAAGCCTTAACAAAATTATCTTTTAGATATACATAAGCTTGGTCGCACCACATTTCGACACCTTCATGAACTATATATACCTGACCTTCATTGTCTTTGGTGTAAATTATAGCATCAGGTAATTCGGGTTTAATTTCGAGATACCCTGATTTAATATTGACTTTTTGCTTCAGAGTATCTTGCTGGCTATAAAGTATGCTCGAGAAGCATAGGAACAGTAACAATAAGTGGCAAGGTATCTTCAATTCTAATTACTTCTTATTTATATTGGTTGTCAATTTGAAGAAAAAAAATCAGTTTACAAGTCTTGAAGTAAAAAGGTGACAACAGCCTATCTGTAAATAGTCTGCTTTCTGTCAGGCCCCACCGATACAACTTTGATGGGTATTTCTAATTCTTTTTCCAAGAATTCAATGTACTCATTTAATTCCTTTGGGAATTGATCGGCATTGGTCATTTTAGTTAAATCTTTCGACCAACATTTAAATTTGGAATATACTGGAGTCACATTTTCCGGTTCAATATTATATGGTAAATGTTTAATAGTCTCCCCTTTGTATTTATATGCAGTACATACTTCTAATGAGTCAAAACCAGAAAGCACATCACCCTTCATCATCATTAATTTGGTCACACCATTAATCTCGCAAGTATATTTTAGCGCCACTAGGTCTAGCCAACCACAGCGTCTAGGTCTTCCCGTTACTGCGCCAAATTCTCTCCCTACTTTAGCCATTTTCAAACCGATATCATCAAAGAGTTCGGTAGGAAAAGGTCCTGATCCTACGCGTGTCGTATACGCTTTGAAGATACCATAAACATCTTTTACTTTGTTTGGAGCAATTCCTAAACCGGTACAAGCACCTGCAGCAGTAGTAGTTGAAGAGGTTACAAAAGGGTAGGTTCCAAAGTCTATATCAAGTAATGATCCTTGAGCACCTTCAGCCAAAATCGTTTTTCCCGATTTCATTGCTTTGTTTAAATAATCTTCGCTATCGATAAATGTGAGCTCTTTTAAAGTTTCCACAGCTTTAAAAAATTCGATTTCCATCTCAGCAAGGTCATACTGGACATCAACATTGTAAAAGCTAATCATGCCTTCATGCTTGTTCGCTAAATTTCGATATTTTTCTTTCCAATTGTTTAGTTCGAGATCCCCTACACGAATTCCGTTTCTGCCTGTCTTATCCATATAAGTCGGGCCAATTCCTTTTAATGTAGATCCAATTTTGGCCTTTCCTTTTGAAGCTTCGGAAGCTGCATCAAGTAATCTGTGTGTTGGCAGAATCAGATGCGCTTTTCTTGAAATAAGAAGTTTGGCTTTGTAATCAATATGAAATTGGTCTAGTCCTTCTAGTTCTTTCTCAAAAACAACCGGATCAATTACAACACCGTTTCCTATAATATTAATCGATTTTTCGTGAAAAATCCCAGAAGGAATCGTTCTTAATACGTGCTTAATTCCATCAAATTCTAAAGTGTGCCCTGCATTTGGACCTCCTTGAAATCGAGCAATAATGTCATAGTCTTTTGTGAGAACATCAACGATCTTTCCTTTTCCTTCATCTCCCCATTGTAACCCAAGTAGTAAGTCTACAGTCATAATTAATTAAGAATTTTCCGGATTAGTATCCGGTGATTTTTTATTTCCGTAAAAATATAATGAATGGTTTGTAATTTCTATATCGAAGACTTCTTCGATCGTTTTTTTTATTGTTTGAATTCTTGGATCACAAAATTCGATCACTTCTCCATTGGATAGGATAATATGATCGTGTTGCTTATCGAAATAAGACTTCTCATAATGTGCCTGATTCTGGCCAAATTGATGTTTACGTACCAATTTGCACTCTAAAAGTAACTCGATAGTATTATACAAAGTAGCTCTACTAACGCGGTAGTTCTTATTTTTCATATTTATGTACAAAGACTCAATGTCGAAATGGTCATTGTGATCATAAATTTCTTGAAGTATGGCGTAGCGCTCAGGTGTTTTACGGTGGCTTTTTTCTTCTAAGAAACCAGTAAAAACATTCTTAACAATTAATTGATTCGTTGTATTGGTTTTCGAACTCATAATAAAGGGTCAAAGTTACTCAATTATACTCTTGTTACTTTATCAATTCCGTTTATATTTTTTATTTTTTTCACCAAGTTATCAAGAATTGATTTATTCTTAACGACAACAACAATAGTACCTGTAAATAGCCCATCATTGCTATCAAAATGAACACTTTTCATGTCAATATGGAGATTGGTTGAAATAACTTTAGTCACCTCATTTACAAGACCTATAGTGTCAATTCCGCTAATTTTTAACTCAGATTTGAAATCTCTCTGACTAGAATCAACCCATTTCGCAGCAATAATTCGATAATTGTAATTGGATTGCATTTGGATTGCATTGGGACAATTTAATTTATGAACTTTTATACCCTCAGATACAGTGATAAATCCAAAAACATCATCTCCTGGAATAGGGTTACAACAGTTTGCCAATTTATAGTCTAAGTTTTCCTCTTCTTTCCCAAAAACAAGCTGATCGAATTTTTCAGTTATCTCTTCTTTGTTTACCTCATCAGGGTTGGTGGGTTTCCTTATTCGGTTTTTAATGAAGCTCATCAAGACATTACTTCTGGTGGAAGCAAAGTCCTTCAACTTTGGGTTATCAATAATTCCAGCTCCTACCCGGTAAAATAAGTCTAAGCTAGTTTTTACTTTGAAAAAGACAACTAATTGGTTAACGGCTTTCTCGTCAAGAGCAATCTTTAGTGACTTTAATTTCCTTGTCAATATGATTTTTCCCTCTGCTGCAATTTGCTTCTTCTCATCCTTAAGTGAAGATTTAATTTTTGATCGAGCACGGGGTGAATTTGCATAATCCAACCAGTTGGCTGAAGGCTTCGCTTTTTCTGAAGTAATAATTTCCACTTGGTCACCACTTTTAAGTTCATGACTTAGCGGTACTAGTTTGCCATTTACCTTTGTGCCTCTTGTATGAAGTCCCACTTCGGTATGAATATGAAAAGCAAAATCCAATGCCGATGAGCCCTTCGGAAGTGAATATAAATCGCCCTTAGGGGTAAACACAAAGATTTCCTTTGCATAGAGGTTTAATTTAAACTCTTCCACAAAATCTACAGCGCTTATATCTGAATTCTCTAGTGTATCCTGAAGCTTGTTTAGCCACTCCTCAAGTCCGCCATCGTCTTTTTCATTACTCTTGTATTTGTAATGCGCTGCAAATCCTTTTTCCGCAATTTCATTCATGCGCTCACTTCTAATTTGCACTTCAACCCAACGTCCCTTGGGTCCCATAACGGTGATGTGCAGGGCTTCATATCCCGTGGATTTTGGCGACGAGATCCAGTCCCTCAATCTAATTGGGTTTGGGCGAAAATGATCGGTAACGATGGAATAGATTTTCCAAGCCAGAAATTTTTCCGTTTCTAGAGCTCCTTCATAACAGATTCGAACAGCAAACTTGTCATAAACTTCATCGAAGCTAACATTTTGTTTAAGCATTTTGCGTCTGATGGAAAAAATGGATTTTGGACGACCTTTAATTGTATACTCGAGATTCTCGGAATCCAGAGAGTCTCTAATAGTTTTTGAAAATGTTTTAATATAGAGATCCTGTTCTTCTTTACTCTCTTTGATTTTACCTAGAATATCGTTGTAAACTTCAGGTTCAGTGTACTTTAATCCTAGGTCTTCTAATTCATTTTTAATGTTGTACAGTCCAATTCTATGTGCTAATGGAGCGTAGATATATAGTGTTTCCGAAGCAATTTTGACTTGCTTATGAGCAGGCATGGACTCCATCGTCTGCATATTGTGTAATCGATCAGCAATTTTAATTATAATAACCCGAATATCTTCATTCAGAGTAAGAAGCATCTTTCTGAAATTCTCCGCTTGTAACGATATCTCCCCATCATAGGGCATATTATCGATCTTGGTTAATCCATCGACAATTCGCGCCACGACTGAACCAAACATTCGTTCAATATCTGTTAAGGTATATGAAGTATCTTCAACTACATCATGAAGTAAAGCAGCTGCAATGGAAGTAGCATCTAAACCGATTTCAGAAGCAACGATTTTTGCCACTGCAATAGGGTGAAAAACATATGCCTCACCAGATTTACGGCGCTGGTCTTTATGCGCGTCTACGGCAACATCAAAAGCACTTCGAATAAGTTTTTTATCTTCCTTGGAAAGCGTACGATAACTTATCCTTAGTAATTCTTTATATTGTTTGGTGAGCTCTTTCTTCTCCTTTTCAATTGCAGCTTCTGTCATATAACTAAAGTACTACTTCGTATACTAATAAACAACTAAATTGGTATTACAAGATAAAAGTATTTAGAAGGATAGTATTGTGAAGTGTAAACCAGTCTTTTTTCAACGAAATACTGAAACTACCCCTGCGAATCAGCTTTTAAGTTCCTAAACCTGTCTAACAAGGTAGGGTGGGAGTAGTGAGCAAAAACATAAGCGGAATGTGGAGTAAGATTACTTAAACTGCTTTTTGACAGTTTTTTTAACGCTGAAATCAAAGGTGCGCCGCTATATGTTGATTTGGCATAATTGTCGGCTTGGTATTCAAATTTTCTAGATAGGTAATTCATAACCATACCTGTGATTTCTGAAAGAGGACTATAAAGCACCCCAAATGCCACTAAGCCTATATGAAAAGATGGTTCAGAAACGTTTAAGGCTTTCGAAAGCAACGAGTTGTCAATAAAAAGTGATAGCAGCCAAAGTGTAAAACCTGTCGTTAAAATTGAAGTGACGAGGTTAATAATAATATGATTCTTCTTATAGTGTCCAACTTCATGAGCAAGTACTGCAACGATCTCATCCTCTTCTAATTCCTTGATAAGTGTATCATATAATGTTACTCTTTTTTCACTTCCGAAACCAGAAAAATAAGCATTTGCCTTTGTACTTCTTTTAGACCCATCAATGACAAATATTTTATCCAAAGTGAATCCAACCTTGTTGGCATACGTTTCAATTTGTGACCTCAAAGTGCCATCCTCAAGAGGTGTTTGCTTATTGAATAGAGGAACTATGAGGCGTGCATAGAATAAATTCATAAAGACAACAAAAACTGTAACTAAGCCCCAGGTATATAACCAAAAGTTGTCACCTGTAGTCTCGTAAAACCAAATAATTGCACTTAATAACAATCCGCCAACTACAATCATCATTATCCATCCCTTTAATTTGTCGAGAAAAAATGTTTTTATAGTAGTCTTATTAAACCCAAATTTCTCTTCTATTACAAAGGTCTGATAATAGCTAAACGGGGTGCTTAAAAAATCACTTGCAAGCATAATACAGCCAAAGAAAACCAAAGCGATTAAGATATTGTTTTCCGTTATTGAACGCGCAAAGTTGTCAACATATGCAAAGCCGTCAAGAAAGAAAAAGACGAGCGTTACAGCGATTGAGATGATAGACGTAATTAAACCAAATTTATAGTTCTCGGTTTTATATCGCTGTGATGTTTGATATTCTTCATTATCATAAACATCACTTATATCTAAAGGCAAATCATCGTCGAAATGTTTTGCATTTAAATAGTCCAAGATTTTATCAATGGAGAAACTAAAAATTAAAATACCAATGATTATATAAAACAGGAGCTGTGGTGTCATAATTCAATTAACAGTTAGTAATTAGCAATGTTTAATTTGCTGATTTAGATTATTAGATAGTTGGATCGTTAGCAAGTTTCAGAGCATCAAAGTTTCAGATTTTTAATTTCTGCTAATTGTACATTATTAATTAAAATTCCCGCTGTCTTTTCGCCTCAAAGATAAGTATTCCAGCCGCTACAGAAACATTCATAGAATCTATTTTCCCCTGCATAGGAATGCTAATATTTTTAGTTGCATTCTTGCGCCAATCTTCGGAAAGACCCGTAGATTCTGTACCCACAACGATAGCTGAAGCTTCTATGAAATCAATGGTGTTGTAGGCAACCGACTCTTGTAAAATAGCACTGTAAATAGAAATTCGCTTTTCTTTGAGAAAGGCGATAATTTCTGAAGTCGTTGCAGTCGCAATTTTCCTAGTGAAAATACATCCTACACTACTCCGGATGATATTCGGATTGTAAATATCGGTTTTTGGATTTGCAATAATAACAGCATCTAAATTAGCTGCATCGGCAGTTCTCAACAAAGCGCCAATGTTTCCCGGTTTTTCGGGAGCCTCAGCAACAAGAATCAAGGGCTTAGAACTGGTAAATGCTAAATTTTTCAAGGAAAGATCCTGGACTTTGGCTATTGCTAATATGCCCTCAGTTGATGTTCTGTAGCTTAGTTTTTCATATACTTCGGAAGTGATCTCAATAAACTCAGTTTCCGGTGTAGAAAGGTCTCTTATATTCAACAATGCTTCTTCTGAAATAATTTCAGAAGAAAACAATACGGTTTTCAATACATAGCCCCCTTTAAGAGCCAATTCTATTTCCCGCTGCCCTTCAATAACAAACAGCCCACTTTTTCTCCGTTCTCTGGATTTATCCTGCAGCTGAAGCGTTTGCTTGATTAACGGATTTTGAAGACTGGAAATTTGTTTTTGCATGAGGTAAAGATATTCTTTAAATATTTGATTTTTTAAAAAGTATTCTCAATTCAATACGACAAAATTCTAATCTCTATATTTGTGTAAAAAGAAAAACAAATTAAAAAATCACTCTTGCTACTATTTCTTTTTTACTCTAGTTGCAAATGCTCAGGTAGCCAATCAACCAGCCGACTTATTGGCTTGTGATGACGAGGGAGATGAAATCGCGATATTTGATCTAACTGTCAATGAATCTCAGATGCTAGGTTCTCAGGACCCGAATATTTATAGATGTAGTTATCACGAGACATTGGAAGATTCTGAAGAGAATGTTAGTGAAATTGTAAGTAAGACGGTTTATTAAAATATAGCAAACCCGCAAACGATCTTCGTTCGATTAACAAATAGTGTTAACGGAAGTTACGCATTGAGCGATTTTGAAATTCAAACTGATGGGGTATTGGGGATTAACTCGAATGTGTTTTCAGATTTTTCAATTTTTCCTATTACTGCTTCGGAAAGAATTTCGATTCAATCGCAACACTTAACTTCTGAAAGTTCAGTAATTATCTATAATCTTCAGAGGCAAAAAGTGTTTTCAGAAGAGATAACTCCAGAAAATGGAAAGATAAATCTAACTGTTTCTGAAATTTCCTCAGGTATTTACTTACTGAAACTTACTTCCGAAGGAAATACAATTACAAGAAAACTAGTTAAAAACTAATAAAAAACTAGGGCATAAAAAAAGAGCCCCAATTTAAATCGGGGCTCTTACATTTTAACCTAAGGGTATTTTATAAAACTTTGACGTTTATTGCGTTTAATCCTTTTTTACCTTCTGTAAGATCGAATTCAACGTCATCGTTTTCACGAATTTCATCAACCAATCCTGAGATGTGTACAAAATGTTCTTTGTTTGAACCTTCTTCAGTAATAAAACCAAATCCTTTGGCATCATTGAAAAATTTTACTGTTCCTTTATTCATATTAAAAATTTAAATTAATTACTAGTTTTAATACAAATACAATGCCATGAAATTAAAACAGGGACTTGAGTGCAATCCTTCTCTCTAATTGAAAGAGACTTTTATATCATGTGCGAGCTTTATTATTGA